>DASTGG010000183.1:0-4806 GCA_035719385.1 Usitatibacter sp.
CACGGTCGAAGCGCCGGGCGACTACGGCGACGAGGGCTACGTGTGGCAGGCGTACCATCCGCTGCCCGCGTTCGAGGGCAACTACACGGTGATCGGCTCGTGGATCGTCGGCGACGAGCCCGCGGGCATCGGCATCCGCGAGGACGCCACGCCCATCACGCGCAACTCCAGCCGCTTCCTGCCGCACCACTTCACATGAACAACGACGGAGGCCCGCCATGAGCAGGCAAGTGTTCGATTCGTTCGCCGGCTTCGACGATTTCCTCGTGTACCTCGCCGTGGCGCTGGTGCTCTTCGCCTTCTTCGTCGCGGTGTACATCCGCGTGACGCCCTATCGCGAGATCACGCTGATCCGCGAGGGCAACATGGCGGCGGCGTACAGCCTCTCGGGCTCGATCGTCGGGTTCGTGATCCCGCTCGCGGCCGCGATCGAGCACAGCGTGGGCCTGGTGGACATGGCGATCTGGGGCCTGATCGCCGGCCTCGTGCAGATCCTCGCCTACGTCGCGGTGAAGCTGATGGTTCCCACGATCGGCAGGGACATCCCCGCGAACCAGGCGGCGCAGGGATTCTTCCTGGGCGCCGTGTCAGTAGCGGTCGGGCTGCTGAACGCCGCGTGCATGAGCTACTGAGGCCGGCCGCCCGCCCATGAGCGACTCGAGCGCCGGGATGTCGACGATGCGCACGTGCTTCTGGCACACCTCGATCATGCCCGCCTCGTGGAAGCGCGAGAACAGCCGGCTCACGGTCTCGAGCGACAAGCCGAGGTAGCTGCCGATGTCGTCGCGCGTCATGCGCAGGTTGAACTCGCGCGGCGAGTAGCCGCGCCGCACCAGCCGCTGCGAGAGCTCGAGCAGGAAGGCGGCGACGCGCTCCTCGCCACGCATGTTGCCCAGCAGCAGCATCATGCTGTGGTCGTGCACCAGCTCGCGGCTCATCGCCTTGTCGAGCTGGCGCTGCAGCCCGGCATCCTCGACGCGGGCGTACGGGATCACGCACAGGTCGCTGTCCTCGAGCGCGATCGCGTCGGCCGCGTGCGTGCCGCTGGCGATGCCGTCCATGCCCAGCAGCTCACCGGCCATGGGAAAGCCCGTGACCTGGTCGCGGCCGTCCTCGAGCACGACGCGGCTCTTGAAGACGCCGCTGCGGATGGCGTAGATCGACTCGAACTCGCTTCCCACGTGATACAGCGTGTCGCCGCGCTTCACGCGCCTGCGCGTGTAGACGACGCTGTCGAGCAGGGCGCGGGGGGCGCTGCGCATCCCGCACGGCAGGCACAGCTCGCGCAGCTTGCAGCTCGCGCAGCCCTGGGGGCGTTCGACGCCGGGGGGCAGCGGCCGGCTGCCGCGGCGGGCGCGTGCGACGACCGGGACCTGGGGCGGAGTCCTGATTTCGAGGGTGGCATCCATGTTCGTCATCGGCCTGGACATGTCCCGAAGGTAGCTTCGCGGCGGCCGCCCGTCTTGGGAGCGCGCAACCTTTTTGGATGGACCGGTATCACGGGTGGACTAGTGCATTTGTCACGGGGGGTCGCCGGGGGGCGACGCCGGCTACGCGTCGCTGCCGGTGCCGAGCTCGTTCCTCACCCAGGCGCGCCACTCCTCGAGCAGCCCGCGCGTGCGCGCGGCGATGACGGAGCGGCTCCAGACGGGCGCTTCCCAGAAGTCGTCGTGGTCGAGCGTGGAGGTATGGCCGCGCGCTTCCTCGAGGATGAGCGCGCCGGCGGCGTAGTCCCACATCTTCTGGCCCGAATGCAGCATCACGTCGATGCGCGCGGCGGCGAGGTGGCACCACGACAGGGCGGACGAGCCGCTGGTGAGGCGTTTCGAATACGGCTTGCGGTTCTTGAGGGCCTTGCGCAGGACCTTCGTGTCGCGGCGCAGGCTCACCTCGGCGACCGAGCCGGCGAGCGGCGGCCCCTCGTGCGGCAGCTCGAGCGGCCGGTGGTTGAGCCACGCGCCGGCGCCGCGCACCGCGAAGAAGGCCTCGTCGGTGATGGGGTCGTACACGGTGCCGAAGATCGGCCGCGCGCCTTCCATGAGCGCGACCGACACGGCGAAGAACGGGATGCCCTCGCTGAAGTTCTTCGTGCCGTCGAGCGGATCGACGCACCAGAAGCGTCCTCCGCGCTCGAAGATCGCGTGCTGCTCGGCGGCCGGCATCTCCTCTCCGATCACCGGCACGCCCTCGAGGGCGGTGAGCCGGCGCACGAGCGCTTCCTGCGCGGCGTAGTCCGCCTCGGTGACGATGCTGCCGTCGTCCTTGTGCACCGCGTCCACGCTGCGGTAGCGCGGCAGGATCTCCTGCGAGGCGACGGCGCGCACGGCGTCGATCGCGCGCGCGGCGAAGCGGACGGTGAGATCGGAATCGGACACTGCGCCCATGCTAGCATCGGCTCCGTGCCCCGCATCTTCTGCGACGTCCGCCTCGGTCCCGGAGCGCAGTTCGCGCTCGCGCCCGAGGCCGCCCAGCACGTGGCGCGGGCGCTGCGCCTCAAGGCCGGTGACGCGCTCACGCTGTTCGACGGCCGCGGCGGCGAGTACGCGGCCACGATCGAGCGCATCGACCGCGGCCGCGTGGACGTGAAGGTCGGCGCCTGGCGTGACGTCGAGCGCGAGGCCGGTGTCCCCGTGGGCCTCGTGCAGGGCCTGCCCGAGGCCGACAAGATGGACTGGATCATCCGCAAATCGGTGGAGCTGGGCGTGGCCTGGATCCAGCCGCTCGTCTGCGACCGCAGCGTCGTGCGCCTTTCGGGCGAGCGCGCGGAGCGGCGCGAATCCCACTGGAGGCGCGTGGCGATCGCCGCGTGCGAGCAGAGCGGCCGCAACACGCTGCCCGAGATCCGCGCGACCGTGGCTTTCCAGGCCTGGATCGCCACCGACGCGCCGGGCCTGCGCTGGATGCTCACCCCCGAGGCGCCGCCGCTCGCCGCGCATGCGGCCCCTGCGGGGGCGCTCGAGCTGCTGATCGGGCCGGAAGGCGGGCTTTCGGAGCGCGAGCGCGACCTCGCCCTCTCGCGCGGGTGCGAGGCGCTGTCGCTCGGGCCGCGCGTGCTGCGCGCGGAAACGGCGCCGCTCGTGGCGCTCGCCGCCATCCATGCGCTTTGGGGAGACTTCCGTGGCGGCTAGAATGCCGGCCATGCCCAAGACCGCGCCCCGCTTCAAGACGGAAGCGTTCGTGAAGTGGTTCCGCTCGGCCACCCCGTTCATCCACCAATGGGGCGGCGCCACTTTCGTCATCGCCTTCGGCGGCGAGGTGCTCGCCGACGGCGAGTTCCAGCAGCTCACGCACGACATCAACGTGCTCGTGAGCCTCGAGGTGCGCGTGGTGCTGGTGCACGGCTCGCGCCCCCAGATCGAGGAGCAGATGCGCCAGCACGGCGTCACGCCGCACTACGTGGACATGCGCCGCGTGACCGACACGAAGGCGCTCGCGTGCGTGAAGGAGGCCAACGGCATCGTGCGCGTCGAGATGGAGGCGCTCCTGTCGATGGAGCTCGCCAACAGCCCCATGTGGGGCGCGGACATCCGCGTGTCCTCGGGCAACTTCGTGACCGCCAAGCCGGTGGGCGTGCTGAACGGCGTCGACTTCGGCCATACCGGCGAGGTGCGCAAGATCGACGTCGAGGGCATCCGCCGCCGCCTCGACGACGACGAGGTCGTGCTGCTCTCGCCCATCGGCTACTCGCCCACGGGCGACGTGTTCAACTGCACGCTGGAAGACGTGGCGACCTCCACGGCGGTCGCGCTGCAGGCCGACAAGCTGATCTTCCTCATCGACACGCCCGGCGTCATGGACGGCAAGCAGGTGATCTCGGAGCTCACCGTGCGCGAGGCGGGCGAGCTCATGCAGAAGAAGAGCCTCGCCGAGGACGTGGGCGTCTACCTGCCGTGCGCCGTGAAGGCGTGCTCGTCGGGCGTGAAGCGCGCCCACCTCATCAGCCGGCACGTGGACGGCGCGCTGCTGATCGAGCTGTTCACGCACCACGGCATCGGCACCATGATCACGCCGGCATCGCCGGAGGTGATCCGCCAGGCCACGCTCGACGACGTGCCCGGCATCGTGCAGATCCTCGAGCCGCTCGAGCAGCAGGGCATCCTCGTGAAGCGCGAGCGCCAGCAGCTCGAGGGCGAGATCGACAATTTCTTCGTGCTCGAGTCGGACGGGAACATTCTCGGCTGCGCCGCGCTCTACCCCTACCCGGAGGCGAAGTCGGCCGAGCTCGCGGCCGTGGCGGTGAACCCGTTCTACCGCGACGGCGGCCGCGGCGAGCGGCTGCTCAACTACGCCGAGTCCCGCGCGCGCACCCAGGGCGCGAAGTCGCTTTTCGCGCTCTCCACGCGGACCACGCACTGGGTCCTCGAGCGCGGCTTCGCGGAGTCGGACCCGGAGCGCCTGCCGGAGCGGCGCAAGGCGCGCTACAACTACGACCGGCGCTCGAAGGTTTTCGTGAAGGTGCTTTGAGGAGGACGCAATGGCTCGCACCGTGAACTGCATCAAGCTCAAGCGCGAGGCCGAGGGCCTCGATTTTCCCCCATACCCCGGCGAGCTCGGCAAGCGCCTCTACGAGAGCGTGTCGAAGGAAGCGTGGAAGCAATGGCTCGAGCACCAGAAGATGCTGGTGAACGAGAACCGCCTGAACCTCGCCGACCCGCGCGCGCGCAAGTATCTCGAGGAACAGATGTCGAAGCACTTCTTCGGCGAGGGTGCCGACCACGCCACCGGCTACGTGCCGAAGGGCTGAAGGGGACGCACCCCGGGGACGCACCCCGTTCTCGCTGGCGCATCGCGCCAACGGCGTCGGGG
>DASTGG010000184.1:0-3425 GCA_035719385.1 Usitatibacter sp.
GCGGCGCGACGAGGCCGAGCGCTTCGCCGTGCTGCGACGCGAGGTAGCCGTGCGCTTGGTCGGGCTGCGGCGCGAGGTGGCCGTGCGCTTGGCCCCGCTGCGACGCGACGTGGCCGCGCGCTTCGTCGGGCTGCGGCGCGAGGTGGTGCTGCGGCTCGTGCTGCTGCTGCGGCGGGTCGAACCGCTGCGGCTCGATTTCCCGCCCGCCTTGCGCGGCTTGCGCGACGACTTCGCGCGCGTCTTGCGGTTCGGGTTCTCCGGAATGCCGACGCCGGCGCGGCGCGCCTCCGAAAGCCCGATGGCGATGGCCTGCCTGGCGTTCTTCGCGCCGTGCTCGCCCTTGCGAATCTGGTCGATCTCCCGGTGCACGAACTCGCCGGCCTGCGTACTGGCCGACTTGCCTTCGCGCTTGTCCTCGCGCGCACGTTGGATGGTCTCTTTATCCGGCATGGGTCACCCCAAGAGCGTTGATGGAGCCTTCGCCGTGCAATCAATGTGCCCGTGAGTGCGAACGGGCACGATTCGCGCATAGGGGCGCACTGCCCGGGCGCATGCATTCGCGAGCGTGCGAATGAAAATCCCAGAGGGAAAACGCGCCGCCCACGCGCGCCTGGAAAGGCGCGATGCGAAGCTCGTCACCGCGTGCGTGGCATCACCGCGTCACGTTCATCGAGTACGTCGCATGAGGAAACAAATGCACGAAAACCTGCAAGAGTTTCCGAATCAGCGCCGCCTCACCAGCCGTTGAATCGCTCCCACACGTCGAGCGAACCGTCCTCGTACAGCACCTGGTATTCGGAGTGTTGTGCGGCGGTGGCGCACGCATGGTTGGGCAGGACGCGCACGCGCGAGCCGATCGGGAAGCGCGCGAAGTCGATGGGCTCGCCGTCGCGCCGCGCGACGATGCCGTGCTCCTGGTTCGCATCGGCCACGACGAGGTCCTCGAGCGGACGGCCCTCGACGTCGCAGACCAGCCCGTAGCCCTGGTCCACCGCCTGGCGCTGGGTGCCGCGGTCGCGCGAGAGCGCCATCCACCCCGCATCGACCAGGACCCAGTTGCGCTCGCGCTGGTGGCCGATGACGCTGCACAGCACCGATACCGCGATGTCGTCGATCGAGCACACGCCCAGGCCCGCCATGACGAGGTCGTGGAAGACGTAGACGCCGGTGCGGACCTCGGACACCCCCTCGAACGAATCGGCGAACGTGGCGGTCGGTGTCGATCCGATACTGACCGTGGAGCAGGCGAACCCGTGCTTTCGCAGCTCGGCGGCGCATTGCACGACCGCCGCGCGCTCGCGCACCGCCATCTCGCGGATCGCCTCGGTGCTGCGGCAGTTGTACGACTCGCCGGCGTGGGTCATGACGCCCTGCATCGCGGGGCCCAGCGCCTGCGCGACCTCGAGGAGGCGCGCGTCGCCGGGGCGCACGCCCGCGCGATGGCCGTCGCTGTCGATCTCGATGAGCGCCGGGATGCGCACGCCCGCGTCGCGGCTCGTCTCGACGAGCCCCCGCGCCGCCTCCACCTCGTCCACGATCACCGTGACGCGCGCCCCGCGCCGCGTGAGCTCGGCCGCCCTCGGCACCTTGGACGGCACGATGCCGACGGCATAGAGCATGTCGCGAAAGCCGTGATCGAAGAAGTACTCCGCCTCGCGCAACGTCGAGACGGTGATGGGACCTGCGGGCGCATCGAGGGCGCGCTGCACCACCTCGACGTTCTTCGCGGTCTTCACGTGTGGACGCAGAGCTACACCATGGCGGTGGATGTGCTGGCGCATCCGGGTGCAATTGCGCTCGAGCTTCGCCGCATCGAGCACCAGCGCGGGGGTATCGAGCGCTTCGAGAGCGGGGGTTTTCATAGGCGGGGCAGGACCAGCTCGCGGAATTGTGAGCGAAATTTCGCTTCGCCTCCCTGCGCTGGATGGCGGATGTAGCCGGCGCATTCGGCTTCTTCCCAGCGGCCGAGGGCCTGCTCGGCGACCTTGCCGACGGCGAAGATCTCCAGCTCGTGCGTGAAGCAGCGCAGCAGCGCGCGCAGCGCATCGCGCCCCTCTTCCACTTCCTTGTTGCGCGGCTTGCGGTTGCTGGTGACCGTCTCGCCGTACGGATGCCAGGGAAAGGCGTTCCAGAGGACCACCTCGCGCGCGCAGCCCGCGCGCTCGAGCTCGCCCCAGATCACGGCGGCGCTGCGCTCGCGCATGGGCTTCTTCTCGCAATCGACGCTGGTGAGCTCCAGCGGACGCCGGGCGACGATGTCCGCCTTGTGCGTGAGCTCCACCTCCGAGCAGAACGCGATGCCGGTGAAGCGGCAGCCGCGATGGCTCGGCGCCTCGCCCAGCAGCAGGACGCGCGCCGTGCGGCTGCGCGCCTCGATGTACGCTTGCATGTTGTCGCGCCGCCTGCCCGGCATGGCACGGCGCGGAACCCGGTCCCGCTCGTCGTGGTCGCGCCAGGGGTTGAAGACGTTGCGCGAGTCGGTGGGCCCGCGCTCGAGGAAGCGCAGGAATTCGCTCGCATCGGACATGCCGCGATTCTATCGGAGAACTCCATGAACCAGCCCGCTGCACTGCCCGCGGCGTTTTTCGGCCACGGCAATCCCATGAACACCTTCGCGCGCAACCGCTACACGCAGGCATGGCGCGAGTTCGGGGAGGTCATGCCGCGCCCGCGCGCGGTGCTGGCGATCTCGGCGCATTGGTACATCAACGGCACGGCGGTGACCGCGATGGCCCGGCCGCGCACGATCCACGACTTCTTCGGCTTCCCGCGCGAGCTCTTCGAGTACGAGTATCCCGCTCCCGGCGCCCCGGACGTCGCCGAGGAAGTCGCCGAGGCGGTGAAGCCGGTCTATGTCGGCCTCGATCGCGAAGCGTGGGGACTCGACCATGGACCCTGGTCGGTGCTGGCGCACGTCCTTCCCCGCGCCGACATCCCGGTGCTGCAGCTCTCGATCCACGGCAGCCAGGATGCGCGCTACCACCTCGAGCTCGGCGCGCGCCTCGAGCCGCTGCGCCGGCGCGGCATCCTCGTCCTCGCGAGCGGCAACGTCGTGCACAACCTGCGGCGCATCGACTGGCAGCGTCCGGAGGCGGCCTTCGACTGGGCGGTTCGTTTCGACGAAGCGGTGCGCAAGGTGATGACGACCGATCCGGCGCGCGTGGTGGACCTCGAGGCGCATCCCGACTTTCCGCTCGCGGCGCCCACCGCGGAGCACTGGCTGCCGCTGCTCTACATCGCCGGCCTCGCGCACGCGGCCGGCAAGCCCGCATCGATCCTCACCCACGGCTACGACATGGGATCGCTTTCGATGACTTCGTACGGCGTGGACGCGCCGCCCATGCGATCCGCCGGCGCGGGGGGCCCCGTGCCCTTCCCCGACCCTCGAGAGATCCCCTCGGACGACACGAAAACCTGACCCGGGG
>DASTGG010000185.1:0-5597 GCA_035719385.1 Usitatibacter sp.
TCGACCATCGAGAGCACGCGCTCGACCTCGCCGCCGAAGTCCGCGTGGCCGGGGGTGTCGACGATGTTGATGTGCACGCCCTGGTAGTCGACCGCGGTGTTCTTCGCGAGGATGGTGATCCCGCGCTCGCGCTCGATGTCGTTGGAATCCATCACCCGCTCGACGAGGTGCTGGTGCGCGGCGAAGGTGCCGGCCTGCTGCAGGAGCTTGTCCACGAGCGTGGTCTTGCCGTGGTCGACGTGGGCGATGATGGCGATGTTGCGAAGCGGGCGCGGCATATGAGCTAAAAGGCTAGAAAACTCAACATTTTAGCACCCCCGCGCGCGGGTTAGCCAGCCTTATTTCGCATCCAGTCGGCAGTCTTGCGGAGCGCCTCCGCGAGCGGCTCCCTAAGCTCTTGAGGCACCTCGACTTCTTCCATCGCCTGGACCATGCACGCCATCCACTGGTCGCGTTCGAGCTCGCCGATGGCGAACGGCAGGTGGCGCGCGCGCAGCATCGGATGCCCGTAACGGTCCGTGTAGAGCGCGGGGCCGCCCAGCCAGCCCGAAAGGAACATGTAGAGCTTCTCGCGGGCGCTCTCCAGCGTGCTGCCGTGCACCGCGCGAAGCTCGCGGTATCCCGGCTCGAAGTCCATGAGGTCGTAGAAGCGGTCGACCAGCTCGCGGACCTTCGCGTCGCCGCCGAGCATCTCGTACGGCGTGCGGGGGCTTTCCTGCGCATCCATGCTTTCCATTGTCGCAAGAAAAATACGCCGTGCTACGATCGTTCCCGCAACCGGTTCCGCTTTCCCCCTTCGTGAAGCTCGCCCTCAAGATCGATGTCGATACCTTCCGCGGTACCCGCGAAGGCATCCCCAATCTCATCGAAGTGCTGAAGCGCCACTCGGCCGGCGCCACGTTCCTCTTCAGCCTCGGTCCCGACCACACGGGGCGCGCCATCAAGCGCGCGCTGCGCCCGGGCTTCATGCAGAAGGTGGGCCGCACCTCGGTCGTCTCCCACTACGGCGTGCGCACGCTGTTGTACGGGACGTTGCTGCCCGGGCCGGACATCGGCCGGCGTTGCGCGCCGCTCCTGCGCGGCGTGCGCGACGCCGGTTTCGAGGTCGGCATCCACACGTGGGACCACGTGAAGTGGCAGGACGGCGTGGCGCGCGCGGACGGCAAGTGGACGATGTGGCAGATGGCGCGCGCGTGCCAGCGCTTCCGCGACGTCTTCGGCGAGGAGCCGCAGGTGCATGGCGCCGCCGGTTGGCAGATGAACGCGCACGCCTATCGCGCCACGCAATCGCTGGGCTTCCGCTATTCGTCGGACACGCGCGGCACTCATCCCTTCATCCCGGTGATCCGCGCCGAGATCGTCGCGTGCCCGCAGTTCCCGACCACGCTGCCCACGCTGGACGAGCTGATCGGGCTCGACGGCGTGACCGAAGCCAACGTCGCGCGATCGCTTCTCGAGCTCACGCAGGGCGACCGGCGCGATCACGTCTTCACCCTGCACGCGGAGCTGGAGGGCATGAAGCTCTCGGGCGTGCTCGAGCAACTGCTCGAAGGCTGGAAGGCGCAGGGCTACGAGCTCGTGCCGATGCGCGCCATCGTGGACGCGACCGACGTCGCGAGCCTGCCGCTGCACTCGGTGCTCGACGAGGCGATCCCCGGGCGTTCGGGGACCCTTTCGGTGCAGGGGCCGGAGTTCCTGCCGGCCCCGGTCGAACGCAACGCGGCCTAGCGCGCGAGGCTGGCCGAAAGCGCGTAGACGGCGAGCGCGACCCCGCAGAGCGAGACGAACGCGTTGCGCCAGGCGTGCGAAGGCGAATCGCGTAGCACGCGGGTGCGCCGCAAGTGCTTGCGGCCCGGCCGGCTGTATTGGCGTGAAGTCATGCATTTCTCCCGGAAAATGCAGATGAACACGGATTGGACCGCAAATGATCGCGGGAAACCATGCAATTTCGCACAGCCGCCCGCGGCATGATGTCGCGCCCGCGGCCACCCGGCGCCGCCGGGAGATGGCCCGCGCGAAAAATGATCGCAACAGCTTGCGTTCCGGGGGTTTTTTGTTCACCATGGGTTGTGGCCGTGAGATCCATGACACCGTAGCGGAATGACCGATCGAGCATCCTCGCCCGATTGCGCGCTACCTGCCCCCGGCCACCCGTCCCCGATCGTCCTGCCCGCGTCCCGGTCCCATGCCGGGGGGCGTCCATAGCCTTTCCTGCCACTACGTTCGGAACCGATGACCAACGATCCCCTGCGAGACTCCGGCCGGCACGACGCGGCGGAGGCGTCCGAGTTCGCCTCGTATTCGGAGGTGCCCATGCAGCGCAGACGTGAACGGGAAGGTGCGACGCGCGCGCCGAAGGCCGCCGCCACCAAGCTCTTCGTGCTCGACACCAACGTGCTCATGCACGATCCCACGAGCCTCTTCCGCTTCGAGGAGCACGACGTGTTCCTCCCGATGGTGGTGCTCGAGGAGCTCGACGACCACAAGAAGGGCATGAGCGAGGTCTCGCGCAACGCGCGCCAGGCGAGCCGCTTCCTCGACGAGATCGTCTCGCAGCCCGGGGAGATCGAGAAGGGCTACCCGCTCAAGGCGAAGAGCACCGGCAGCGAGGCGGGCGGCTGCCTCTTCCTGCAGACGCACTCCGTGAGCGCGGAGATCCCCGAGTCGGTGGCCTCGAAGAAGGCCGACAACGTGATCCTCGGCGTGGCGCTGCACCTCAAGCAGAAATTCCCGAAGCGCGAAGTGGTCCTGGTGTCCAAGGACATCAACATGCGCATCAAGGCGCATGCGATCGGCATCCCGGCCGAGGACTACTTCAACGACAAGGTCCTCGAGGACACCGACCTCCTCTACACCGGCATCCTGCAGCTCCCGGACGATTTCTGGGACAAGCACGGCAAGGACGTCGAGAGCTGGCAGGAGCACGGCCGCACGCTCTATCGCGTGCGCGGCCCCCTGGTGCCCGCGATGATGGTCAACCAGTTCGTCTTCCACGAAGGCGACCGGCCCTTCCTCGCGATCGTGAGGGAGGCGCGCGGCAAGACCGCGGTGCTGCAGACGCTCAAGGACTTCTCGCACCACAAGAACAACGTCTGGGGCATCACGGCGAGGAACCGCGAGCAGAACTTCGCGCTGAACCTCCTCATGGACCCGGAGATCGATTTCGTCACGCTGCTCGGCCAGGCGGGCACCGGCAAGACGCTGCTCACGCTCGCCGCGGGCCTCATGCAGACGCTCGAGTTCAAGGTCTACAGCGAGATCATCATGACGCGCGTTACCGTGCCCGTGGGCGAGGACATCGGCTTCCTGCCCGGCACCGAGGAGGAGAAGATGACGCCGTGGATGGGCGCGCTCGAGGACAACCTCGACGTGCTCATGCGCACGGACGACGAGGCCGGCGACTGGGGGCGCGCGGCGACCGCCGACCTCATCCGCAACCGCATCAAGGTGAAGAGCCTCAACTTCATGCGCGGGCGTACCTTCATCAACAAGTACCTCATCATCGACGAGGCGCAGAACCTCACGCCCAAGCAGATGAAGACGCTCATCACGCGTGCCGGCCCGGGCACGAAGGTCGTGTGCCTCGGCAACATCGCGCAGATCGACACGCCCTACCTCACGGAGGGATCCTCGGGCCTCACCTATGTGGTCGACCGCTTCAAGGGCTGGTCGCACTCGGGCCACGTGACGCTCATGCGCGGCGAGCGCTCGCGGCTCGCGGACCACGCGGCGGAGATCCTCTAGCGGCGGCCCTCAGAAGCGCAGGCGCGCGATCCTGCGTTCGACCTGCGTGCCGCCGAAGTCGATCTGCAGGGTCGCGGCGTCGGACGTTTCCTCGCGCAGGACCGCGCTGCCGAGCTCGACGACGCCCGGGAGGGTTTGGAGCCCGGAGGCGATCACCCCCTGGCTTCCGAAAGCGGCGTAGATCCTGCCGTCGAAACGTCCCGCACCGGTGGCCTCGACGCTGTAGCGGGCATCGGGCACGACGTACCACGTGGCCCGCCCATCGTCGCCGTAGGTGAGGAAGCTCATGAAGGCGGTCTCGCCCTGGTGGGCGATGGCACGCCTTCACCCGCGACATCCGTCGTCCAATGCCCCGAGTAGTTGTCGCGGGGCGCGCTGGGCTCGAGCGTGTCCAGGCGATGGGTCTGCACCGTGAACGAGCTCAATGCGGTGAGCACGGAGATGCCCGGCTGCTCGGGCGTCAGTTCGAAGATCCGGACCTCGTACTGCCCCGTGGGAAAGCGTCCCAGCGTCAACGGGGTCGGCGCCTGGGAGGTGCAATGGGCTGCCGAATCCACGATCACGTCGATGGCGGCGACGCCGATGACCTCCGGCGGCGCATCCGGCACCGAATCGATGATGAGGCCTCCGGGCACGATCCCGGAACAGAAGCCCGACCCGGCGGTCCCGGGCCGATAGAGGAGCGTCACGGTGTCGGTGGTGAGAGGAAAGGCTGGCGAAATCGAAACGGACTGGGCATTCGCGGCGGCCGCCACGGCGATGGAAAGGCAGGCAAGCAGGGTTCGCGCGGTTTTCTTCTTGTTCTCCTCGGTGCGGAGGCGCCGTTCGGGCCTCCCTCACCCGCGAAGAACGAAGCGCGCGCGAGGCTGTTGACCGTCGTCGCGACAGCTTTGTAAGCGGCGGTTTCCCGCCTTCACATTGCGTCGGCGATCGAAGCCAGCTCCGGCGCGGCGAGATCGGAGATGGCCCATCGCTCCATCCCCTCCCGCGACCAGTGGACGATGTTGTAGCCCTGGCGCGAATCCATGCGCGGCGTCATCGGCGCCGCGTCCTTCGCCGGCCACACGAAGACGTTCACAGTGTGGAGGCGATAGCGGTAGGTGATCGCGGCGACGGTGCGCCCGTCCACGTAGTCGAGCCGGCCGCCGACCAGCGTGAACCCGCGCGACGAGAGGTCCGGCACCGGCGGCGCGTAGTCGAGCTTGCCCACGAACCACGGCTTCACCTGGTGCAGGTCGGTCGACACGACGTCGGTGAGCTTGCCGGTGGCCATGACCGAGCGCATGTGAGCCGCGAGCACGTCGCGCTCGACGAGATCGCCGCCGGCTCGCCCCTGCATCAGCCCCACGTTCCAGGAGACGACCGCGACGGCCGCGAAAGCCGCGCCCCACAGGGCGAAGCGCTGCGCGCGGCCGGCAAGGCGCGCCTTGCGCTCGCGGCCTACGGCGGCGCGCACGCGTTCGTCCAGGCCCGGCGGCGCGTGATGGTAGGTCGCATCGCGCGCGATGAAGGGCTCTTCGGTTCCGGGGGTGCGGTGCGCCATCTCAGCAGGCCTTCCTCGTGCGGTTCTCGATCGCGGCCCGCAGCATCGCGCGCCCCCGCGAGAGCCGCGACATCACGGTGCCGATGGGAATCGCCGCAATGTGGGCGATCTCCTTGTAGCTCAGGTCCTCGAGCTCGCGCATGACGAGGATCTCGCGCAACGCGACGGGCAGATCCTCGAGCGCCTGGTTCACGAGCTTGCGGTTGGCGCTCTGCAGCAGGATCACCTCGGGGTTGCTGTCGGCCGGCGCCGCGTGCCCGATGGACTCGTGCGCGTCGTCGATCGCGCCGGCGTCGTCGATGGCGACGAT
>DASTGG010000186.1:0-6845 GCA_035719385.1 Usitatibacter sp.
TGGTGCCGCTCACGTGCGTGCCGTGGCCCAGGCCGTCCACGTTCGCGGCGAGGTTGCCCGCGACATAGGTGACCGACGATCCGGGCGCCGGGACGTTCGAATGCACCTCGAGGCCCGAATCGATCACGCACACCTTCACGCCCGAGCCGGTGTAGCCGCGCGATTGCATCGCCGTCGCCTGCACCATGCCGATGCCGTACGGCGGCGTCTCGCCCGGCAGCGCGGCGTAGGGCTCGCGCGGCGGGTCTTCCTCGACGTATTCGATGTTGGGATTGCGCTCGAGCGCGGCGATGGCCGGCGCGGGGAGCGTCGCCGCGAAGGCGCGCAGCTCGTCGAGCTGGTAATGGACCTGCGCATTGGCGTTGCGCAAGGCCGCGTGCGCCGCTCCGCGCGCGCCGTCCTTGTACACGACCCAAACGCGTTGCGCATCGGGCGGGGCCGCCCACACACCCGGGATCGCCATCAACAGGGGAGCCAGTGCCATGGCGGCACGTGAAATGACATGCATCGCGTTTTCCTCCGTGGGGACCGTTGGGGGTCCGGTCCCTGGACTCTATGCCCGCAGCATGTCCGGCAACAGGAAATTCTGCGTCGTGTTTGAGCTGATCCGTGGCGAGCCGCGAAGCTCAACCCTTCGGCTGCACGTGGGGAGACGAATGGTGGTGCGCGATGCGCCACTGGCCGTCGTCGCCCCTGACCACGAGCATGGTGAAACGCGACGGGCCCGGAATGGCCTGGCCGTCCTTCATGCGCGTGAAGACGTAGAAGCCCGTGACGACCACCGCCCTGTCGTCGAGGACGATCGTCTTGCGCTCGCTGATGGCATTGCGGTTGCCGCTGCCCTTGACGGCGCTGAAGTAGGTGCGAATGGCATCACTGCCGACGGACATGATGGGGCTCACGGTGCCGAGCAGGATCGCGTCGGCCGTGTAGCACTTCACGATCGCCTCGGGATCGTTGGAGGTGTAGGCATTCGACCAGCGGTCGACGAGCGCGTTGGCGTCGTTGGCCGGCGACGCGCCGGACATGCCACCCCCGGACATCGACGCGCACGAAGCGAGCGCAAGCGCGAGCACGAGCCCTGCGGCGAACCGCACGGCGATGTCACATCCGAACCAGCCGCGTTTCATGATCCCTCCCTGGGCGTTTGTCACGGGCCGCCATGGTGGACCGGCGCGCGCGCCGGCACAAGGGCCCATGCCATTACGCTCCGACGGGCCGCGTGATCCTCAAGCCCAGGGACCGCCGCGAGGTGCTGCAAGTGAGCCAGCCGTACGCCCAGCTGTTCCGCCAGATGTAGCTGCGTCCGTCGCTGTTTCTTCGGTTTTGTCCGCGCATTTTTGGATCCGTCGCATGGTTGTCGCGCGCGCCTTCGCCGGTGAGTACGTTGGGCGCGTCGTCGATGCGACGTCACCTGCGGAGGAAGCCATGAAGACATGCATCGCCCTGACCGCCCTCGCGACCGCGGCGCTCGCCGCCGCGACCGCGTTCGCCGAATCGCCCGAGCCACCCGCCGCGGTCAACGTGGAGGGCCTTCCGACCCACGTGCGCCTGCGCATACTCGAGAAGGCGCAGGAAGGCCAGACTTCGGTGATCCGTTACCTGCACCGCACGTATGCCGTGCACCGCCTTCGCGCCGAGCAGGTGCTGAAGGAGCAGCAGCCGGTGTTCGCGGCGAAGGACGGCGTGAAGGTCGCCGGGTCCGACGAAGCGCCGCGCAAGTAGCCGCCATGGAAGCGCGGGCACCGGTCGAGGTGCTGGCCGAAGAGGCATGATGTAGGGAAGCGCCGCTTCGGTCCGGCTCGCGCGCAACGCCCGCGGTGGCATCACGGCGGCTGCGGCTGCCGCTGCGGCTCAGCGCGCGAGGAAGCCGGAATCGACGGGCAGCGTGATCCCGGTCACGCAGCTCGCCGCCGGGCTGCAGAGGAAGAGGATGGCCGCCGCGATGTCCTCCGGCTCCGGCAGCCTTCCCAGCGGCGTGTGCTGCATCACGGAAGCGAACCGCTCGGGATTCGAGAACAGCGGCACGGTGAGGTCGGTGCGCACGAAGGTGGGCGCGACGGCGTTGACGCGGATGTTGTCCGGTGCCCACTCCAGCGCGAGCGCGCGCGTGAGGTTCACGACGCCGCCCTTGGACGCCTGGTACGGCGCGTTCGGATAGAGCCCTCCCGACAGTCCCATGATCGAGGCGAGGTTCACGATCGCGCCGCCGCCGCGGCGCTTCATGCCGGGCACGGCGGTGCGCGAGCACACGAACACCGCCTTCAGGTTCACGTCGAGGACCGCGTCCCATTCCTCGACCGAGAGCTCGAGCGCGGGCTTGCGCGTCGCGGTGCCGGCATTGTTCACGAGGATGTCCACGTCGCCGATGCGCTCGAAGGCCGCCTTCACCTGCGCCTCGTCGGTGACGTCGCAGCCGGTCAGCAGGTCGAGCGCCTCGACGCGCGCGCCGGCCTCGCGAAGCAGCTTCACGGTCGCCGCGCCGATGCCGCGGGCGCCGCCGGTGACGACGGCGCGCATTTCCTGCAGCTCGAAGATTCGCACGCCGCGATCCTACGCCGCCGCGGGCCGCGCCGCCGGCCGCGGGCGCAGCGCCATCGCGATCGCGCCGATGCCGGCGAGCATCGCGAGGAACACGACGAAGCCGCCCACGAACGGGATGCGGGCGAGCAGCGTGAGCGCGAGCATCGCCGCCACGGCGAAGACCACGCGCCACGAGCTGCGCACGGCGTCGGCAGGCCGCATCTTGCCCAGGGCCGCTTCACCCAGTCCCACCGCCGCGGACGCGTATCCGAGGATCAGCAGCGCGAAGTAGGCGAGCAGCACCACCAGGGCGAGGGGAATGCCGATCACGGTCACCATGAGCACGACGGCCGCCATGGGGATGCAGACGAGGACGATGAACCCGAAGAGCAGCGACAGCCCCGGATGCAGGCGCAATTCGCGGCTGACGCGCATCGACGCCGGCGGCACGGCGGCGGCGAGCAACGCCGCGAGCACGACGAGGCCGAGGCTCCAGACCCAGCCGCCGGCGACGTGGCGCGCCGGCGCGAAGCCCGAGCCCGTGCCGGAGCCCTCGGCCGGCGCGGAGAGCCGCTCGGTGGCGCCCGACACCGTGGCGGCGGGATCGCGAACGAGGTCCTTGTGGCTGCGATAGCGCAGCGTTCCGCCGAGCCGCGCGTGCGGGCCCAGCTCCACCTGGCCGGCGCTCACGACGACTTCGCCTTCGACGGGCCCGTCGATGCGCACCTGGCCGCCGGCCGCCTGGAAATAGCCCTTCACCGCGCCGCGCAACGTGACCTGCCCGCCGGCGGCCGTGACGTTGCCGTTCACGTGGGCGCCCGGGCCGATCTCGACGCGGCCTCCCGCGAGGCGTGCGTTGCCGGCCACCTGCGCATCGAGGTTCACGCGCCCGCCCGCGCCGTACACGTTGTGCTCCACCTTGCCGCCGATGCGCAGGCTGCCGCCCGCGGCGACGGCGTCGCCCTGGACCGGCGCCTCGAGATCCACCTCGCCGCCGGCGGCGATGAGGTCGCCCGCGACCGGGTCGCTGCGCGAGATCGTTCCCCCGGCAATGAACTGGTCGCTGCCCAGCGTGTTCTCGACGCTGCCGTTGCCGGCCGCGAGGGCGCAGGCGGCGCTCAGTGCGAACGCTGCGATGAGCCCGCGGTGGACAGGCATTCGAGCACCTCCTCGTCGCTCACCTGGTCGAAATGCCGATAGTACTGCCCGACGGCGTTGAACGCGGGCGGCGCATCGAGGCACACCACCTCGTCCGCGAGCGCGCGCACGCGCTCCAGGCTGTCGGGGGAGGCGACGGGAACGGCGCAGACCACTTTCGCGGCGCCGCGCGCGCGAACGCTGTGGATCGCGGCGATCATCGTGGAGCCGGTCGCCAGGCCGTCATCGACGATGATGCAGGCGCGCCCGCGCGGATCGGCCGGCTGGCGCCCGGGCGTGTAGAGCGCGCGGCGCTCGCGCATGACCTCGATCTGCCGCCGGCGCTCGCGCTCGAGCGTGCGCTCGTCGAAGCCCAGCTCGCGCGCGTAATCGGGAACGTAGGTCCAGCCGGTCTCGTCCACGGAGCCCACGGCGAACTCCGGGTTCATCGGCGCGCCGAGCTTGCGCACGAGCACGACGTCCAGGTCGGCCTGCAGATCCTCGGCGATAATGCGGCCCATGGGGACTGCGCCGCGCGGGATCGCGAGCACGAGGGCGCCCGCGCCGCGCCAGCTTCGCAGCGCACGGGCGAGCTGTCGCGCCGCGTCGCTCCGGTCCTCGAAGTACATCGACCCATTCTGCGCCGGGTGGGCTTCGGGCCGTTGAGCGCCATCAACGCCCGCGGCGGCCGGCGCGCCAGCTTGCATGACCGGGACCATGGAATCGCGTGACGGACCTGTGATTTTCGCATTGGGAGCGAGCCGCCCCTGGGGCGAAGCCGTCGCCGCGGCGCTGGGCGTGCCGCTCGCCGCGCACGAGGAGCGCGAGTTCCCCGATGGCGAGCACAAGGCGCGCCCGCTCGCGAGCGTGCGAGATCGCGACGTGTACGTGATCCATTCGCTGCACGGCGATGGGTCGCAGAGCGTGAACGACAAGCTGGTGCGCCTGCTCTTCTTCCTCGGCGCAGTGCGCGATGCTTCCGCCGCGCGCGTGACGGCGGTGGTGCCCTATCTCGCGTATGCCCGCAAGGACCAGAAATCGAAGAGCCGCGACCCGGTCGCCACGCGCTACGTCGCGGGCATGTTCGAGGCCGTCGGCATCGACCGCATCGTCACGCTGGACGTGCACAACGTGTCCGCCTACCAGAACGCGTTCCGTCGCGGCGCGGAGAACCTCGAGGCGGCGCCGCTGCTCGCCGCGCGTTGCGCCGCGCTGGCGGCCGGGCAGCGGGTCACCGTCGTCTCGCCCGATGCGGGCGGCATCAAGCGCGCCGAGCGCTTCCGCGCGCGGCTCGCGGCGCTGACGGGCCGGCCCGTGGCGGCCGCGTTCGCCGAGAAGCATCGCAGCGAGGGCGTGGTGAGCGGCGAGGCGCTCGTGGGCGAGGTCCGCGGGCGCGTGGCGATCGTCGTGGACGACCTCATCGCGGCCGGGCACACGCTCGACCGCGCCGCGCGCGCGTGCGTGCGGGAAGGCGCGGCGCGCGTCGTGGCGGCCGCGACCCACGGCGTCTTCACGGCGGAAGCGGCGGTGGTGCTGCGCGACGCACCCCTGGACCGTATCGTCGTGACCGACGCCGTCGCGCCGGTTCGCGACCTCGGCCGCGACGTCGAGGCGCGCATCGAGCGGCTTTCCACGGCGGGCCTCTTCGCCGAGGCGATCCGCCGCATGAACTCGGGCGAGTCCCTGGTGGCGCTCTCCGAGAGCTAGCGCTTCGCCGCCGCGCAGAGGTGCGCTGCGGCGAGGGCGATGTATTCCTGCGTGCGCGCGATCCAGCGCTGCGGCTCGCGCACGCCGGCGTCGGCCAGGTGCCTCAGCGCGAGCTTGGCGCGCACGCAGGCGTGGTGGCTCTGGTAGAAATCCACGAGCACCGGCGGCGGCGCGTCGCCCGAGGCGGCGGCATACGCGGCGAAGAGGGACTCCTTCACATGCTCGGCGCCGAGGCGCTCGCATTCCAGCGCCAGGAACCCCAATTCCTCGGCGGCATCGACCACGCGCAGCTCGCGCGAGAACTCCAGGCAGTCGATGATGCGCGGCGGCGCCTCGAGGCAGATGTGCTCGGGACGCAGGTCGCCGTGCCCCTCGACGACGAGGCCGTCGTCCACGCGGCGGTCGAGCAGCTCGCCGCAGCGGTCGATGATCTCGAGCTGGCGCTCGCCGATCTCGTGCACCACGGTCGCGGGCACGCGGGAAGCCGGCATCGCGAGCTCGCGCACGTTCTCGGAGACGTGCGCGATGAACCGCGAGCGCCAGTCGGCCGCGGCGATGGGCTCCGGCGCGCAGGTGCGGTAGAAGCGCGCGAGCGCCACGGCGATCGCGACGATGTCGCGCGGTCGCACCTCGCCGCGCGCGACCAGGCGGTCGAGCATGAGGTCCGCGGGCAGGCGTCGCATGCGGATGAGCCAGTCCACGGCCGCGCCGTCGCCGCCCAGGCGCAACGCGCCCCGCGGGCCGCGCGTGAGCGGCACTACGTCGAGGTATACGTCCTCGCAGAAGCGGCGGTTCAGGCGCATCTCCATGCGGCAGTGCGCCGCGCGCGCGCCGGCCTCGCGCAGGTCGAGGTGGTCGAAGCGCACCGGCTTCTTGAGCTTGTAGGCGTGCTCGCGCGTGAGGAAGACCCAAGACAGGTGCGTCTCCACGGCCTGCACGCTCGCGCCGGCGCCGCCATAGCTCGCGGGATCGCGCAGGAAGGCGAGGCGCTCGGCGAGGTCGCTCGCGGCGCTGCGGGGCGGGGAGGGCGCGAGAGTGCTCATGGATGCGCCAGCGTCGCCTGGTCGACGCGCTCGGCGAGGCTGCGCACAGACTCGTCGATCTCCACCGGATAGCGCGCCGGATGCACGATGGAGCGCAGCGCGCCCGGCAGGCGCTCGATCTGCTCGTGCGCCCGCGCGCGTCCATGCTCCAGCGTGGCGGCGGGAAGCAGCCGCTCGCCGCGGCGCATGCAGGGGGCGAGCAGGGGATCGCCCTCCCGTTCCTGCCCGTCGAGCGTGAGGATGTCGCCGCCGTGGCGTCCGTCCGCGCGGCGGCGGCGGAAGACCTGCTTGCGCCCGGGCCACGTGGCCTTGCCCTCGGAGCGCTTGCGTCGCGGCGTGCCGTCGTACTCCTGCAGCTTGTACGCGCAGTCGAGATAGGGGGCGTCGGCGGACACGTTCATGCGCGTGCCGATGCCGAAGCCGTCGATCGGCGCG
>DASTGG010000187.1:0-3309 GCA_035719385.1 Usitatibacter sp.
GACGAGGTCCACGTAGCTGCCGGGAAGCGTGAATCCGGCCACGCTGCTCACGTCGTTCACCTTGACGGTGATCGCGCGGCGGCCGGGCGCGAGGACGGCGGCGAGGCCCGCCTGCTCGCCGGGCTTCGCGAGCTTGGCGCCGAGCACCGGTTCGCCCTGCACGACGCGCTCGACGACCACGCGGCCCTCGATCGTCGCGGTCTTGTCGAACGAATCCTTGAGCTGGGTCGCGGCGGGGAAGCTCACGACTTCCAGCATCTTGGCGTCCACCTGGGTCCCGGGCTCCAGGGTCCGGGTAGCGACCACGACCTTCGTCGTGGCGACGTTGGAGCGGCTCTTGACGAACTGCGCGGCGGTCACCACGGCGACGAGGCCGATCAACAGCGAGATCGCGATGAGGATGAAAGGACGTGCGTTTCTCATGTGAGTAATGCCTCGTGCATGTAGAACAGGTGGTAGAGGGCGCCCGCCGCGATCGCGAGCGCGTACGGGACGCGTTGCGCGGTCACGGGGATGGATCGCCCGTCGGGAATGCGCCGCAGCAGGAAGAGCGTTCCGGCCATCTGCGTGAGGCCGTCGCGCACGTTCGACAGGACGGCGCGCAGCCTGCGCGCGAAGAGCGCCGCGGCGATCGCGAGCACCCCGCCCGCGGCGAACGTCATCAGGAGGACGACGAGCACGTGGGGCAGCCCCACGAAAGCGCCGATCGCGGCGAAGAGCTTCACGTCGCCGCCGCCGAGCACGCCGAGGCGGTGCAGCAGCATGGGAATCGCGCCGCCGACGACGAGGCCCAGCGCCGCGGAGCCGAGGCCGATGCCCGAGGGAAGCGACGCCAACGCCAACCCCAACCCCATGCCGGAGAACGTGAGCGCGTTGGGGATCTTCGCGCGCCTCACGTCCGTCCAGCAGGCGGCCGCCAGCATGGCCACGTACGCGGCCAGCCAGAGGCCGTGGGGAAGGCTCAGGCCGCCCATGTCGGGCATCGATCGCTCCGTTGCCGGCTCGATCAGCCCGGAGGCGTTTCGCCGCCGCTGCCGAGGCTGCAGCCGGCCGGCGCCGTCAGGCAACCCGAGATGTCGGTGAACAGCGTGCCCAGATTGGTGCCGATGGCCTTCGCGCCGGCGATGATCAGGACGGCGATCAGAGCGGCGAGCAGGCCGTACTCGATAGCCACCGAGCCGCTGTCATCCGCGACGAAGCGGCGGACTTTTTCGGTAAACCTCATGTTGGTTCTCCTATGGATGAGGGGCGGCCTGGAACGGCGGCGAGTCGCATGCGCCCCGAATGCGTGCTCGCGCCTGGTGAAACATCGTGGGTTCGTGTTCGTGGTTGTCCTTGTGTGTCCTGGAAGCGCGCGGTGCCGCGGCCGAGGCGCTTGGCCTCGTACATCGCGGCATCGGCCTTCTCGAGCAGGGCCGCGGCATCGATGCCGTCGGCCGGATAGGTGGCGATGCCGATGCTCGGCGCGACGACGACCTCGCGGTTGCCGAACGCCTGCGGCAACGAGACCGCGGCGCGGATCTTCTGCGCGACGCGCCAGGCGGCGTCGGCACCGTGCGGATCGGCGAGCAGGACGACGAACTCGTCGCCGCCCCAGCGCGCCACGCTGTCGCTCTCGCGCACGCACGCCTCGATGCGCGAGGCCACCTTGCGCAGCACGGCATCGCCGGCGGAGTGGCCGAACGCGTCGTTCACGGCCTTGAAGCGGTCGAGGTCGATGAAGAGCACCGCGAGCAGCGTGCCGTTGCGCGAGGCGATGGCGAGCGCCTGCCTGAGCCGGTCCTCGAGCAGCGTGCGGTTGGGCAGCCGGGTGAGCGCGTCGTATTGCGCGAGCCGGCGCATGCGCTCCTCGGCCTCGGCCTGCTCCGTGGCGTCCACGAGGACGCCGAAATAATGGGTGACACGGCCGCGCCCGTCCTGCACGGCGCTCACGGTCATCGACGCCGGGAACACCTCGCCGGACTTGCGGCGGCTCCACACGCGGCCTTCCCAGTGCCCGTCGCGCCGCACGGCGGCCCAGAGCGCGGCATAGCGCTCGGCGCCATGGCGCGCGCAGCACACGAAGCCGGGCTCGCGGCCCGACGCTTCCGCCTGCGAGTAGCCGGTGACCGCCGCGAACGCGGGGTTGGTCCAGACGATGCGGCGTTCGTCGTCGGTGATGAAGCTCGCGCCCGTGAGGCTCAGCAACACGCGTTCATGGAGGGCCAGCGCGTGTTTCATGGCTGGAACGGCGTGCGGCGCGCAACGCGCATCGATGCGCGGATGCGGGGCGTCGCGTTCGTCGCCGGTCGACGCGGAGCGTTGGAACTTGCGAGCCGGGAATCCATGTCCGCAGGCTATGCGTCCGCGCACGCGAAGGCATGAACGAAATCCACCGATTTCATGAGGCGGATGTCCCGACGGCTATCCCCGCAACCCGTGACAAGTTGCCGGGGACACCTGTACTAATGTGCGGGCCGTTTGATGGGCGTCAGTTTCGCGCTATGGCAATTGTCCTGCCCGAGGCAGGACAATAGCTGTCGTAGGGAGCCAACAAAGAATGGGGATCGAGCTTCTCAAGGACGCCATGCCGATGGCGCACGACCCGGCGGTGGCGCGGAGGTCGTCGATATTGCGGTCCACCGCCCTGGAGCCGGTGGACGCGCGGATGGTCGCCTTCCTCCGATACGTGATGGCGCTCTGGGCGCTGGCCGTGGTCTATGTCCACGCGCCCGATCCGGAGGCCCTGTTCACGTTCACCGTGATCGTGCTCAGCCTCTACTGCGTCTGGGCCGCGGCGCTCTACAGCGTCGCCACGCACCGTCCCGGCGCGCCCCTGGTGCGTTTGTCCCATTGGGGCGACGTCGCGTGGGTGTCCCTCCTGGTCGGCCTCACGAACGGGACGGAGAGCGTGTACTACTTCCTGTTCGTGTTCTGCATCATGGTCGCGGGTTTCACGAGCGGGCGGCGGGAGGGCCTCGCCGTGACGGCTGCCTGCACGGTGATGTTCGGGATCATCGGCTGGGTCTACTGGCAGCTCGGCCTGCCCGGCGACCGCGACCTGAACCGCGCGCTGATGCGCCCGATGTACCTGGTGGTCTTCGGCGTGATGGTGTCGCTCTGGGGACAGCGCGAGATCGGGCTGCGGGAGCGGTTGTCGTTCCTGGGCGAGGTGGGCCGCAAGTGGAACCCTTCGGTCGGCCGCGACCGCGCGATCGCCGGCAGCCTGCACCGCCTGCGCGAGTTCATGCACGCCTCGAAATGCATGCTCGTCGTGCAAAGGCCGGGCGAGCCGCCCACCTGGTGGACCTACCTGGACGCGGCCGAGAG
>DASTGG010000188.1:0-4942 GCA_035719385.1 Usitatibacter sp.
GGGCGCGCATCGCCGATCTTCCTGCCCGGATTCGGATGCTGGGAGCCTGGACCGGCTGCCCTCGAACGAGCTCGCGATGAAGCAGGATTCGATCGCCGAAATGCTCGGCGTGCGCAGGGAAGGCGTCTCGAAGGCCGCCGCGAGCCTGCGAAGAGAGGGACTCATCCGCTACACGCGCGGGTGCATCGCGCTTGTCGATCGATACGCGGTGGAAGCGCGCGCGTGCGAGTGCTACGCGGTCGTGAAGCGGGAATACGATCGCCTGCTTCCGCCCGGGCGTGGCTTGGTCCATGCAGGGGCGCGTGGATCGCTCTGCGCGAGCTGACCTCGCGGAGGCGCGCGCTGTGTGCGTAACCGTACAGACGGCGCACGGTGCCCGCGATAATCTGGCTGCCCCTGCTGGGAGAATGCCATGAGCATTGGTGCCATCTTGCTGGTGATCGTCATCCTGGCTCTCGTGGGCGTGCTGCCCACATGGCCGCACGCCCGCAGCTGGGGCTACGGGCCGAGCGGAATCGTCGGCGTCATCCTGGTCATCCTGCTCGTGCTGTTCCTGATGGGGCGGCTGTAACGACACGACGCGACGACGGTCAAGTGAACGCCACGGCCGCCGCGCCCGATAGCGCCCCGATCGAAGACGCGACGGTCGAGTCGCCGGCCATCGTTGCCGCGTCCGATCGCCGTTCGGGCATCACGCTGGGGGTGGGCATTCTCGCCACCCTCGGCGTCATCGCGGTCGTCGCCGCGCTCTACCTCGCACGCGCCTTCTTCGTTCCGCTGCTCATCGGCATCCTCGCGAGCTACGCGCTGCGCCCCGTCGTCGACGCGCTGAAAGCCTTGCACGTCCCGCGCGCCGCGGGCGCCGCGCTGGTGCTCGGCGTGCTGGTCGGCAGCCTGTCATGGGCCGCATACTCGCTGGGCGACGGTGCGGCTTCGGTCATCGAGCAGCTCCCCGAAGCGGCGCGCAAGGTTCGCCAGCACGTGGCGGAGGCGCGAGGCGGCTCCTCGGCGCTGCAGAGGATCCAGGAGGCCGCGACCGAGCTCCAGGGGGCCGCGACCGACGTGGCCGGCACGACGAAGCCGCAGAAACCGGCCCCGCGCGCAAAACCCGCCAGCGACGCCCAGCCGAGCGCCTGGCTGCGAGACTACATGCTGGCGCAGTCCGCGCTGCTGTTCACGGTGGCGGCGCAGGCCCCGATCGTCCTCCTGCTCGCCTACTTCCTCCTCGCCTCGGGCGAGCACTTCCGGCGCAAGCTCGTGCAGCTCGTGGGCCACTCGCTCTCGCGCAAGAAGGACGCCGTGCGCATCCTCGAGGAGATCGACGTGCAGGTCCAGCGTTACCTGCTCGGCGTGCTGGGCGCGAACTTGCTCGTCGGCCTCGGCACCTGGCTCGCGTTCGAGGCGCTCGGCATGGAGCAGGCAGGCGTGTGGGGTGTCGCCGCGGGCGTGCTTCACTTCATTCCGTACCTGGGGCCGGTGATCTTCGCGGCGGCGAGCGGCCTGGCGGGATTCCTGCAATTCGGCAATGCCCTCCAGGCGCTCGCCGTGGCGGGCGCATCGCTGCTGGTGTCGATCGTGGTGGGTACCTTCATCATGACGTGGCTGCAGAGCCGCTTCGCGCGCCTGAACGCCGCGGTCCTGTTCATCGCCTTGCTCTTCTTCGGCTGGTTGTGGGGCATCTGGGGCCTGCTGCTCGGCGCGCCGCTCGTGGCCATCGGCAAGGTGATCTGCGATCGCGTCGAGTCGCTCAAGCCCTTCGGCGAGCTTCTTGGGCACTGACGTCCTGCGCGCGCAGGCGCACGCGATCGTTTCCTCGGCTGGCCGCATTCGCGAGGTGCTTGCGCGTTCGGCGAGCGCATGGATCGACCATCGCGCGGGAAGCAAGGGCGCGGCGCTCGCCTTCTACACGCTGTTCTCCATGGCGCCCATCCTCGTCCTCGCGATCGCGGCCGCGGGCTATTTCTTCGGCGCGGAGGCCGCGCAGGGAGAGATCATGGCCCAGCTCGAGGGGCTCGTCGGACAAAGCGGCGCGCAGGCGATCCAGGCGTTGCTCGCGGACGCGCGCGATCCCGCGTCGGGGCTCGCGGCGACGCTGGTGGCGGGCGCGTTGCTGCTGGCGGGCGCCACCAGCGTGTTCGTCGAGCTGAAGGCGAGCCTCGACGAGCTCTGGGGCATCGAGCCGCCCAAGGGGCGGGCGATCGTCGCATTCCTCCAGACCCGGCTCTACTCGTTCGGATTGGTGCTGGTTCTCGCGTTCCTGCTGCTCGTTTCGCTCGTGCTCAGCGCGGCGCTCGCCATGCTCGAGCGATTCGCGGGCGGCGCCTGGAGCGACGCCTACAACGTCTTCGCGCTCGCCTCGTCCGCGATGTCGTTCGCGGCGATCACCAGCCTCTTCGCGGTGATCTACAAGGTGCTGCCGGACGCGCCGCTATCCTGGCGCGATGTCTGGATCGGCGCGGCGTTCACCGCGGGATTGTTCACCGTGGGGAAATACGCGATCGGGCTGTACCTGGGCCACAGCAGCGTCGCTTCGAGCTTCGGCGCGGCGGGCTCCCTCATCGCATTGCTGCTTTGGGTCTACTACTCCGCCCAGATCTTCTTCTTCGGCGCGGAGCTCACCCGGCAGTACGCGCTGGTGTTCGGGAGCCTTCGGGCTCGACGGTCCCCGCGCTGAGCGCTATGTGCGCTACCGCACGGAGAGCGGCGCTTCTTTGTGTTTGGATTTCCGACGTTCGCCGTTCGAAAGGGAAGACGCCGAAATGCATGTACGTAACCGAGTGAGCATTGCGTGTGCGGGACTGGCGGCGCTTCTTTGTGCTCCGCTGACGGCCGCCGCCCAATCGCTGGGGGCCGCCTCGAGCTTCGCGGTGGAGGGCTTCGCCGGCGTGACCGCGGCCGGGGGGGCTGGCACCGTCGTCTCGGGCGATGTGGGGAGCTCGCCGAGCGCGTCGATCACGGGTTTTCCGCCGGCGCTGGTCGTGCCGCCCTTCGGGCTGCATCCCAACGACGCCGCGGCGATCGCGGCCCAGGCGGCCGATGTCGCCCTCTTCACCAGCCTGGGCGCCGGGGCCTGCACGGACAACCTCGGTGCGCAGATGAACGGCGCCAATATCGGCCCGGGCATCCACTGCTTCTCGTCCACCGCGGACCTGGCCGCGCTGGGAACGATGACCCTCAGCGGTGCGGGCCTCTACATCTTTCGAGTCCCCAGCGGCCTCACCGCCAACGTGGGGTCGACGGTCACGCTCGCCGGCGTCGATCCGTGCAACGTGTTCTGGCAGGTCGGCACTGCCGCAACGCTCAATGGCGTGAATTTCCCCGGCAATGTGGTCGCGCAGGCCGGCGTGACGCTGGGCGTCGGCGCGAGCCTGACGGGCAGGGCGCTCGCGACCGCGGGTCCCGTGACGCTCTCGGGCGGCAACACCATCGGCGGATGCAGCGCAGCCACTGCGCCCCCTCCGGGCCGGCTGCCGCCGACGCTGACCAAGGCATTCAGCCCCGCCTCGATCCTGGCAGGCGGGATATCGACCCTCACCATCACCTTGCTCAACGCGAACCTCACAGCGGCGAGCCTCACGACCGCGCTCGTCGACACGCTGCCAGCGGGCGTGGTGATCGCGGCCGTGCCCAACGAAGGCACCACGTGCCCCGGCACCGGAGCCGTCGCAGCCACCGCCGGAGGAACGAGCGTCACGTTGCCCGCGACACGCTCTATCCCGGCTGGCGTGGCATCGACTCCCGGTTCATGCACGGTCACGGTCGACGTGACGGGCAGTGCGGGCGGAGCCTTTCTCGACGTGATCGCGGCCAATGCGCTGCAAACCAGCAACGGCAACAACACGCTGCCCGCCGAGGCGACGCTTGTGATCACGCCGCCGATTCCCGGGACGCCGACCGTGGCCAAGGCATTCAACACCCCGTCCATCGCGGCAGGCGGCGTGTCGCAACTCGTCATCACGCTGACCAATCCGAATCTCACCGATGCCACGTTGACCGCCGCCCTGACGGACACGCTGCCGGGCGGGCTGGTCATTGCGGCGGCTCCCGGCGCTGCCACGACTTGCACCGGCACCGGCGCGGTCGCGGCAGCCGCCGGTGGCGCCAGCGTCGCCTTGCCGGCCACGCGCACGATCCCGGCGGGCGTGGGTAGCACGCCCGGCTCGTGCACTGTGTCGGTCAACGTGACTGCGCCGGGGTGCGGCAGCTTCATCAACACGCTGCCAGCCGGCTCGCTGCAGACCAGCAACGGAAGCAATGCCGGCGCGGCCGTCGCCACGCTGGCGGTCACATGCGCGGCCTTGCCGCCGCCGCCGCAGGGGCCGGCGCAGCAGATCCCGACGCTCTCGGAGTGGGCGATGATCGCGCTGGCCCTCGCGCTTGCGGCGACGGCGTTCGGCGCGATGCGCAATCGGAGGAGTTAGTCCGCCGCTGGCGCGGGCGGGGGCCTGGGACGGCCGCCGCCCTGAGCGGAGTGGTTCACGCGGCGCGGCGCCGCCTTCGCCGCAGGCGCCGCAGGGCGCGCGCCGCGATCGCCATGGCCATGGGACGCAGCCAGGGATGTCCCGCAAGGCGCATCACGCCACCCAGCCACAATTGCGCCGGATGGCGTTCGGCGTGATCGAGCAGCGTGGCGATCGTCATTCGCTGCAGGTCGCACGACATGCGCACGAGCTCGCGACGGCGCGCAAGGACCTCCAGCGCGCTCATGGAGTCTTCGTCGGCGGTGCGAGCGTCACACGGCGGCGGCGACATGGCCGCGTGGAGGAAATCGGCCTGCGCGAAGTCATTTCTTGACGGCGTTGCCCAGCGATTCCTTCACGTCGCCGACTCCCTTCTGCACTTTCCCCGCGATCTGCTTCGCGATGCCCTTGGCCTGCTGCTTCTCGCTTCCCACGAGCTTGCCGGCTTCCTGTTGCAGCTTCCCCGCGATCTCTTTCGCGGC
>DASTGG010000189.1:0-2759 GCA_035719385.1 Usitatibacter sp.
GATGCGGCCGCCGCGCTCGCCGAAGGGCGGCGCCGCCTGGCTGCCAAGATCGAGGCGGTGCGGGCCTTCGTCCGCGAGACGCCGCGCGCCCATCCCTTCGAGATCACCGACTTCGGGCTGCGCCGCCGCTACAGCGCCGCGTGGCAGGACGAGGTCGTGCGCACGCTCAAGCACGCGCTGCCCGAGCACTTCAAGGGCAGCTCCAACGTGCACCTCGCGCGCCGCCACGGCCTCGTGCCCATCGGCACGATGGCCCACGAGTACCTGCAGAGCTACCAGGGCCTGGGCGTGCGCCTGCGCGACTTCCAGCGCGCCGCGCTGGAGGACTGGGTGCAGGAGTACCGCGGCGACCTGGGCATCGCGCTCACCGACGTGGTCGGCATGGACGCCTTCCTCGCCGACTTCGACCTGTATTTCGCCAAGCTCTTCGACGGCCTCAGGCACGACTCGGGCGACCCGATCGCCTGGGGCGAGAAGATGCTCGCGCACTACGCAGGCCTGCGCATCGACGCGCGCACCAAGCAGCTCACGTTCTCCGACAGCCTCGACTTCGAAAGGACCTTCGAGATCCACCGCCACTTCGCGGACCGCACGAAGGTGGGCTACGGCATCGGCACCTACCTCACCAACGACCTCGGCGTGCCGCCGCTCAACATCGTGATGAAGCTCGTGCGCTGCAACGACCAGCCGGTGGCGAAGATCTCCGATGCCGCGGGCAAGACCCTCGGCGACGACGAGACGTTCATGCGCTACCTGCGCCAGGTGTTCAACGTACCGGAAAGGAAACCGGCATGACGCGAGCCGACGCCACCGTCGTGATCGGGCGATTCTCGCCGTACACGATCTCGCAACATGCGCAGATGCTGAAGGCCCTCGGGCACCCCGGCAAGGTCGTGGTGGTCATCGGCTCGGCCTACCACACGCGCACACCCCGCGACCCGTTCACGTGGCAGGAGCGCGAGGCGATGATCCGGCTGTGCCTGCCTGAAGGCGACGATGAGCGCGTCGCGTTCGTGCCGGTGCGCGACTACTACGACGACGCGCGCTGGGCCGAGGCGGTGAAGAAAGCCGTCAAGGCGGCCGCGCCCCAGGCGACACGCCCGCACCTGCTGCCGACGAGCGTGCAGAACGTCGAGTGCTATCGCGAGTGGCTGCCGCAATGGCCGCAGCTCGAGCCCGAAGGGCCCGCGGTCGACGACCGGGCGTTGCTGCGGGTGCTGCTCGCGGGCGACGGGGATGCCGCGACCGGCATCGCGCCGCGCCGCCGCCCGATCGAGACGGCGCTCGCGGTGGTCGGGCCGCAGTTACCCCCGGGCATGCCGGCATACCTGCGATCGTGGGTGAAGCTGCCCCACTACGCCGAGCTGGTCGCGGAAGAGCGCGCCAACGAGGAGGAGCGCGCCAAGTGGACCGGTGCGCCTTACGAGCCGATCTTCTCGACGGTCGATTGCGTGGTGCATGCGGCCGGCCATGTGCTGCTCGTGCGGCGCAAGCACCGTCCGGGACGCGGGCTCTGGGCACTGCCCGGCGGCTTTCTCGACCCGCGCGAGCGCCTTGCCACGAGCGCCATGCGCGAGCTGCACGAGGAAACCGCGCTCGGCATTCCCGATGCCACGCTGCACCGGCGGCTGAAGGAGGTGATCGTATTCGACCATCCCGACCGTTCGATGCGCGGGCGCACGATCACGCACGTCCACTTCTTCGAGCTGCAGGACGAGAAGCTGCCGCAGGTGCAGGGCTCCGACGATGCGGCCGAGGCGCAGTGGATCGCCGTCTCGGGGCTGCCGGGGCTCGAGGAGCGGCTCTTCGAGGATCACTTCCACATCCTCGACCACTTCTTCAAGCTGACGTAAATCAATTGGGGTCAGACCCCCATTTCGGGAATTCAGGAAGCTGAATTGGTGAATGGGGGTCTGACCTCCTGGCGCCCATCCCTTCGATGGCCAGCAGCGACTCGAAATCGGCCGGCGCGGCCTCGTAGGTCCTGAGAAGGATCCTGCGCAGGCGCGCCGGGTCGATGTCCGCCGCCTCCACGACGGGGTGGCGGCGTGGCATCTCGAGGTTGGGCAGGTGCCCCAGCGCCTCGAGCGTGACCTCGGGCCGCAGCGCCGCGAGCGTCGCCGAGGCGTCGCGCACCGCCGCGCTTTCGTGGGCGACGACGTTCAGCGTCTCCTGCCGCGCATCGCAGCACACCGCGGCGTGCGGCTCGTCGACGTAGCTGCGCACGCTTTCGGAGAGCCAGTGGTAGCGCCGCGCCATGGCGGTCGCGTCGTTCATCCCCTGCTGGACGATGCACCAGTCGCCCTTGGCCGTGAAGATGAAGGCGTGGTGGTACAGCTGGTAGCCGTCCTGCACGGCCGAGTTGTCCACCTTCGCGGCGATCCGGCTCGCGTGGACCAGCGCCGCCGGGTCCAGGCCCGTGCGCTCGCACGCGGCGCCGATTTCCCCCGAGGTCCTGCGGGACGTGGCGCCCTTGCCGCCGGCGACGAAGAGCCCGAGGTCGCGCTGGACCTCCTTCAGCCCCTCCTTACGGGCGCCGCAGACGGTGGTCGTGAGCCCGCTCGACGATCTCGCGCGACAGCGGCACCATGCGCTCGAAGAGCCAGCGCGGAGCCTTCCCGCCGTGCAGCGGGAGTTGGGCGAATCCGGTACGGGACATGGCGCTCGCGTGCCGCCGGTCAAGCAAACCGTGGCGCGGCGTTGATGGATATCAATTTGCGCCACCCTCCAGGCGATATCTTGAATCCGGAATCAGCAAC
>DASTGG010000190.1:0-7687 GCA_035719385.1 Usitatibacter sp.
CGAACTATCTCGACGCGCAGGGCATCGGCCCGGGCGCGGGATATACGTACGAGATCAACTTCGGCGGCTCGGGCAACCGCAACAAGACCGCGGGCGACGCCATCTTCCACTGCCACTTCTACCCGCACTTCGCGCAGGGCATGTGGTATCACTGGCGCAACCACGACGTGTTCGAGGCGGGGACGAAGCTCGCCGCATCCGGCACGGGCTTCCACACCACGCGCTGGGCGCTCGCGAACACCACGCCGGCCGCGCACTCGCGTGCGTATCCGGACGGCGAGATGCAGCACGGCTCGCCGATTCCCGCGGTGGTGCCGCTGCCCGGCAAGGCGCTTCCCGTCATGCCGGTCGCGGTCGAGGTGGTGCCGAAGGTGGGCGCCAACGGCAAGACCGTCGGCAGCGTCGCGAAAGTCACCGGCGATCGCACGAAGAATGCCGGCTATCCGTTCTGGATCGCGGGCATCGAGGATATCGTGGGCCAGCGCCCGCCGACGCCCGTGCTCGACATGCTGAACAAGACGCAGGCGGCCGCGCTCAAGGCGCTCGGCGGCATGTGGTCCAACATCGATCCGGCGCAGGCCGACGGATTCGACGGCGGGCTGCGTCGCCACGCGCTGCAGGGCTATGCGGACGGCGGCGTCGCGCTCTCCACCGTGAGCGCCATCGACTTCTCGAAGACGATGGAAGTCGCCAAGCCCGTGTACTTCCCCGAGGAGGGCACCGATCTCGAGCAGGCCGCGATGGCGTTCCACGCCGTGCGCAACCACCCGAGCTCGAAGGTGCTCCCCGACGGGACCGTGCAACCCGCGAGCTTCGTGTCCAACGGCTCCGGCGGTCCTGCCGTCGGCGCGCCGTTCCATGAGCCGTGCATCGACGACACCGGCAAGCGCCTGAACGCCGGCGTGGTCGGCACGTTCTTCAGCGGCGAGAACCAGACCGCGATGAACACGCACGGGTCGAGCAACTTCAACGCGCAGGCGCCGCGCATCTACAAGGGCGTGAACATCCAGTTCGACGCGGTGTTCAACAAGGTCGGCTACCACTATCCGCAGCAACGCATCGTCGCGCTGTGGGCCGACGCGGTGCCGGTGATCAACAAGCAGCAGCCGCCGGAACCGCTCGTGATGCGCCTGAACACGTTCGACTGCGCGGTGTACCACCACAGCAACCTCGTGCCCGAGGTCTACGAGATGGACGACTTCCAGGTGCGCACGCCGACCGACATCATCGGCCAGCACATCCACCTGCCCAAGTGGGACCTCACGACGACCGACGGCTCGGCGAACGGCTGGAACTACGAGGACGGCACGCTCTCTCCCGGCACCGTGCGCGAGCGCATCCGCGCCATCCGTGCGTTCAACGCCTGCGTCGGCGCCGACAGCGGCGACGCGCGCGACAACACGGACGCCTGCCCGGTCGCGAAAGCGCACCCGTATTTCGGGCAGTTCGGCCGCGCGGACTGGATCGGCGCTCGCACGACGACCCAGCGCTGGTTCGCGGACCCGGTGGTCAACACCGAAGGCATCGACCGCGGCTTGGGCATCATCTTCACGCACGACCACTACGGCCCGTCGTCGCACCAGCAGATCGGCCTGTACTCCACGGTGCTCACCGAACCCGCGGGTTCCAGGTGGGTGCACAACGAGACGGGACAGCAGCTGGGGTACGACCCCGTGTCGCTCGCGCCGGCGCGCACCATCACGCTCGCCGACGGCAGCGTCGTGAGCGACGGTGGACCCACGTCGTGGCAAGCGGCGATCCTGCCGCCGTCCGCCGCTCCCGGCGGCAGCACGGTGAAGTCGGAGACGATCCCGCCGCACCGCGAGTTCTACTTCGAGTACAGCGACTTCCAGCACGCGTACGAGAAGGGCGTGTACGTCGGCGCCGGCCCGGACGGCCGTCCGCTGCCGGGCGCGACCCCGCTCGACCGCTTCGCGGGAGTGCCGAACATCGCCGACGCGTTCCGGTTCGCGATCAACCCGCCGGCGCGCCAGCAGATGCCGACGCTGTTCCCGAACCTGTGGCTCGAAGTGGCCGGCGGCCAGATTCCCGGCTGCCCGACGCGCCCGTGCCCGCAGGCGATCAGCGTGCAGGACCCCGGCATGCTCGTGGTGAACTACCGCAACGAGCCGATCGGGCTGCGCGTGTTCGACCCGAACAAGGTTGGTCCGGACGGCAAGCCCGGCATGCAGGCCGACGGCCTGGCGGGCGACCTCGCGTTCGCGCTGTCTTCGCAGATCATGGACAAGAAGGGCGTCGTCACGCCGTTCGCGCGTGTGATTCCCGAGCTGAACATGACCGATGCGCAGCTCGCGTACACGCAGAAGCCGCTCAACGTGGCGACGGCGCCGCTCGGAACGGATCCCTTCACGCCGATGCTTCGCGCCTATCCGGGCGACCTCGTGCGCATCAAGGCGCAGGCCGGCGCCCACGAGGAGGAGCACAACATCAGCATCAACGGCGTGAAATGGCTGCAGGCGGGCTCCGGCAACGGCAAGGCGCCCAACTCCGGCTGGCGCAACGCCCAGGCCGCGGGCATCTCCGAGCAGTTCACCTTCACGATCCCGCTCACGCCGCCCGTCCAGGCGGTGAAGGCGCCCGGCGCGAAGGACTACGTCTACAACATCGACACGTCGATGGACGGATGGTGGTCCGGCACGTGGGGCCTGATGCGGGCCTACGACAACCTGCGCAACGACCTCGTGACGCTGCCGAACAACACCAACGTGAAGCCTGACCGCATCTTGAACAAGGCGAGCTTCAACGGCGTCTGCCCGATCACCGCACCCGTCAACGCGACGAACGTCGTGGCGATCCTCGCCAACGACTTCCTGCCGAACCCGGGCGTGACGATCGTGCCGAACGACCCGAACCTCGCGAGGCAGCACGTCGGCGGCCCCCTCAAGGCCGGCGGCGGCACGCTGGTGTACAACTCGCGCAACACGGTGGTTGGCGGCAAGGCGGCGCCGTTGCACGATCCGACGGCGGTCCTCTACGTCCGCGCGGGCGATCTCGTGCCGGTCACGCCGACGCTCGGCGCCTGCAAGGACACGCAGGGCCGTCCCGGCGTGGCCAACCCCGCCTGCCCGGTGCGCATGAAGGCCGGGCAGAAGGTCGAGCCCCTCATCCTGCGCGCCAAGGCGGGTGAGTGCATCCAGGTGACGCTGTTCAGCCGGCTTCCGGCCCTCATGCCGGACCTGCCGCAGCTCGCCAACCTGCAGGGCGTCGTGAAGCGCGACCGCAACGTCATCGACGCGGGCATCAACAAGGGCTCCACGCCGTTCGACGTGAACCTCATCCGTCCGTCCAGCTTCTCGGGCCTGCATGCGCAGCTCGTGGCGATGGACGTCTCGCAGAACGACGGCATGAACGCCGGCATCAACATCGTGCAGACGGTGGCCCCGGTGGACGCCACGGGCAAGATCGACCAGAACACCTACCAGTGGTACGCGGGCGACCTCACGTTCTCCGATCCTTCCGCGGGGTCCGTGACGCTCACCGCCACGCCGGTGGAGTTCGGCGGCTCGAGCCTCATGCCGGCGGACAAGGTGAAGCAGGGGCAGAAGTCCTTCGTCGGCGGGATGGTGATCGTGCCTCCGGGCGCCACCATCGCGGATGACGCGGGACAGCACGCCCAGGCCTCGCTCACGTTCGAAGGCAAGACGGTGCGCGACTTCATGGTCGTGATGGAGAAGGACCTCAACTTCCGCTATGCGGACGGCTCGCCGGTCGAGCACCAGAACGGCGAAGGCGTCGGCCTTCCGGAAGACTCGCAGGAGAACAGCCACATGGCGCTGAACTACGGCATCGAGCCGCTGTGGCTGAGGCTCGGCGTGAAGCCCAACGCGGCGTTCGGCGGCGCGGGCTGCACGGGCGATGCGGCGGACGTCCCGGGGCCGTGCTTCGGCAGCGTCGACGCGCATCTCGCGTACAGCAACCAGGCCACGGGCGGCGCGGATCCGCAGACGCCGGTCTTCGTGGCGAACGCGGGTCAGGAAGTGCGCATGCACGTGGGCGTCCCGCACACCACGAGCCGCGGCACCACGTGGAGCATCAACGGCCACGTATGGCAGCGTGACCCGTACATCTGCCCGAGCGATTCGCGCAACGGGCTCCTCGGCGCGTGCAACCTCACGTCGGTGGGCTCGCAGCGGATCGGGAACAACCCCATCGGCTTCGCGCAGGGCGGGCAGGAGAGCATCACGGGTGCCGCCCACTTCACGTTCCTGCTGCCCAGCGCGGGCGGCGGCAACGGCGTGAGGGGCGATTACCTGTTCCGCGACCAGGCCTCGTTCGGCAACGCGATGGGGCTCTGGGGAATCCTGCGGGTGCAGTGAAGTGACGTAAGGCAACAGGGGGCGGCCGTTGGCCGCCCCTCGTCGGGCGGGGGTGCGGTTCGCACCGGGCTGCACCCCTTTTTTTTGGACCATCGGAGGATCGAATGAAACGATTGGCCTACAAGATCGGCTTCCTCCTCACCGCGCTCCTGGCGAGCGGCTCCTCGTGGAGCGCGTCCGCGGCGGGCGAGGCGAACGCCGACTCGCATTTCAGCCGTGACGGCATGTCCATCGATTTCGCGGCGCGCCCGGGACCGGGCGCCACGGGCAAGGCGCTGCGCGAAGGCCAGCTCGCCGAGATCGAGTTCCGCGTCACCGAGGAAGCGACGGGCAACCCGTTGCGCTCCAACGTGCCGGCGGCATGGATGGACCTCGCCGACCTGATCCGCGCGCGCGAGGGCGGCGAGCAGCGCAGCTGCAAGGAGAAGATCGCGCTCTACCTGAAGGGCGTGGTCGGGATCCGCCCGATGGTGGACCTGAACAGCTACCACGTCGTGGTGATGAACCAGGAGCCCAGCATCACGATCATCGACCCGCTCGTGTCCATGGCCGGCACCACGAGCACGCTCGCCTCGGTCCCGCTCAAGGACCGCGGCATGGATTGGGTGTCCCACGCGCCGACCAAGTCGCTCTACGTCACGATGCCGAAGGCGGGCGAGGTGGCGGTGATCGACACCGATTCGTTCAAGGTGAAGGCTTCCATTCCCGCGGGCCGCCTGCCCACGCGCGCGGCGCTGCAGCCCGATGGGCGCTTCGTCTGGATCGGCAACAACGGCGAGGGCAAGGACGCCGGCGTCACCATCATCGACACGGAATCGCTCAAGAGCGTCGGCTTCGTCGCCACGGGCCGCGGCCACCACGAGATCGCGTTCTCCGGCGACAGCGCGCGCGCCTTCGTGACCAACCGCGACGCCGGCACCGTGAGCGTGATCGACGTGCAGGCGCGCAGGAAGGTGGCCGACCTGCGCACCGGCGCGCTGCCGATCGCGATCGCGCGCTCCGACCGCTCGGGCAACGTGTACGTCGCCGACGGGCGCGAGGGCACGGTCACGGTGATCGACGCGCGCGCCGCCAAAGCCGGCAAGCGCATCATGCTCGCGCCGGGACTCGGGCCGCTGCGCTTCACGCCCGACGGTCGCTACGGCTTCGCGCTGGATGCGGCGCAGGGCAAGGTCTTCGTGATCGACGCCTCGAACGACGCGCTCGTCCACGAGATCGACGTCGAGCCGCGGCCGTTCCAGGTCGCGTTCAGCCGCGGGTTCGCGTACGTGCGGTCGCTTTCGAGCGAGCGCGTGACGATGGTGAACCTCGCCACCGTGGGCCCGGGCAAGAATCCCATCGTGCAGAAGTTCTCCGCGGGCACCGCCACGCCGGGGCAGGTCGACGACCTCGTGCTCGCCGATTCGCTCGCGAACGCGAGCACCGAGGCCGCCGTGCTGGTGGTGAACCCGGCCGAGAACGCCACGTACTTCTACATGGAAGGCATGAACGCGCCGTCGAGCAACTACCAGGCGCGCGGCACGCATGCGCGCGCGGTGACCCTCGTCGACCGCAGCCTCAAGGAGGTCTCGCCGGGCGTGTATCGCTCGATCGTGCGGCTGCCCGCTGCGGGCAAGTACGACGTCGCGGTGCTGCTCGATTCTCCGCGGGTGATGCACTGCTTCTCCGCGCAGGTCGAGGCGGATCCCGCTCTCGCCGCAAAGCGCTACGAGACGGCCATCGAGTTCCTCGCGGGCAACGGGCCCGCGCGCGCCGGCGAGCGGCGCACGATCCGCTTCCGGCTCACCGACGGCGCCACGGGCGCGCCGCGCAAGGGGCTCGCCGACGTGCACGTGCTGAGCTTCCTCGCGCCGGGCCGCGAGCGCCGCGAGGTGGTCGCGCGCGAAGCGGGCGACGGCGTATACGAAGCGGACGTGCTGCTGGACGAAAGCGGCGTGTATTACGTGCGCACCGCCTCGTCGTCCGCGCGCTTCGGTTTCCACGACCTGCCCTACATCACCATCCGCGTCACGAGGAACGAATCATGAAAGCCATTCCCGCCCTCCTTTCCCTCGCCCTCGCGCTCGCGTGCGCGCCGGCCCTGGCGCACGAAGGGCACGCCATGCCGGCGATGACGCCTGCCGTCGTGAAGACCGGCAACGCGAAGGTCTCGCTGCCCGAGGTGACGCTCCTCGACCAGGACGGCGCATCGCGCAAGCTCAGGCGCGACGTGATCGGCGACCGCATCGTGGTCATGGATTTCATCTACACCACGTGCACGACGGTCTGCCCGGTGATCTCGGCCACGTTCGCCGACGTGCAGCGGCGCCTGGGCGATGCGCTCGGCAAGGAGGTCGCGCTGGTGTCCCTCACGGTGGATCCGGCGCGCGACACGCCGGCCACGCTCAAGGCCTTCGGCGGCAAGCATGGCGCGCGCGACGGATGGGTGTGGCTCACGGGCGCGCCGCAGGACGTGAACACCGCGCTGAAGGGCTTCGGCGCGTACGTCTCCGAGCCTTCCCAGCATCCGGCGATGATCCTCGTGGGCGACGCGCGCACCGGCCAGTGGACGCGCTTCTTCGATTTCCCGAGCGCTTCGCAGATCATGGCGAAGGTGGAGGAGCTGCGCGCCGCGCGCGCGCCGGCATCGTCACCCGCGCCCGCGAACCCGAAAGAGGCCAAGGCCCGCGACTACTTCACCGACACGGTGTTGAAGACCCAGGAGGGGCGCGACGTGCGGTTCTATACCGACGTGCTGAAGGGCCACGTCGTCCTGCTCAACTTCATGTATGCGAGCTGCGGCGATGCGTGCCCGCTCATCACGCACACGCTCACGCAGGTCAGGCGCGAGCTCGGCGAGCAGTTCGGGCGCGACGTGCGCTTCGTCTCGCTCAGCGTGGACCCGAAGCGCGACACGCCGGCGGACATGGCGCGCTATGCCGCCAAGTTCGGAGCGGTGCATCCCGAGTGGCTGTTCCTCACCGGCGATGTGGCCCGCATGGAGACCGTGCTGAAGAAGCTGGGCGCGTACACAGCCGATCCGCTCGACCACACGACGGGCATCATCATCGGCAACACGCGCACCGAGCGCTGGCGCAAGGTGCGGCCCGATGCGCCCGCCACGGTGATCGCCGCCGAGCTGCGCTCCCTCTTCGCCGAGCCCCTCGCCGCCGCGCCGCAGTAACGCCATGCGCAAGCTCCTGCTCGCCGCCGTCGCGCTCGCCGCGATGCCGGCGATCGCGCAGCTCACGACGTCCGAGGCGGCCGGCCGGCGGATCTACCAGGAGGGCGTGAGCGGCTCCGGGCACGAGATCAGCGCGCAGGTGGGCATGGGCGGCGCCACGCTGCCGGGCACCGCGGTCGCGTGCGGC
>DASTGG010000191.1:0-3739 GCA_035719385.1 Usitatibacter sp.
TACTTCGTCGTCCGCGGCCACTGGTATCTCGGACCCAGGAACAGCCTGGGCCATTTGCGGGCACACGCTCCCGACGTATACGCGGCGTTCGAGCGGGCGCTCGAGCCGGGCTCGAGCCTCGCCGACATCGAGCGGGTCGTCGTGCACGTCGCGGGACCGCGCGATCTTGCGGCGGCGGGGCGGGCGCTGTTCGGGCCGGAAGCGTCCTGAAGCGATGCATCTCGTCCAGATCCTCCTTCCGCTCTACGACGCGCGCGGCGAGCGCTTCGCGGGCGCGCTGTACGCACGCGTGAAGGACGAACTTACCGAGCGCTTCGGGGGTCTGACCGCATACGCGCGTGCGCCGGCCGAGGGGCTGTGGGAATCGCGGCCCGGCAGCACGCAGCGCGACGACATCGTCGTGTACGAAGTGATGGCCGAGGAGCTCGATCCCGCGTGGTGGACGCAGTATCGCCAGGAACTGGAGGGCCGCTTCCGACAGCGCGAGCTGGTCGTGCGCGCGCACGCGATCTCCCGGTTGTAGTCCGGCGGCCGCGCGCCGCGGCGGGCCCGCGAGCGGGCCGCCTGCGCATCGGCATCTCGGGCTGGCGCTACGAGCCCTGGCGCAAGGTCTTCTATCCGCAGGACCTCGCGCAGCACCGCGAGCTGCAATACGCCTCGCGCCAGCTGCCCACGATCGAGATCAACGGCACGTTCTATTCGCTGCAGCGCCCCGAGTGCTTCGAGGCCTGGCACGGCGACACGCCCGAGGGCTTCGTGTTCGCCGTGAAGGGCAGCCGCTTCATCACGCACATGAAGAAGCTGAGGGACGTCGAGCGCCCGCTCGCGAACTTCTTCGCCTCGGGCATCTTCAACCTGCGCGGGAAGCTCGGCCCCTTCCTGTGGCAGTTCCCGCCCAACTTCGCCTTCGACGCCGAGCGGCTCGAGGCGTTCTTCGAGCTGCTGCCGCGCGACCTCGAATCGGCGCTGGCGCTGGCGCGGCGCCGTGACGCGCGCGTGAAGGGGCGCAGCTGCCTGAAGATCGACGCGAACCGCAAGCTGCGCCACGCGATCGAGATCCGCCACGAAAGCTTCCGCGATCTCGCGTTCGTGAAGCTGCTGCGCAGGCACCGCATCGCGCTAGTGGTCGCCGATACCGCGGGCAAGTGGCCGCTGGTGGAGGACGTGACCGCCGATTTCATGTACCTTCGCCTCCACGGAGACGTGGTCCTCTACGCGAGCGGCTACTCGGACGAGGCGCTCGACCACTGGGCCCGGCGCATCCATGCCTGGAGCCGCGGAGCGGAGCCCGCCGACGCACGCAAGATCGCGCCGGGACTCGCGCCACCGCCGAGACGAAGCAGGGACGTCTATTGCTACTTCGACAACGACATGAAGGTGCACGCGCCGTTCGACGCGCGCAAGCTCATCGCGAAGCTGGAGGCGCTCGATGCCGATTCGCGTCGTGAGGCTGGGCACGCCGCGAGCGCCGGACGAGGGCCCGCGCCTGGGCACCGTGCGCCGCCCTCCGCGGGGCGTGCGCAAGCAGGACTACGCGAGCCGTGACTACTACGATGCGTGGCTGCCGGAGCTGGCGCCCAGCGCGCAGCTCCTGGGCTGGTTCAGGCACAAGCAGCCCGTCCCGGACGAGGACTGGGAGGTCTTCGCCAGGCGCTACCGCGCCGAGATGACCGCCCCCGAGGCGCAGCACCTCATCGCGATGCTTGCCACGCTGTCTCACGCCTCGAATTTCGCCATCGGCTGCTACTGCGAGCGCAAGGACCGCTGCCACCGCGTGATCCTCGAGGAGCTCCTGCGCAAGCGCGGCGCCGTGTTCGCCGACGATGGCCGTTGACCTGGAGCGCTATCTCGCGCGCATCGGCCACGCAGGCCCCGTGCGTGCCGACCTCGAGACGTTGCGCGCGCTGCACGGGCGGCATGCCGAAGCGATCCCGTTCGAGAACCTGGCCGCCTTCCTCGGCGACCCCGTGCCGCTCGACATCGCGTCGCTGGAGCGCAAGCTCCTCACGCCGGGCCGGGGAGGGTGGTGCTTCGAGCAGAACCTGCTTCTCGCCGACGTGCTCGAGACGATCGGCTTCGAGGTGAGGCGGCTCGCCGCGCGCGTGCGCTGGAACGTGGCGCCCGGCGTGACCACCGCGCGCACCCACATGCTGCTGCTCGTCACGCTCGCGGGCGAGCGGTACATCGCCGATGTGGGCTTCGGCGGGCAGACGCTCACCGCGCCGCTGCGCCTCGAGCCGGACATCGAGCAGGCCACGCCGCACGAGCCGTACCGGCTGGTCGCGGACGCGGACAAGTACTCGCTGCAGGCCCTCATCGCCGGCGAATGGCAGACGATGTACGTGTTCGATTTGCAGCGCCAGGAGATGGCGGACTACGAGCTCGCCAACTGGTACCTCGCGAACAATCCGAATTCGTATTTCGTGAAAGGGCTCGTGTGCGCGCGCGCGGCCCCGCACCGGCGCCACGCGCTGCGCAACACGCGCTACGCCATCCACTATCCCGATGGGCGCACCGAGCGCCGCTTCATCGGCGAGGTCGCCGGCTTGAAGGAGGTGCTGGGCCGCGAGTTCGGGTTGGCGCTTCCGGCGACGGCGAAGCTGGACGAGAAGCTGGCCGCGATGATCGCGGCCAATCCCGACCACGCGGCCTGAGTCGATGCCTCAGTGCTTGTCGTGCGCGGCGGGGGCCGCCTGCGCGGCGTGGGCATGGCCCTCGGTCGCGGCCGCCTGGTGGATCTTCTCGACGGCGTGCACGTATTCGACGTAGGCCTGGACGTACTTCTGGCCGGCCGCGACGTCGTCGGGCTTGAAGTCCCTGAGCGCCACCATCTCGTTGTAGCGCTGCTCGATGCCGTGCTGCACGCTCTCGGTGAGGAGCTTCACCACGGGCTTCACGGATCCCGTCGCGAGCGCCTTGTCGGCGGCGGGCACGGCTTGGCCCAGGTCGCGGCCGGCCGGCTTGAGGCCCGTGAACGGCTCGCCTTCGCCCATGCGGTGCACGCGCACCACGGTCTCGTAGAAGGCGGTGTCCGCGACTTCCTTCGCCCTGGGGCTCAGGCGGCGCACCTCGGCCGTCTTGCGGAAGGCCTCGCGCACCGTCGCCTCGTCGGCGGGCTTCACCCAGATGAGGACGCGGTTCACGTCGCCGGCGTCGAGCGCCTGTCGCGCCGCGGTCACGACCGGCCCGTCGAGGCCGTCGCAATGCGCGGACGCCGGCAGCGCGCCCAACAGCAGGGCCGAAGAGAAGGCCGCCACGAGGGCGGTCCTGAGCAGCTTGGGGTGCAGTTTCATGGTGGATCTCCTGGTTGTCCGGCCCCGCCAGTGGGGCCTTGCATCGATAAACGAACGGCCCGGAGATTTGTTCCGCGACTCAATGTCCCTCGGCACCCTGCGAGACCAGCAGCTCGGCGAGCGCGGCCCGCTGCCCGGGCCGCAGCATTTCGCGCTCCTTGAGCAACTGGGCGATCACCGCGCGCTGCTGCGCTTCCTGCAGCGAGAAGATCGCGGCGCGCTCGCGCTCGATCGCCGCGGCGTCCGGTTGCGCCGACATGAGCTCGCGCACCAGCGCGATGCGGCGCGCCTGGATCTGCTGGCCGAAGTCGTGAAGCGTGCCGACGAAATCGGTTTCCAGCGCGTGCCAGCGCTCGCGTTGGCCGGCGTCGAGGCCGAGATACCGGGGGACTTCCTCGTGGCGCATGCCGAAGAGGGCGCGCTCGATAGCCGCGGCCGGCCTCCAG
>DASTGG010000192.1:0-13439 GCA_035719385.1 Usitatibacter sp.
CGCCTCGAGCAGCGCGAGATTGAAGAGGTAGATGAGGCCGTAGGCCGCGAGGAATCGCGGCAGGCGCCGCCAATGCAGCTGCCGGAAGGCGAAGCCGCCGAACGTGAGGAAGTTGAAGAAGACGCCCGCCACCGTGGCGAGCAGCAGCGCGGCGAAGGGCGGCATGCCGAGCAGCACGAGCGCGGAGTAAACGCCGAATCCGAACGCCGTGTTCGCCACACCCGCGATCCCGAAGCGCATCACCTCGAAAGCGCGGCCGGTCATCGGCGAAGCCCTTCGAGCACCACCGCCTTCAGGTCGCCCATCATCTCGCGCATGTAGGCATGGCCGCCCACGCGCGAATAGGGCTCGTCGGGCAGCCCGAACATGCGGAAGCGCGCCCTCGGGCCCTCGAAGGCCGCCACGACCTGCGCGACCGCCGCGCCGAGGCCGCTGCCCACGTTGTGCTCCTCTACCGTGACGACGAGGCGCGTCTCGGCGAGCGCCCGCCTCACGGCTCGCTCGTCGAGCGGCTTGACCGTGTGCATGCTCAACACGCGCGCCGCGATGCCGTCGCGGCGCAGCGCCTGCGCGGTTTCCATCGCCTGGACGAGCATGCCGCCCGTGCTCACCAGCGCGACGTCGCTGCCGCTCGCCACCTCGATCGCCCTGCCGATCGCGAAATCGATGGGGCCGCCGTGGACCCTGGGCTCGCCCGCCTTGCCCAGCCGCAGGTACGCCGGGCCGGGCAGGTCGCAAAGCGCCTTCGTCGCGCACGCCGCTTCGGCGGGATCGCCCGGCGCGATCACCACCATGCCGGGCAACGCGCGCATCACGCCGATGTCCTCGACGCCGTGGTGCGTGTACCCCTGGCTCGCGTACGCGAGGCCGCCGCCGACCGAGACCACGCGCACCTTGTAGCCGTGGTAGCACACGTCGTTGCGGATCTGCTCGAGGCAGCGCATGGTCGGGAAGTTGGCGATCGAGTACGTGAAGACCGTCCGGCCGACGTCGGCCAGCCCCGCGGCGATGCCGATCATGTTCTGCTCGGCCACGCCCACGTTGAGGAACTGGCGGGGAAGCGCGTCGCGAAAGCGCTCCAGCACCGAGAAGCCGAGGTCCGCCGTGAGCAGCATGATGTCCGCGCGGGCCCGCGCCTCTTCGAGGAGCGCCTGCACGAAGCCGGTCCTCACGGCTTGCGCCTCACTTCGTCGACCGCGGAGGCGAGCTGCTCGGCGCTGGGCGAGCGGTAATGCCACTGCAGGTCGTTCTCCATGAAGGAGACGCCGCGTCCCTTCACGGTGTTGGCGATGATCACCGAAGGCCGGCCCTGCGAGGCGGGAGCCTTCGCGAACGCGGCGTCGATGGCGGCGTGGTCGTGGCCATCGATCACCTGCACGTGCCAGCGAAACGCCGCCCACTTCTCGGCGAAGGGCTCGAGCTCGAGCACCTCCTTCACCGTGCCGAAGCTCTGGATCTTGTTGTAGTCGACGACGGCGACGAGGTTGTCGAGGCGATGGTGCGGCGCGAAGAGCGCGGCCTCCCACACCGAGCCTTCGTCGCATTCCCCGTCGCTCAGGATCACGAAGGCGCGCGCGTCGCGGCCGTCGCGCTTGAAGCCGAGCGCCACGCCGCAGCCGAGCGACAGGCCGTGGCCAAGCGAGCCCGTGGAGAAATCCACTCCCGGCACATGGTGCGAGACGTGCCCGGCGAGCGCCGATCCGTCCTGGCAGAAGGTGTCGAGCCGCGACGGCTCGAAGAAGCCCGCCTCCGCGAGCGCCGCGTAGAACGCGGCCGCGCCGTGCCCCTTGCTCAGGATCACGCGGTCGCGCCCCGGTGCGCGCGGATCGCGCGGATCGACACGCGCCACGCCGGCGTAGAGCACGGCGAGGATGTCGGCCATCGACAGCCCCGTGCCGATGTGCGAGGCGTTCGCGCGATGCACCATGCGCAGCGCATGCTCGCGGATGCGGCGCGCGCGCGCCTGCGTGAGGTCAAGGTCCGGCATCTTGCTGTCTGTACCAATCCACGGTTCCACGGAGTCCCTCGACCAGCTCCACGCGCGGCCGCCATCCGGTGGCGCGGGACAACCGCCCGATGTCCGCCTCGAGATGCATCACCTGGTCGGCCCGGTATGGCACCTCGCCGAAGCCCACCGGCAACGCGGGATCGATCGCGTCGCGCACCGTCTCGATGATATCCCGGAGGCGCCGCGCGCTGCCCGATCCCAGGTTGAAGATGCCGCTGGCCGCCTCGGTGCGCGTGACGGCCACCACCGCCGCGGCCGCATCCTCGACATGGACATAGTCCCAGAGTTGCTCGGCGGCCGTGACCGCGGGACGTTCGCCGTGCAGCAGCTTGAGCGTCAGGTACGGGATCATCCATTCCGGGTTGTCGCGCGGCCCGTAGGACGAGAAGAGGCGCAGCCAGGCGAAACGCGCGCCTGCCACGTCGCACAGGCGCGAGGCCATGATGCACGAAGCCAGCTTCGCCGCTCCGTACATCGTCGTGGGCGCCGTGGGCGTCGATTCGTCGATGCGCGCGGCGCACGGCCCGTATTCGGCCTGCGAGCCGAGGCCGATGAAGTGGCGCGCACCCGCGGCGAGCGCGAGCTCGAGCAATCGCATCGTGCGATAGGCGTTCACGTGCTGGGCGGGGGCATTGCGGTCGCGGCCGAGCACGCCCGACCACGCGAGATGCACCACGTGGCTCGGGCGGAAGGCGCCGATCGCCTCTTCGAGCATCGCGCCGTCCTCGAGCCCCGCGCGCAACACGCGCACGCGGCCGAGCTCGTCCTGTATGCGCCACGCTTTCGCCGGATCGCGCACGAGCGCGGCGACTTCCGCGTCCCCGTGCGCGAGGAGCTGCCGCAGGACGTAGGAGCCCACGAACCCCGACGCGCCGCTGAGGAGGACCTTCACGACGTCGTCACTGCGCTTCGGCCAGCCGCGCGAGCGCGAGCTGGATGCGTTGCGATGCGGGCGCCCGGCCGGGCCGGTCCGCATAGCCGAATCGATGCCGGTGCACGGTCTTCGCGAGCGCGATCCGCAGGAAGTACAGCCAGAAGCGCCGCCAGGCATCGCTCCCCGGCTCGATCCCCGCGCCGTAGGCGGAGCGGATCGCCGCGTGACGCCGCTCGGGATGGAACGTGCACAGCGAAGCCAGATCGAACAGCGCGTCTCCGATCAATGCGTCTTCCCAATCGACGACGGCGTGGATGCGTCCCTCGCGCACGATGAAGTTGTGGCTGCCGGGATCGCCGTGCAGCAGCGACGGCCGCTGCTCGCGAAACAGCGCGCCAGCCTCCTCGAAGAGCCGCGCGATGCGGCGCGCCTCGTCCGCGCTGATGGCGCCGCGCGCCTCGCATGCGCGCACGTGCTCCGCGAGCCGCACGCGGAGGTACTCGTCCCACGCGGCATGCACGCCCGCGAGCGCCGGCCAGCGCCCGTATGCGATCGGGCCGAAGCCCGCGCCCGGGATGCGGTGCAGCTTCGCGAGGAACCGTGCGACCTCCTGCAGCGCCTGCACCATCCGCGGCTCGTCGTCGTCGAAATCGGTGAGGCTCGTCCCTTCCACGCGCGCGATCCGGTGCGCGCCCCGGCACGCCTCGCCTTCACCGTCGCGCCGGTATTCGCACTGCGGCACCGGAAGGCCGCGTTCGCGCAGTGACGTCATGAGCTCGCATTCGAGCGCCATGAGCATGGCGGCGTATTCGCCGGCCGTTGCGGCCACGCGCAGCAGCCGCGCCGCGTGGTCCCGCACCTCGTACAGGCGGTGGAAAGTGCCCTGCGAAGGCGCGCGCACCACCGTCGCGGACGCGGGCTCGTCGAAGCCGGCGAGCAGCCGCCGGATCAATCGCGCGTCGATGCCGAGCGCCTCGTCGTCCGCCGTCCGCAGCGAGGCCAGCATCGCGTCGGCGAGCGGGCTGTCCGCCTTCTCGAGGAAGACGCGGCTTCGTTGCCGGTCGAAGGCGCGGGCGTCTATAGGAAGTTCTCGTACCCCAGCAGTCGCTGCATGACCTGGCTCTCGGCCCGGATCTCGCGCTTCTGGGCGTCGGACAGCTCGTTGGCGGTCGCGAGGTTCGCCTCGGGCGTCGGGATGCGGATGGTGCCCCAGGGATAGACCTGCTCGAGCTTCACGCCGTTGAAGCTGGGATGCAGGCATTCGTCCGCCATGGGCAGCCCCAGGCGCGCGAGCAGGCCCTGCATCGTCTTTCGCGGGTTTGCGACCAGGTCCTCGAAGCGCACCAGGTGGAAGCGTTCCGGGTACTTCTCGCGGTACGTGAGCGCCATGTGCTGGCAGAGGTTCCACGTCCATGCGTAACGCCGGATGCCGAGCGGGAATGGCCGCTTGCTCGTGTCCGCGTAGCCCGAATAGGGATTGCGCACGACGTGGATCACGTGGCCGTCGGGGAAGTCGGCGAGGATCTTGTCGGTGTCGAAGACCTGCACGGGGTTGTAGCCGACGTAGCACTGCTCCTTGCCGGTGCGCCGCACGTTCTTCCACGCCTCGAACGTCGACTGGAAATACGCGTTCACGAACGTGGCGCGATTCGCGAGCCGGCCTTCGCAGGCCCTCACGAAAGCGGCGATGCGCTCCTTCTCGTCCATCTGCAGGCCGCAGTCGCGGAACTTGCTGCGCCCGGGCACGCGCAGCAGCGTCTTCAGCTCCTCGTCCCAGAACATCTCGTAGGCCTGGGCCGGCGTGACGTCGGTGGTGAACTCGGGCCAGCGGTAACGGATGGGCACGTACGAGCTGAGGAAGTCGTTGCCGGCGCCCGTCCCCACCTGCGACTCGAAGGGATATACGAAGAGATTCGGATGCCCGTCGAGCATCCGGTGCGTGGTGTTGCCCCCGTTCTCGTACATCGCGGAGAGCATGACGATCTTCATCGGGTTTCCCGTGGTTCGCGCGCCGGCCGGCGCCTTCAGGCAAGAGTCGAATAATAACGGACTTGCGCCCGCGACTTCTCCTGCAGGTCGCGCTCGCCGCCGATGAAGGCCTCATACCATTCGGCCGTGAGGCGCAGCGCGTCGTCGATGGCGAGGCGCGGCCTCCAGCCGAGCCGCTCGCGCGCCTTCGTCGAGTCGAGCATCAGCTTGCCCGCCTCGTGCGGATGCGTCGCGCGATCGATTTCCCAGCGCACGCGGCCGTGCCAGAGCGCTCCGAGCCTGGCCACCACCTCGCCCACGGCGCGATCGCCTCCCGCATCGGGGCCGAAGTTCCACGCCCCGGAGAAGGCGCTCGCATCCTCGAGGAGCGCCTGTGCGAGCAGCAGGTAGCCGTGCAGCGGTTCCAGCACGTGCTGCCACGGGCGTGTCGCATCCGGATTGCGGATGAGCGCGGGCTTGCCGGCAAGGGCGCCGCGCACGAGGTCGGGGATGAGGCGCTCCGCGGCCCAGTCGCCGCCGCCGATCACGTTGCCCGCGCGCGCCGTGGCGATGCCGACCCGCGGCGAGGCCACGGAGAAGTACGAACGGCGGAAGCTGTCGCTCACGAGCTCCGCGCACGCCTTGCTGTTGCTGTAGGGATCGTGGCCGCCCAGCGCGTCCGTCTCGACGTAACCGCGGTCCCACTCGCGGTTCTCGTAGCACTTGTCCGTGGTCACCACCACGATCGCGCGCAGCGCGCGGGCATGCCGGCACGCATCCAAAACGCTCGCCGTGCCGACGACGTTCGTCGCGTACGTGTCGACGGGGGCGCGATAGCCTTCCTTCACGATGGGCTGCGCGGCGAGGTGGAAGACCACCTGCGGATCGAAGGACTCGATCGCGCGGCGCGTGGCGCCCGCATCGCGGATGTCGCCGCGATGGTCGTCGAGCAGCCGCCCCACCGCCGCGCTGTCGAAGAAGCTGGGATCCGTGGGCGGGTCGAGGGCGTAGCCCGCGACCTTCGCGCCGAGCCCGGCGAGCCAAACCGACAGCCATCCGCCCTTGAATCCCGTGTGCCCCGTCACGAGCACGCGCCGGCCGCGCCAGGCCGCGGCGTCGAGCCTCACCACACTTTCCAGGGCGCGTTGCCGCGCGACCACAGCTCCTCGAGCACGTTCTTGTCGCGCAGGGTATCCATGGGCTGCCAGAAGCCGTCGTGGTGCCAGGCGCCGAGCTGCCCTTCCTTCGCGAGGCGCTCGAGCGGCTCGTACTCCCAGATGTCCGCGTCGCCCGCGAGATAGCGGAAGACATCCGGCTGCAGCACGAAGAAGCCGCCGTTGATCCAGCCGCCGTCGCCCGAGGGCTTCTCGACGAAACCGGTCACGCGGTCGCCGTCGAGCGCCAGCGCGCCGAAGCGGCCCGGCGGCCGCACCGCGGTCACGGTGGCCAAACGGCCGCTGCGGCGATGGAAGTCGACCAGCTTGCCGATGTCGACGTCGGCGACGCCGTCGCCGTAGGTGAAGCAGAACGGCGCATCGGCGACGTAGCGCTCCACGCGCTTGAGCCGGCCGCCCGTCTGCGAGGCATCGCCCGTGTCGACGAGGGTCACGCGCCACGGCTCGGAGGCGCGCTCGTGGACTTCCATGCGGTTCTCGGCCAGGTGCAGCGTCACGTCGGCCATGTGCAGGAAGTAATTCGCGAAGTACTCCTTGATCAGGTAGCCTTTGTAGCCGAGGCAGACCACGAAGTCGTTGTGGCCGTGGGCCGCATAGATCTTCATGATGTGCCAGAGGATCGGCCGCCCGCCGATCTCGATCATGGGCTTGGGCCGGACGACCGACTCTTCGCTGATCCGGGAGCCGAGGCCACCGGCGAGGATGACGACTTTCAAGGCAACTCCATCGGGCGGCGCTCTCTGGACAGGGCGAGAGTGTATCAACTGCGGGTTCATCTATCATTGAGGGCGATGCCGCCCGAGCCCGCGAAATGGCGATGCCCTTGATCCCGACCATCCTCTGCGGCGGCGCCGGCTCGCGCCTGTGGCCGGTGTCGCGCGAGATGCACCCCAAGCCGTTCATCCGGCTGGCCGACGGCCAGAGCCTTCTGCAGAAGGCTTTCCTGCGAGGTGCCGCGTTGCCCGGCGTGACGGGAGTGCTTACGGTCACCAACCGCGAGCTGGTCTTCAAGGCCGCCGACGAATTCCGGGAAATCAACGCCGCGGGGCTCGAGACGTCGTTCGTGCTGGAACCGTTCGGCCGCGGCACCGCGGCGGCCGTGGCTGCCGCGGCGCTGGAAGCGCGCCGCACGCACCCGCCCGATACGGTGCTGCTCGTGCTCGCCGCCGACCACCTCATCGGCGACCAGCCGGCATTCGAACGGGCCGTGGACAAGGCGCAGGAGCTGGCGCTGCAGGGCCGGCTGGTCACCTTCGGCATCCGCCCCGATCGGCCGGAGACGGGCTACGGCTACATCGAGGCGCAGGGGCACGAGGTCGTTCGCTTCGTCGAGAAGCCCTCGGCGGAGCTGGCGCGCGAGTACCTGTCTTCGGGCCGCTTCCTGTGGAACTCCGGCATGTTCTGCTTCACCATCGGCACCGTGCTGGACGAAATGCGGCAGCACTGTCCGCACATCCTGGAACCGGTCGAGCGCTGCATCGGGCAGTCGCGGCTGTGGCGCGGCGACGGTTACATGCAGCTGGAGCTCGACGCGGCCACGTTCGCCGAAGTGCCCGACGATTCCATCGATTACGCGCTCATGGAGAAGTCGAGCCGGCTCGCCGTGGTGCCGTGCGCCATCGGCTGGAGCGACATCGGGTCGTGGAGCGCCATGGGCGAGCTGGTGGCCGCGGACGCCGAGGGAAACCGCATCGACGGCCAGGCGATCCTGCGGGATGTCGCCAACTGCTACATCCGCGGTGGCGAACGCGTCGTGGCCGCCATCGGCGTGGAGAACCTGCTCATCATCGACACGCCCGACGCGTTGCTGGTCGTCGACAGGTCGCGCGCGCAGGACGTGCGCCACATCTACGCGCGCCTGAAAGCCGACGGCAACGAAGCGTACAAGCTCCATCGCACGGTGCACCGTCCGTGGGGCACGTACACCGTCGTGGAGGAAGGCCCCGGCTTCAAGATCAAGCGCATCGTCGTGAAGCCCGGCGCGAGCCTTTCGCTGCAGATGCACCATCACCGCAGCGAGCACTGGATCGTGGTGAGCGGGACCGCGAAGGTCTCCAACGGCGATCGCGAGCTCCTCGTCAGCACGAACGAGTCCACCTTCATCCCCGCGGGGCACAAGCACCGCCTCTCCAACGCCACGACGAGCGACCTCGTGATCATCGAGGTCCAGAGCGGCTCCTACCTCGGCGAGGACGACATCGTGCGCTTCGACGACAAGTACGCGCGCGCCGTGACGAAGGAGACGGTGCGCTGATGCGCGGCTAGTGGCGGTCGACCTCGTCCTGCGCCCCTTCGAGGGCGATCCCGAGCGCGTCGCCGGCGATGCCGGCGCGTCCTGGTGGCGCGCGAAGACGTCGGACCCGGCCTTCATCGCCGAGCTCCCCGCCGGCACCACGCTCGCCCCCGGCTGGTACGTCGCGCGCGTACGCATCGCGCATCGTGGCGGTCGCGTCGCCGGGCCGCGGGTATACGTGCCCTTCCCGCAAGGCGGCTTCTCGGAGTTCCGCTCGGTGGAGCTCAGCCCCGCGGAGGACGACGTCTACACGGGCGAGTTCTTCGTCTCCGATCCCGCGACGCAACTGCGCTTCGATCCGTCGTTCTACCCGTGCGAGTTCGAGTGCGACGGCCTGCAGGTCGCACCCGTCGCCGGCACGCGGCGCTGGATCAAGACCGCCGTGGGGATCGCCGGGGTGATCGGCCGCCTGCGGATGAAGCAGCTCGGGGTGTGGTTCGCGCAGGGCACGCGGGTGCTCTTCACGCGCGGGCCGAAGGCCCTGTGGGACGCGGCGTTCTGGGCGCTCAGCAACCATGCGCGCGCGCCCCAGGCGGCCTACCCCGAATGGGTGCGGCGCTACTCCACGCCCTCCGAGCAGGACCTGGCGGCGATGCGCGCCGACGCCGCCCGCTTCGCCCGGCAACCGCTCGTGAGCCTCGTCACGCCGGTGTACAACACACCGGAGGCCTACCTGCGCGCGATGATCGAGTCGGTGCTCGCACAGGCCTACGAGCGTTGGGAGCTGTGCCTCGCGGACGATGCCTCCACGGCGCCGCATGTGCGCCCGGTGATCGAGGAATACGCGCGCCGCGACTCACGCATCAGGACGGCGTGGCGGGAACGCAACGGCCACATCAGCGCCGCGTCCAACACCGCGCTCGCGCTCGCCGCTGGCGACTACATCGCCCTGCTCGACCACGACGACGTGCTGCCGCCGGATGCGCTCTACTGGGTGGCTCGCGAGCTCAACGCCCATCCGGAGGCGGCGTTGCTCTATTCCGACGAGGACAAGCTCGACCTCGACGGCACGCCTTCGATGCCCTACTTCAAGTGCGACTGGAACTACGACCTCTTCCTGTCGCACAACCTCATCACGCACCTCGGCGTCTATCGCGCAGACATCGTGCGCGCGATCGGCGGGCTGCGCGAGGGATTCGAGGGCGCGCAGGACTACGACCTGGCGCTGCGCTTCATCGAGCACATCGAGCCCTCGCAGATCCGGCACATCCCGCGCGTGCTGTATCACTGGCGCATGCTGCCAGGCAGCACGTCGATGGGCGCGGGCGAGAAGGATTATGCGGCCGAGCGTGCGCGCCTCGCGGTGGAGCAGCACCTGCAGCGCAAGGCCGTGCAGGCGACCGTGGAGACGGTCCCGGGCATGGCGGTGCAACGCGTCCGCTACCGGCTGCCCGAGCCGCCGCCGCTTGCCTCGATCATCATCCCGACGCGCAACGCGCTCAAGCTCGTGCGCCAGTGCATCGGCAGCATCCGCGCGAAGACCACCTATCCGCGCTACGAGATCCTCCTCGTGGACAATGGCAGCGACGAGCCGGCCGCCGTCGAGCACTTCCGCGGGCTCGAGCGCGAAGGCGCGGTGCGGCTGCTGTCCGATCCGCGGCCCTTCAACTTCTCGCGCCTCAACAACGACGCGGCCCGCCAGGCGCATGGCGACTACCTCGTGTTCCTCAACAACGACATCGAGGTCATCACGCCCGACTGGCTCGCCGAGCTCGTGTCGCAGGCGCAGCGGCGCGAGATCGGCGCCGTCGGCGCGAAGCTCTGGTACCCCAACAACACGATCCAGCATGCCGGCCTCGTGCTCGTGGCCGGGCTCGCGGGGCACGCCCACGCGGGCCGCAAGCGCGGCGACCATGGCTACTTCAGCCGCGCGAGCCTCGTGCAGTCGCTTTCGGCCGTGACCGCGGCGTGCCTGTGCGTGCGCAAGGCGGTCTTCGACGAGGTGGGCGGCTTCGACGAGACGCTGGCGGTCGCCTTCAACGACGTGGACCTGTGCCTCAAGATCCAGGCCGCGGGCTATCGCAACCTGTACACGCCGTTCGCGGAGCTCTACCACCACGAGTCCGCGAGCCGCGGCTACGAGGACACGCCGGAAAAGATGCAGCGGTTCCAGAAGGAGGCCGACATCCTGCGCGAGCGCTGGATGCCCGTGCTGCTGAACGACCCGTACTACAGCCCCAACCTGGCCCTGTCCGGCGAGCCGTTCTCGATCGCCTGGCCGCCGCGAGTCGAGCCCTTCAAGCCCGCCGCCGCGTGACGCGCGGGTGCCGCCGGCGCGCGGCTTCCGGTACAATTCTTTGTTTTCCAAAGCCTTCTTGCCGCCCGGCGCCCCGCCCCGCGCGGGCCTCCATGCAGAAATTCAGCACCTCACCGCTCGAGATGTTCGCCGGCCTGTGGCGCTATCGCGGGCTGGTCGGCACGATGGCCCAGCGCGACATCGTCGGGCGCTACCGCGGCTCGATGCTGGGTCTCGCGTGGTCCTTCTTCAACCCGGTGTTCATGCTCGCGATCTACACGTTCGTCTTTTCGGGCGTGTTCAACGCGCGCTGGGGCCTGGGGCCGCAGGAGACGAAGGCCGATTTCGCGATCGTCCTTTTCGTGGGAATCATCGTGCACGGCCTCTTCGCCGAATGCGTGAACCGCGCACCGGGGCTCATCCTCTCGAACGCGAGCTACGTGAAGAAGGTCGTCTTCCCGCTCGAGGTGCTGCCGTGGGTCGCGTTGGGTTCCGCCGTGTTCCACGCGTTCGCGAGCGTGCTGGTGCTGGTCGTGGCGGAGATCGTGCTGCGCGGGCACGTGCCCTGGACTGCGATCCTGTTCCCGTTCGTGCTGCTGCCGCTGCTCTTCACGACGATGGGCTTCGCATGGTTCCTCACGGCGCTCGGCGTGTACGTGCGCGACATCGGGCAGCTCACCTCCGTCTTCACGACCGTGCTGATGTTCCTTTCGCCCGTGTTCTATCCGGCGAGCGCGTTGCCGCCCTCCGTGCAGGGCTGGTTGCGGCTCAACCCGCTCACCGTCATCATTGAGGAGGGCCGCAATGCCCTCGTCTTCGGCCGCGTCCCCGACGGCTACACCCTCGTCCTCGCCTTCCTGGTGAGCCTCCTGGTGGCCTGGGCCGGCTTCGCCTGGTTCCAGAAAGCGCGCACGGGATTCGCGGATGTCGTCTGAGCAAGGGGCGGTGCAACTCTTGAACGAATCGATGCAAGGGGACGTCGCGGCAATGTCGGCCATTTCCGGGTCGATGATCTCGATCACCGTACCCGTCTATAACGAGCGCGAGAGCCTGCCGCACCTCATGCCGGCGCTGCGCTCGGTGCTCGACCGCCTCGACCGGCCGTGGGAAGTGATCCTCGTGAACGACGGCAGCTCCGACGGCAGCGACGCCATCCTCGATGCCATGGCGCGGGACGACGCGCGCGTGAAGGTCGTGCACTTCCGGCGCAACTGCGGGCAGACGGCCGCGATGATGGCGGGCATCGATTTCGCGTCCGGCGAGGTGATCATTCCGCTCGACGCCGACCTGCAGAACGATCCGGAGGACATCCCGCGCCTGCTCGAGAAGCTCGACGAAGGCTTCGACGTGTGCTCCGGATGGCGCAAGGACCGCCAGGACGAGGCGCTGCGCCGCAACCTGCCCAGCCGCATCGCCAACCGCCTCATCTCCTGGGTTTCCGGCGTGCGGCTGCACGACTACGGGTGCTCGTTGAAGGCCTATCGCCGCGACGTGATCAAGGACGTGAAGCTCTACGGCGAGATGCACCGCTTCATCCCGATCTACGCCTCGTGGCAGGGCGGCAAGGTGACCGAGGTGCCGGTGCGCCACCACGCTCGCAAGTTCGGCGCCTCGAAATACGGCCTCGAGCGCATCGTGAAGGTGGTGCTCGACCTGCTCGTGGTCACCTTCCTCGACCGCTACGCGAAGAAACCCATCTACGTGTTCGGGGGCATCGGCGTGACGTGCCTGGGCCTCGGCGCGCTCGCCGGCGTGTGGGCGCTCGCGCTCAAGTTCGGCCGCAACATCTCGCTCATCCAGACGCCGCTGCCGCTGGTGGTCGTGATGATGGGCATCACCGGCATCATGTGCATCCTCATGGGCCTGCTGGCCGAGCTCGTGATGCGCACGTGGCACGAGTCACAGAGCAAGAGCATCTATCTCGTGAAATCCACGCGCAACCTTCCGCGGGATCCGGCGGGCGCCTAGCATGTGCGGCATCGCGGGCTTCGCCGGCGCGGGAACACTGGACGACCTGCGCGCGATGAACGCCGCGCAGGCGCATCGCGGCCCCGACGCCGACGGCCAATGGAGCGATGCCGCGCTCGGGCTCTTCCTCGGGCACCGGCGCCTCTCGATCATCGACCTCGCCGGCGGCACGCAGCCGATGTGGAGCATCGACGGGCGCTTCGCCATCGTGTTCAACGGCGAGATCTACAACTTCGCCGAGCTGCGCGCGGAGCTCTCGGCGATGGGCGCGCGCTTCGCCACCGACCACTCGGACACGGAAGTGCTGCTCGAAGCCTACCGGCGCTGGGGCGACGAATGTGTCCACCGGCTGAACGGCATGTGGGCGTTCGTGCTGTACGACGTCGAACGGCGGCGCCTGTTCGGCAGCCGGGACCGCTTCGGCAAGAAGCCGCTCTACTACCTCGACCGCCCGGGACTCTTCGCCTTCGCCTCGGAGCTCACCGCGCTCACGGCGCACCGCGCGATCGCGCCGGCGATCTCACCGCTCGCGGTGAAGAAGTACTTCGCCTATGGCTATATCCCCGCGCCGCATACGATCTACGAAGGCGTGCGCAAGCTGCCCGGCGGCCATTCGTTCGAATACGACCTCGCGGCGGGCCGCCTGCGCGAATGGCGCTACTGGGATTTCGTGCTCGAGCCCCAGGACGACGACCCGGCGGCGCACGAGCGCTGGTGCGACCAGCTCTGCGAGCTGATGGGGCGCGCCGTGAAGCGCCGGCTGGTGTCCGACGTGCCCATCGGCGCCTTCATCAGCGGCGGCATCGACTCCTCGGCGGTCGTCGCCTTCGCCCGCCGCCACTGCGCCGGCGACCTGCGCACCTTCTCCATCGGCTTCGAGGAGGCCAGCCACAACGAGCTCCCTTACGCGCGGCTCA
>DASTGG010000193.1:0-3837 GCA_035719385.1 Usitatibacter sp.
GGCGGCAGCACCGCGACATCGGCCATGGCGAGGGGCACCGCCGGCGGCTGGATGGCGGCGAGGTTGGTGGCGACCACGTCGTTCGCCGGGTCGAGCCCGCGCCCCTGCTCGAGCTCGGCGCGCGCTTCCTCGACGCGTCCCTGCTTCATGAGGTGGTAGCCCAGGTTGTTGCGCAGGTGCGATTCGGCCGGCGCCAGCTCGATGGCGGCGCGGAACTCGCGCTCGGCGAGCTCGGCGCGCCCGAGCAGCGACTGCACGACCCCCAGGCCGTTGTGCGCCTCGACATGCGTGGGGCTCGCGACCAGCGCCTGCTTGTAGGCGAGCGCGGCTTCCTCGTAGCGTCCCTGCTGCTGGAAGACGCGCCCGGCGCGATAGAGCATCTCCGCGTCGGATCCGTGGCGCACCGTCTGCACCGGCCGGATCCACGGATTGGGCGACGCCTGCGACGGCGGCGACTGCGCCTGCCGCGACTGCATCGGCGCGCACGCGATCAGCGCGCAACCGCTCGCGGCGAGGGCGAGGAGCTTCATGGGGTTCATGGCGGATTCCTTTCAGCGGCCGGTGATGGTGGGCAGCAGGACGCGATAGACGCTGATGGCCGTCGGGCCCAGCAGCACCAGCAGCAGGGACGGGAAGATGCAGAAGATCAGCGGCACCAGCAGCTTCACGGGAAGCTTCGCGGCGCGCTCCTCGGCCATGAGGCGGCGGCGGGTGCGCAGCGCGCTGGAGTGCACGCGCAGCGCATCGGCGATGCTCGTGCCGAAGCGGTCGGCCTGCACCAGCATGGACACGAGCGCATCCACGTCCTCGAGCTGCACGCGCGCGGCGAGGTTGAGCAGCGCCTGGCGGCGGGATGCGCCGGCGCGAAGCTCGAGCGCCACCATCTGCAGCTCGTCGGCGAGCGCCGGCGATTCGACGTGGATGTCGCGCGCCACGCGCTGGATCGACGCATCGAGGCTCAGCCCCGCTTCCACGCAGATGCGCATCACGTCGAGCGCGTCCGGGAAGGCGAAGAAGAGCTGGCTCTGGCGGTCCCTGATGACGCTGTTCAGGACCAGGTTCGGCGTGTAGTAGCCCAGCACCGCGAGGCCCAGGAGCAGCAGGAGCTGCCAGACGCTCCAGTCCGCCGGGTTCACGAGGCCGGTGTACAGCATGAGCGCAGCCGGGAAGGCGAGCGTGAGCAGCGTCTTGAAGCCGTAGAACACGGCCGGCGCGTTGGGCTGGCGCCAGCCGGCGCGATACAGGCGCAGGCGGGTCGGCGTGAGCTCCTCCTGCGTGGTCGGCGTGGAAACCCGCGCGAGCGAGGCCATCGCGCGAGCGAACCAGCTTTGGGCCGGCGGGGCGGGCGTCGCGTCGCCGATCGCCTCGAGGCGGCGCTGCACCGCGGGCTTGGGCGCGACGAGCGTGCCGATCCCGTACGCGAAGACGGCGGCGGCGAGGAAGACGGCCGCGAGGAAGGCGATCGTGGCGACGGAGACGGGTAAGCCTGTCATGGTTCTTCTCCTAGGAGCGGAAGTGCACCATCTGCCGCATCCACCATGTGCCGATGGCCATGAGGACCAGCACCAGGGCGAGCACTCGCAGGCCCAGCGGGTCCGTCCAGAGCTGCGAGATGAACGGCGGGTTGATGATCCAGATGACGAAGGCGAGGACGAAGGGCAGCAGCACCAGCACCCACGCCGAGATGCGGCCTTCGGTGGAGAGCACGCGCACGTGCGCGGCGAGGTTCAGCCGCTCGCGGATGAGCGTGGCGATGGAGATGAGGATGTCGGAGAGGTTGCCGCCCGTTTCCTGCTGGATCAGCACCGACACCACGAAGAAGCGCAGGTACTCGCTGTTCACGCGCGCGGCGAGGTTCTGCAGCGCCTGCTCGAGCGGCATGCCGTAGTTGATCTCGTCGAACGTGGTCTGGAACTCCGTGGCGATCGGCCTCGGCCCGTCGGTGCCGGCGAGCTGCAGCGCGCTCGAGAACGCGTGGCCGGCCTGCATCGCCCTCGCCATGAGGTCCAGCACGTCCGGCAGCTGCCGGTCGATGGCGTGCATGCGCTGCACGCGCCGGTATTGCACGAAGGACAGCCACAGGGCGAGCGCGATCGCCGCGAGGATCAGCGCGAGCCACGCGGGCGCGCCGAGGAACAGCGACAGCGCGAAGGTCGCGGCGGCGGCGAGGAGGGTGAGCGAGGCGAACGTGGAAACCGTGAGGTCGAGCCCGGACTGCACGATGAAGCGGTCGAGCGCGTGGATGCGTGGCACGCGAAGCAGCATGCGCTCGAGCGAGGGAATCTCGCTCACGCCGCGCCGGCGCAGCAGCTGGCTCTGGCCGTGGACGGAGTCGCCAGCGGAGATGGCCTGCAGCCGCCAGGCCGTGCGCTGCGCTTCCGGACCCCAGTAGGCGTTCCACACGACGTAGGCGCCGAGCACGAACAGGACGGTCGCGAGGAACGTGAGGAGCAACGCGAGTGCGTAGAAGTTATCCATTGCGGGGCACCTTCCGCCTTTCGGTCGGTTGGAAAATGTCTTCGGGGACATCGATGCCGTGCGTGCGGAACCTCTCGACGAACTTCGGCCGGATGCCGCTCGCGCGATACCAGCCCTGCACGGTTCCGTCCTGCGCCACGCCCGTCTGCTCGAACGTGAAGATCTCCTGCATCGTGACGACCTCGCCTTCCATGCCGGTGATCTCCTGCACGCTCACCACGCGGCGCACGCCGTCCGACAGGCGCGCGAGCTGGATGATCACCGACAACGCCGAGCCGATCTGCTGGCGCAGCGTGCGCGGTGGTGCCTGGACACCGGCCATGGCGAGCATGTGCTCGAGGCGTGTCAACGCGTCGCGGGGGGAGTTCGCGTGCAGCGTCGTCATGGAGCCTTCATGGCCGGTGTTCATGGCCTGGAGCATGTCGAGGACCTCGGGCCCGCGCACCTCCCCCACGATGATGCGGTCGGGCCGCATGCGCAGGGTGTTGCGGACCAGGGCGCGTTGCGTGACCTCGCCCTTGCCCTCGATGTTCGGCGGGCGCGTCTCGAGCCGCACGACGTGCGGTTGCTGCAGCTGCAGCTCGGCCGCGTCCTCGATGGTGATGATGCGTTCCTGCGGCGGGATCGCGCCGGAGATCACGTTGAGCAGCGTGGTCTTGCCGGTGCCGGTGCCGCCGGAGATGAGGATGTTAAGCCGCGCGCGCACCAGGGCCATGAGGACGTCGGCCATGAAGGGCGCGAGCGACTTCTTCGACACCAGGTCGTCCATCGTGTAGGGCACGACGGCGAAGCGCCGGATCGAGAGCACGGCGCCGTCGAGCGCGAGCGGGGGGATGATCGCGTTCACGCGCGAGCCGTCGGGCAGGCGCGCGTCCACCATCGGGCTCGATTCGTCCACGCGCCGCCCGATGCGCGAGACGATCTTGTCGATCACGCGCAGCAGGTGCTCGTCGCCGTCGAAATGGACGTTGGTGAGCGAGAGCTTGCCGCGGCGCTCGACGTAGACCTTGTCGGGGCCGTTCACGAGCACATCCGAGACCTCCGGGTCGGCGAGCAGCGGCTCGATCGGCCCCAGCCCCATCATCTCGTTCTGGATCCCCTCGACGATCTGGCGGCGCTCGGCCTCGTTGACCGGCGTGCTCTCCTGGCCGAGAAGCTGCTCGGCGAGCCGCCGGATCTCGGTGCGCAGCCGCTCGGCCGGCATCGCTTCCATGGCCCGCAGGTCGAGCTGGCCCAGGAGCTCCTGGTGGATGCGCGACTTCACGCGCGCCACCGTCTGCATCGAGGCGGCTTCGGCCGCCGAGGCGCGTGGGGCGGGCGGTTGCGAGGGCGGCGGCGGGGAGGCGGGCGCGGACCGTG
>DASTGG010000194.1:0-9425 GCA_035719385.1 Usitatibacter sp.
GCAGCACTACGCGGCGGAGAAGGACGGCCAGGACCGCCTGGAGAACCTGAACGAGCTCGTGAACGCGGCGACCATCTTCGCCGACGATTTCGAGCACGGCCTGGAGCCCGCCGGCGAGTCGGCCGAGGACGTGGAGGCCGCGGGCACGCCCGAGCAGCAGATCCTCGCCGCGTTCCTGTCCCATGCGAGCCTCGAGGCGGGCGAGCGCGAGGCCGCGGCGGGCCAGGATGCGCTGCAGCTCATGACGGTGCACTCGGCCAAGGGGCTCGAGTTCCACGCCGTCTTCATCTCGGGCCTCGAGGAAGGCCTCTTCCCGCACGAGAACAGCATGCTCGAGGACGGCGGCATCGAGGAGGAGCGCCGCCTCATGTACGTGGCGATCACGCGCGCGCGCAAGCGCCTTTACGTGAGCTACGCGGGCTGCCGCATGCTGCACGGGCAGCCACGCTACGGCATCGTGTCGCGCTTCATCGAGGAGATCCCCGCGCCGCTGTGCAAATGGATCGTGCTGCCGGAGAAGCAGTACGAGAACCGCGGCGTCGCGCCGGCCCATGCCGGCGGCTACGGCGGCTGGCGGCAATCGGGGCGTGGCGGCGACGCGGCGTGGAGCTCGGGCGGCGGGCGCGCGCCGCAGCCCGATCGCGGCCGCTATCCCGCCACGCCGCAGCGGGCGCAATTCGAGATGCAGCGCCCGGACGAGCACCCGTTCGCCATCGGGCAGAACGTGCACCACGCGAAGTTCGGCGAGGGCGTCGTCATCAACTTCGAGGGCCGCGGGCTCGATGCGCGCGTGCAGGTGCGCTTCGCGCGCGAGGGCACGAAGTGGCTCGCGCTGCAGTATGCGAAGCTGACGGCGGTCTAGACCGGGGGTGCGTCCCCGGGGTGCGTCCCCGGGGCCTGGGTTTGCTCGAAGACGTCCCGGTAGCCGGTGTACGTGCTGATCACCATCATCGGCACGACGATCAGGATGCCCAGCAGGTACGGCAGCGCGCCGGCGAACAGCAGGCCGAGCAGGCAGGCGCCATAGACCATCATCGCGCCGAGGTTGGAGAGCGCGGCATACAGGCTCCAGCGCATGGCGTGCGTCGTCGACATCGCGTGGAAGGCGATCAGGGCCGGCGCGAACCACAGCGCGCCCTTCACGATCACGCTCAGCAGGAAGCCCACCGCGAGGATCCATTCGTGGCCGCTCACGTATTCCGCGACGGTGAACGTGGCCTTGTCGCCTTCGGGTGCCATGGGCAGCCCCATCAGCGCCATCCCGGCGAAGATGACGATCTCGGCGAGCAGCAGGATGAATCCGAGCGTGACGAGCGCGCGCAGGTTGCGGCGGAATCCGAGGAAGAGGTCGCCCATGACGACGGGCTCGCCCGCCGACTGGCGGTAGGCCGTGATCGCGAAGCTCGCGAAGAAGGCCGGCTGCATCAGGTTCGCGATGGCCGGGCCGATGATCGGCACGATGAGCAGCCCGAAGGTGATCACCAGCCAGCCGGCGGAAAGCGCGATCCAGGCGAGCGGCTTCTGGCGGAAGAGCCGGAACGCCTCGCCCAGCCAACGCGCCCCGTTCGACGCGCGCACCTCGGCGACGCGGATGGTCGCGTCCATCAGTCGAGCGTGTCTTCGAGCTCTCGCCCGTGGGCTATGTGGTGCTCGAGCAGGCGCCGCGAGAAGGCGTGGTCCTTCTCGATGGTCATGTGCGACTCGCGCGGGAAATGGTTGTACCCGAGGCGGCCGAGCCACGTGCGCAGCGCGGCGCGGCGCAGCATCACGGGCCAGAGCTCGCGCTCGAGCGCCTCGAGCGGGCGCCTCTCATGGTAGCCGCGCAGGAACGCGTGCGCGCGCTCGTGGTCGAGCGTCGCGTCCGCGTTCACGCACCAGTCGTTGACCGCGATGGCCACGTCGTAGAGCAGCACGTCGTCGCAGGCGAAGTAGAAATCGATCACGCCGCCGTGGCCTTCGTCGTCCCAGAGGACGTTGTCGTGGAAGAGGTCGCCGTGGATGACGCCCACGGGCATCACGTGGTCGTCGTACATCGCCTGGTACTGGTTCTCCGCGTCGATGAGCGCGTTCTCCTCGCGCGGCAGCAGCGGCGCCACCTTCTGCGCGAAAGTCTCGCGCCATTCGCGCCCACGCCAGTTCTCGAGCGAGGCGTCGTACTCGACGCCGGCGACGTGGATCTGGCCGAGGATGCGGCCCACGTCGCGGCAATCCTCGATCGTGGGATTCACGTGCGGCTCGCCGGGCAGCTTCGTCACGATCACCGCCGGCTTGCCGTTCAGCTCGCCCAGCATCTCGCCGTTGTCCATGCGCATGGGAGCGGGGCACGTGACCTCGTGGTGCGCGAGGTGGTCCATCAGCCCCACGTAGAACGGCAGGTCCGCGCGCGGGATGTGCTCGAAGAGCGTGAGCACGTATTGCCCGGTCGTGGTGGTGAGGAAGTAGTTGGTGTTCTCGACGCCCTGGGCGATGCCTTCGAGGGACTCGAGCTCGCCCAGGGTGTAGTGCTTGAGGAACGCGCGGGCCTCGTCTTGAGAGACCGGGGTGAAGACCGACATCTAGTCCTTGGGGATGATCAGAATTCGAGCAGCACCCACTGCGGCACGCGCAGGCGATCGAGCGTGTTGTCCTGGCGCGTGAACGTGCCGTCGCCGCGATCGTCGATGAGCACGTAGGGACGCCCGTGCCGCGGGGTGATGCGTTGCATGAAGAGGCGGCCGTTCACGCGGTATTCCTGCACGGTTTCTCCCTGCTCGTTCAGGCGCGTGGTGACCTGCGGCTCGAGCGCGGGGTCCGAGGCCACGATGGGCGGCGGGGGCGGCGGCTCGTCGAGCGGGATGGTTCCGGGCGGGCGCTCGCGCGCGGTCGACTGCGCGAAGGCGGCGAGGGCGAGCGTGGAGAGGAAGACGGCGGCAAGGATGCGCATGGCAGACCTCATGGGCGAAGTTTACCGTTAGAACGCGCGGGCCGCCCCACGTTCGGGGCGCGGGGCTGTGGCGGTTACCCTATTGTCACGTAGGCGCTTTCGCGCACATTGCCGGAAACCAAGAGTCTTTCAGATATTCCACCTGCCGCTGCGCGCGCGGTTTGCGCTGGCTTGCATTCCCGGCAGCGACCACTAAAGCGCGAACTCGGCCTCGCGCTCCGCGGGGCTGGGCTCGAAGCCGCGCGAGTGGTAGTGGTCGAAGATCGCATCCACGACCGCCTGCGGATCGTCGATCACGGTCATGAGCTGCGGGTCGTCCACGCCGACCATGCCCTCGGCCACGAGCGTGCTGCGCACCCAGTCGAGCAGGCCCGCCCAGTACTTCGAGTTCACGAGGATGATCGGCAGCCGCCGGATCTTGCCGGTCTGCACGAGCGTGAGCACCTCCATGAGTTCGTCGAGCGTGCCGTAGCCGCCGGGCATCATCACGAAGGCCACCGACAGCTTCACGAACATCACCTTGCGCGCGAAGAAGTGCTGGAAGCTGTGCGAGACGTCCTGGTAGGGATTCGCGCTCTGCTCGTGCGGCAGCTGGATGTTGAGGCCGACGCTGGGGCTGGGGCCCGCGTAGGCGCCCTTGTTCGCCGCTTCCATCACGCCGGGGCCGCCGCCCGAGATCACCGAGAAGCCCGCATCGGACAGGCGCCGCGCGATGTCCTCGGTCACCTGGTAGTACGCATGGTCGGGCGTCATGCGCGCGCTGCCGAAGATCGCCACGGCGGGCTGGATGGTCTGCAGCCGCTCCGTGGCCGTGACGAACTCCGAGATGATCTCGAACATCCGCCACGCCTCGCGGCCGGAGTTCTGCGAACGGCGCACGAGCTGCGGGTCGGACGGCTTCGGTACCTTGTGCGAAGTAAGGGAAGTCATGGGAATGCGCGCGGAATCTGCGCTTGACAAGTGGGTAGGGGCAACCCGGATTATAGGCTGCGCCTTCGGGACAGCCAGCGAAAGGCGCATCGTACGGCGACACGAATTTAGCGACACCGCGTCCAGAACGGACGCGGCCCCATGAATGCTCCAAAAGGAGATCGCCAATGCATGCCCCTGTTCCCCTGAAGCACCTGTTCTTGCCGCTGGCCGTCGCGTGCGGCCTCGCCGCGCCCGCCGCGATGGCCGCGCCCCACGTGATGAGCGGCCCCGAAGTGAGCGCCGCCGTGAGCCACGACTTCATGCCCTCGCTGCGCGGGCTGATGCCGCGGCCCGACGATTCCAGCCGCGCGCGCCACGAGGTGCCGGTGCGCCCGCTGCCGACGCTCGACGGCCCGGGCCAGCCGGTCGACCCCGTCGTGCAATCGCAGCCGAGCACCACGGTCGTCACCACGCCCGGCCTGGGCTTCGACGGCGTGGGCCAGGGATTCACCGGCCCCCAGGGCACCTTCAACGTGAACGCCGCGCCGCCGGACACCAACGGCGCCGTGGGCGCCACGCAGTACGTGCAGCTCGTGAACACCGACCTCGCCGTGTTCGACAAGGCGACCGGCAACGTCGTCTACGGGCCGGTGCCGATCAATACGCTGTGGGCCGGCTTCGGCGGCTCGTGCGAGACGGACAACGACGGCGATCCCGTGGTGGTGTACGACAAGGCCGCCAATCGCTGGGTCATCTCGCAGTTCGCCGTGACGGCCGCACCGTACTTCCACTGCGTGGCGGTCTCCGCGACGTCGGACGCGACCGGCGGCTACTTCCGCTACTCGTTCCCGTACGGAAGCGTGTTCCCGGACTACCCGAAGATGGGCGTGTGGCCGGACGCGTATTACCAGACGTTCAACATGTTCACGAACGTCTTCCAGGGGCCGAAGCTGTGCGCGTACGACCGCGCGAAGATGTTGCAGGGCCTGCCCGCGACGCAGCAGTGCTTCCAGCTCGGCACGAGCGTCGGCAGCGTGTTGCCGGCGGACCTCGACGGCACGATCGCGCCGCCCGCGGGATCTCCGAACTACCTCGTGTCCAAGAGCACGAATTCGCTGCAACTGCTGCGCTTCCACGTCGATTGGGCGAACACCGCCAACACGACGCTCACGGGACCGATCTCGATCCCGGTGGCCGCGTACACCTCGGCGTGCAACGGGGGCACTTGCGTCCCGCAATCGGGCACGCGCCAGCAGCTCGACTCGCTGGCCGACCGCCTGATGTTCCGGCTCGCGTATCGCAACCGGTCCGGCGTCGAGACGCTCGTCGTGACGCACTCGGTGACGGCGGGCACGACGCGCAAGAACGCGTTCTCGGGCGTGCGCTGGTACGAGATCCGCAACCCCAACGGGTCGCCCACGATCTTCCAGCAATCGACGTTCGCGCCGGATTCGTCGTACCGCTGGATGGGCAGCGCCGCGATGGACAAGCAGGGCAACATCGCGATGGGCTACAGCGTGTCGAGCTCGACGCTGCATCCGGCGATCCGCTACACGGGCCGCCTCGCGACCGATCCGCCGGGCACGATGCAGGCCGAGACCAGCATCATCGAGGGCACCGGCTCGCAGCTCGCGAACTTGAGCCGCTGGGGCGACTACTCGGCGATGACGGTCGATCCGGTGGACGACTGCACGTTCTGGTTCACGAGCGAGTACCTGAAGGCGAACGGCACGTTCAACTGGAGCACGCGCATCGCCTCGTTCAAGTTCCCGGGCTGCATCTGACGCCCGCGTCAAGCGACGAACGGCCGCCCGCGGGCGGCCGTTTGCGTTCCGGGCCGCCGTCCCGATTCTGGGATAATCGAAGCGTGCAGAAACGTCTCCTGCTCGTCGACGCGCCGAGCTACTTCTACCGCGCGTTCCACGCCATCCGCGAGCTGCGCAGCCCCTCGGGAGAGCCGACCAACGCCATCTACGGCGTGGTGAACATGCTGCGCAAGCTGAGGCAGGACTTCCCGTCCGACTATCTCGCCTGCGTGCTCGACCCCAAGGGCAAGACCTTCCGCGACGAGATCTATCCGCAGTACAAGGCCACGCGGCAGGCGATGCCCGAGGACCTCGCGCACCAGATCGAGCCGCTGATCGACACCATCAAGGCGCTCGGCTGGCCGGTGATCTGCGTGGACGGCGTCGAGGCGGACGACGTGATCGCCACGCTGGTCACGCGCGCCTGCGCGAAGGGCTGGGAGGCGGTGATCTCGACCGGCGACAAGGACCTCACGCAGCTCGTGAACGACTGCGTGCTGTGGGTCAACACGATGGCCACCCCCATCGAGAAGCTGGATCGCGCCGGCGTGCAGGCGAAGTTCGGCGTGCCGCCGGAGAAGATCGTGGACTACCTCGCGCTCATCGGCGACGCCGTGGACAACGTCCCCGGGGTGGACAAGGTCGGGCCGAAGACCGCCTGCAAGCTCATCGAGCAGTACGGCTCTCTCGAAGGCGTCATCGACCATGCGGGCGACGTGAAGGGCGTGGTCGGCGAGAACCTGCGCAAGGCGAAGGATTGGCTGCCCACCGGCCGCCAGCTGCTCACCGTGAAGAAGGACGTCGCGCTGCCCTTCGAGATGGAATCGCTCACGCACCGCAGCCCCGATTCGCAGAGGCTCATCGAGCTCTACACGCGCTTCGGGTTCCGCACGCTGCGCGATGCGTTGATGAACAAGGAGGATGCGGGCGAGAAGGGCGATGCCTCGAAGCAGCCGCCCGCGCCCGCGGAGGGGGGGCGCAACTTCGCGCTGCTCAACTGGAACGTGGACCAGGTCGAGGACGTCACGCCCTTCGTCGCCACGCGCAATTACGAGACCGTCCTCGACGGCGAGGCGCTGGAGGCGTGGGCGCGCAAGCTCGAGTCGGCGCCCATCGCGTGCTTCGACACGGAAACGACGAGCCTGGACCCGATGACGGCCGATCTCGTGGGCATCGCCATCGCCACCTCGCCCGGGGAGGCGGCCTACATCCCGGTCACGCACCGCTACGCCGGCGCGCCGCAGCAGCTGCCGCTCGACAACGTGCTCAATCGCCTCAGGCCCTGGCTCGAGGACGCCACGAAGCTCAAGGTCGGCCAGAACTCCAAGTACGACCGGCATGTGTTCGCCAACCACGGTGTCGCGGTGCGCGGCGTCGCGCACGACACGCTTCTGCAGGCGTACGTGCTGGAGAGCCACCAGCGCCACGACATGGACGCGCTCGCGACGCGGTTCCTCGGCGCGCAGGGGTTGCTGCATTACACGGACGTGGCGGGCAAGGGCGCCGCGCAGATCCCGTTCGACCAGGTGGACGTGAAGCGCGCGACCGACTATTCGGCCGAGGACGCGGACGTGACGCTCCAGCTCCACGGCGCCCTGTGGCCGCGGCTCGAGCGCGACGAGAAGCTCAAGCGCATCTACGCGGAGATCGAGATCCCGGTTTCCGGCGTGTTGCTCGCGATGGAGCGCAACGGCGTGCTGATCGACATCGAGCTGCTCGCCCGCCAGACGCACGAGCTGTCCCAGAAGATGCTCGAGCTCGAGCGCAAGGCGCACGAGCTGGCGGGCGGCCCGTTCAACCTCGGCTCGCCCAAGCAGCTCTGCGACGTGCTGTTCAACCGCCTGAAGCTGCGCACGATCAAGAAGACGCCGACCGGCTCGCCGTCGGTGGACGAGGAAGTGCTGGAGAAGCTCGCCGAGGACCATCCCATCTGCGCGGCGCTGCTCGAGCATCGCGGCATCGCCAAGCTGAAGGGCACGTACACCGAGAAGCTGCCGCGCATGGTGCATCCGAAGACCGGCCGCGTGCACACCAACTACGCGCAGGCCGTGGCGGTCACGGGGCGCCTGTCGTCGACCGACCCGAACCTGCAGAACATCCCGGTGCGCACGCCCGAGGGCCGCCGCATCCGCGAGGCGTTCATCGCGCCGCCGGGCTCGAGGATCGTGTCCGCGGACTATTCGCAGGTGGAGCTGCGCATCATGGCGCACCTGTCGGGCGACCAGAGCCTGCTGAACGCCTTCGCCGGCGGGGAGGACGTCCACCGCCACACCGCCTCGGAAGTCTTCGACATGAAGCCCGAGGAGGTGACGAGCGAGCAGCGGCGCTACGCCAAGGTCATCAACTTCGGGCTCATCTACGGGATGAGCGCGTTCGGCCTCGCGCAGAACCTCGCCATCGAGCGCAGCGCCGCGCAAAGCTACATGGACAAGTACTTCGCCCGCTACCCCGGCGTCGCGCAGTACATGGAGCGCACGCGCATGGAAGCGCGCGAGCGCGGCTACGTGGAGACGGTGTTCGGCCGCCGCCTGTGGCTGCCCGACATCCGGTCCTCGAACATGGCGCGGCGCCAGGGCGCCGAGCGCCAGGCGATCAACGCGCCCATGCAGGGCACGGCCGCGGACCTCATCAAGATGGCGATGATCGCGGTGCAGGGCTGGATCGAGCGCGAGCGGCTGCGCACGAAGCTCGTCATGCAGGTGCACGACGAGCTCGTGCTCGAGGTGCCGGACGACGAGCTCGAGGTGGTGAAGCCGAGCGTGGAGCGCCTCATGAGTGGCGTGGCGAAGCTCGACGTGCCCCTGGTCGTGGAGGCGGGGGTCGGGCGCAACTGGGAAGAGGCGCACTGATGTCGGCGCTGTCCGAAGCGGCACGGCGCCTCGCCGCGGGCGACGTGATCGCGTTCCCGACCGAGACGGTGTACGGCCTCGGCGCCGACGCGACGAACGAGGCGGCGGTCGCGAAGATCTTCGCGATGAAGGAGCGGCCCGCGGACCACCCGCTCATCGTGCATGTCGCCGATGCGGAAGCGCTTTCCGAATGGGCCGTCGGCATCCCGCGCGAGGCGCGCATCCTGGCGTCGCGCTTCTGGCCCGGCCCGCTCACGATGATCCTGCGCAAGTCGGCGCGGGTGCCGGCGAGCGTGACGGGCGGCCAGGACACCGTCGGCCTGCGCTGTCCCTCGCATCCGGTGGCGCGCCAGTTGCTGCAGGAGTTCGCGGAGGTCGGCAGCGGCGCCGTCGCGGCGCCCTCGGCGAACAAGTTCGGCCATGTGAGCCCCACGATGGCGGAGCACGTGCGCGAGGAATTCGGCCCGGATCTCTTCATCCTTGATGGCGGGCCATGCGACGTGGGGCTCGAATCCACGATCGTCGACCTGTCGCGCGGCAAGCCGGTGCTGCTGCGGCCCGGCGCCATCACGCGCGACGACCTCGCGCAGGTGCTGGGCATGGAGCCCTCGGAGCGGGATGCCGAGGCGCCGCGCGCCTCCGGCACGCTCGCGGCGCACTATGCGCCGCGCACCGCGCTCGCCATCGTGGAAGCCGCCGCGCTCGACATCGAGCTCGCCGCGCCTTCGAACATCGCGGTGCTCGCGCTTCGCGAGCCGCCGCCCACGGCGCGCGTCACCTCGTGGATCACGGCGCCCTTCGACGCCGGCCGCTACGCGCACGACCTCTATGCGAACCTTCGCACGCTCGATGCGAGCGGCGCCAAGCGCATCGTCGTGGAAGCACCGCCGACCACGGCGCCGTGGGAGGCCGTAAACGATCGTTTGTGGAGGGCGG
>DASTGG010000195.1:0-36801 GCA_035719385.1 Usitatibacter sp.
GCGACGAATACCGGCCGACGTTGCCCGGGCCGTCGACGACGGCGAAGTCAGCGGCGGCGACGGAAGCCGCGAAGAGCAGGCCCCACAGGGCGTGTCGAATCATGGAGACCTCCGCCGCTCTTGGACCGGGCGGCGCAAGCCTCGTTCAGCGCGGCGGGCTCAGGCGGCCTGCCGGCCCCGGTTCGCCACCGGCTGTCCCAGCTTGAGCAGCTTCTCCGCGTTGCCGTGGAAGATCTTCGCGAGGTCCGCTTCGGCGAGGCCCAGCGATTCGAGCACGCGGATCGTCTCGCGGATGTACATCGGCCCTTTCTCGGGATCGAACGGCGCATCCGAGGCGAACACCGTCTTGTCCACGCCGAAGAACTCGAGGCCGCACACCGTCGCCGCGCGCGAGCCGAACACCGCCGTGTCCGCGTAATACATCTTGAAGTAGTCGAACGGCCGCTTGCTGAACCTGAGCTCGCCCCTGTCGAAGCCGGTAGTGCGCGCGCCGAGCTGGTCGAGTCCCGGGCCGATGCGTCCCTCGAAGAACGGGATCATCGCGCCGCAGTGGTGCGCGACGACCTTGAGCTGCGGGTGCTTGTCGAAAAGCCCCGCGAAGGCGATGCGCGCCATCGCCACGCTCGTCTCGTACGGCCAGCCGAACGCCCACCAGAGCTCGTACTTCGACTTCTTCTCCGTGAGGTAATCGGGGAAGCTCGCGCCGCGCGCCGGATGCAGGAAGATGGGCAGGTCGTAGGCGGCCATCGTGTCGAAGATCGGCTCGAACTCCGGCAGGTCGAGCGGCTTGCCGTCCACGTTCGAGAACACCTGGATGCCGCGCGCGCCGAGGTCGCGGATGCTGCGATGGATCTCCTCGATGCACGAGCCGGGATTGTTGAGCGCGAGCGACGCGATGAAGCTCGGGAACCGGTCGGGATGGCGGGCGCACAGCTCCGCCATGCCGTCGTTGCAGATGCGCGCGAGCCCCGGGCTCTGCGCGGGGCCCGCGAGCGCCTCGATGGGCGGCATGCCCGCGGAGAGGATCTGGACGTAGCCGGGAAACCGGTCCATCACGCGGAAGCGCTCGTCGAGGTCGTGGAGCATCGGAACCTCGCGCATGCGCTTGCCGATGTCCTTGTAGTCCCCGATGCGCTCGAAGAACTTCGCCGGCATGACGTGGTTGAAGATGTCGACTTTCCTCATGGAAGAACGGCTCCGCCTCGCAAGGTTGGCGACAATTGTATTGCAGCGTTGGCGGGATTCTCCTCGAAGGCTCCATAAAGCCTGCACATTGCCGCCTTAACGTCCTTCCAGCCGGCGCAACGCCGACGCCAGGGGAAAACAACATGAAGAGGCTTTTCGCGCTGCTCGCCGCGGCGTTGCTCGCCGCGGCCTGCCACAACGGCGGCATCAACCAGAACTCCACGGAGCTGCGCGCGCTGAACGCGGTGCCCGATGCCGAGCCGCTCGACGTGCTGGTCGACGGCGACGTGAAGTTCGGTGCCGTGCCCGCCGGCGGCGCCACGTCGTATGCCAATTTCGACTCCGGCGCCCGCGAGGTCGTGGTGCGCTCGTCCACGAACCAGGCGGTGCTCTACGACAAGTCGCTCACGTTCTCGGGCGATGCGCGCGGCACGCTCGTCGTGTTCGGCCGCCGCAATGCGGTCAACACGCTCTTCCTCGTGGACGACACGACGACGGCCACGGCGGGCAAGACCCGCATTCGCTTCGCCGGCGCGGCGGCCGACGCGGGCTCCATCGACGTGTATCTCACGACGACCGACCTTTCCGGCGCGGGCCCGGCGGTGATCAGCGCCATAGCGCCGGCTGGCATCTCGGCGGTGAGCGAGGTCACCGCGGGCAGCTACAAGATCATCCTCACCGCGGCCGGGACACAGGATGTCCTCTTCCAGTCGGCGAATCCCGTAACGCTCAATGCCGGCGCCAACGTGACGCTGGCGGCGGTCCCGTCGATCGGCGGCAAGCTGGTGAACGCGGTCCTCATCGAGCCGGGCACGAGCGGGGCGGTCACCCCGCTCGCCAATCCCATCGCGAGGATCAAGGCGGCCAACGCCATCGCGGACTCCACGGCGCTCAACTTCAAGGCCGACGGTGCCATGCTGCTGACGGCGGTGCCGTTCGCCGGCGTGTCGAGCTACGTGAACACCGCCGCGGGCTCCCATGCGCTCCAGCTCGAGGCCTCGAACGTGCCCGGGACGAACATCGCCTCGACGACGCGCAGCCTCGAGCCGGCGCGCGACTACACGATGCTGGCGGCGGGGACGATCGCCTCACCGTCCATCGTGCTGGTCGCCGACGACAACACGCTGCCCGCCGCCGGCAACGCCAAGCTGCGCTTCGTGAACGCCCTCGCGGGTGGCAACGTGGATGCGCTGGTGAACTTCGCGAGCCAGGCCGCGGGCATCGCGCCTGCAACGGCATCGCAGTACTTCTCGATAGGCGCCGGGACGGGCTACACCATCACCTTCACGACACCGGGGGGCGTCAATGGGGTTGCCTCGCTCACCGGCGTGGAGCTCGACAGCGGAAACGTGTACACGGCGTACGTGTTCGGGACCGCGTCGGGCGCGCAGGCGAAGCTGGTGCGCGACCGCTGACGCGCGCGCCGGCTTCACTCCGCGTAGGCCACCGTCGAGAGCAGCGCGAGCTCCGCCTGTCGTGAATCGAGCCGCGTGTGCTGCACCACGATCGGCACGTCCGACTCGATGACGCTGGAGTAGTCCGTGTCCGCCGGCACGCCCAGGTCGCAGTAGCGCAGGTGCAGCGTGCGGCGCGCCGCCACGGTCACGCGGTGCGGCCCGCCGGGCTCGCGGTCGGCGTAGAAGATCGTGATCTCCACGTGCGCATCGCGGTCGCCGGCGTTCAGCAGGCACGCGGTCTCGTGGCTCACGAGCTGGCGTGTCTGGCCGGTGCTCCCCGGCGGGATGTAGCCCTCGGCGATGGCCCAGCGCTTCTTTCCGATGGGATTCATGCGAGCGTCTCCTTGCGGGCAGAATGGAAGACCCGCGAGGCGCATCGGAGTTCAGGAGGCAGCATGGGCAACCCAGGGCAATCCGTCGCATTCGGCTGGCCGGGCATCGCGCCGCGCTGGACCTCGAGCTCGAAGGAAGGCGTCGGCACGGCGTACGCGGACGCGAGCCGCGTGTGGTTCACCCTGTCGCACGGAATCCTGAACGAGGTCTATTACCCGACGGTGGACCGGCCGCAGATCCGGGACCTGCAGTTCCTCGTGACGGACGGCGAGACGTTCTTCCACGAGGAGAAGCGCGACCTCGACAACGAGATCACGGTGCTGGAGAAGGGCGCGCTCGGCTATCGCATCGTCACGCGCGACCCGGCGGGGCGCTATCGCATCGTGAAGGAGGTGATTGCCGACACCTCGCGGGCCTGCGTCCTCGTGCACGCGAAGATCGAGGCGGACGACGCGTGGCGCGGCAGGCTGCGCGTCTACGTGCTGCTCGCGCCGCACCTCGACGTGGGCGGCGCGGACAACACCGCCGAGCGCCACCGCGCCGCGCGCAAGGACGTGCTCGTCGCGCATCGCGGGCGGACCTGCCTCGCGCTCGGCGTGAGCACGCGCTTCCTCGAGACCTCGTGCGGCTACGTGGGATTCAGCGACGGCTGGCGCGACCTGCGCGACAACTTCCGCCTCGACTGGCATTTCGACTGCGCCGTCGATGGCAATGTCGCGGCCGTCGGCCTCGTCGATACCGCTTCGACGGACGAATTCACGCTCGCCCTTGCATTCGGCGACGGCCTGCATGCGGCGTGCACCGCGCTGATGCAGTCGCTGAGCCTGCCCTTCGGCGCGCACCGCGAGGCCTTCGTGCGGCAGTGGAGCGACGCGCTGTGCGACGTGCCGGACCTGCGCGCGCTCACGGGCGACGACGGGCGCCTCTACTGCATGAGCCACAACCTCCTGCTCGCGCACGAGGACAAGATGTTCAAGGGCGCGCTCATCGCCTCCGCGAGCATTCCATGGGGCGAGGCGCATGGCGACGAGGACCTGGGCGGCTATCACCTGGTATGGACGCGCGACATGGTCCACAGCGCCACGGCGCTGCTCGCGTGCGGCAACGTGGAGGTCCCGCGCCGCGCGCTCGTCTACCTCGCGGTGTCGCAGCATCCCGACGGCGGCTTCTCGCAGAATTTCTGGGTGGACGGCACGCCGTACTGGAGCGCCGTGCAGCTCGACGAGGTCGCCTTCCCGATCATCCTCGCGTGGCGCGTGTGGCGCCGCGGCGGCCTGGCGCAATTCGATCCATGGCCCATGGTGAAGGCCGCCGCCGCCTTCCTCGTGCGCGAGGGGCCGGTGACGGCGCAGGAGCGCTGGGAAGAGGCGAGCGGCTATTCGCCCTCGACGCTCGCCGCCACGATCGCGGCCCTGGCATGCGCCGCCGACTTCGCGCGCGACCGCGGCGAGGCGGCCGCCGCCGCCTTCATCGACGATTACGCGGACTTCCTGGAGAGCCACGTCGAGCGCTGGACCGTGACGCGCGACGGCGGGCTCGTGCCGGGGATTCCACGCCACTACATCCGCATCCTGCCCGTCGCCGTGGGCGATGCTGCCGCGGCCGAGGAGCCGGACGATGCGATGCTCACGCTCGCGAACCAGCCGCCCGGAGGGCCGTACCGGTTTCCCGCGAAGGATGTCGTCGACGGGGGCTTCCTCGAGCTCGTGCGCTACGGCATCCGCGAGGCGCACGATCCGCTGGTCGTCGATTCGCTGCGCGTGATCGACGCGGTGCTCAAGGTCGATACGCCCCTGGGCCCATGCTGGTACCGGTACAACCACGACGGCTACGGCAACGCGGCCGATGGCGGGCCGTATCTCGGCTCGGGAGTAGGGCGCCTGTGGCCGTTGCTCACCGGCGAGCGCGGGCATTACGAGCTGGCCGCGGGGCGCGATGCGACCCCGTATCTTCGTGCGCTGGAGGCTTTCGGCGGCCGCGGCGCGATGCTCCCGGAGCAGGTCTGGGACCGCGACGATCCGCAGGCGGGAATGCGCATCGGGCGGCCGACCGGCTCGGCGATGCCGCTGCTGTGGGCGCACGCCGAGTACATCGCGCTGGCGCGCTCGATCGCCGATGGCGTCGCGTTCGACCGCATCGAGCCGGTGGCGGCGCGCTACCTCGCGCACCGCGGCCGCGACGACCTGGAGGTGTGGAAGCCGGTGCGCCAGGTGCAGCGCGTGCGCCACGGCGCCACGCTGCGCATCCAGGCGCCCGCGCCGTTCCGGCTGCGCTGGACAATCGACGAATGGCAGACCGCGCGGGACACCGACTCCCGGGATTCCGGGCTGGACATCGCGTTCGTGGACATCGCGATCGATGGCAGCCAGCACGCGCCGATCCGCTTCACGTTCTTCTGGCTGGGTGACGCGGACTACCCGTTCTTCACGCGCCAGGCACAGCGATGGGAAGGCCGGGATTACACGGTCGAGGTCGGCTGAACTCGCGACGCCCCGCGCCGGTCGCAACAGGATAGCCGGAGGCCGTCGTGGCCACCCTTGCGAAGCTGCTCCTCGTTGCCCTCTTTCCGTTCAGCGCGCTGGACAAGGTCGTGCATTGGAACGCCGCGCGCGCGCAGGCGAGCTCGAGCTTCGTGCCGGGCGCCCCGATCCTGCTCGCGCTCGCCATCGCCGTCGAGGCGCTCGCGCCGGTATGCATCGTGACCGGATGGCACGCGCCCGCCGCCGCGACGGTGCTCGCCGCCTTCTGCATCGCCACGGCGATCCTCTATCACGCGTTCTGGAAGCATCCCGATTTCTGGTCGAACACCGCGAGCCCCGGGCGGGCGCACTTCTGGGACTTCCTCAAGAATTTCAGCCTCGCCGGCGGGCTGCTGCTCGTGGCGCTCGGAGGACACGCATGAACGCGGGCAAGCCGAGGATTCCCTACTGGCACGTCTGGGTCGACGAGCGCGGGGCGAGCCGACAATCGCTCTGCCACATCGAGGCTTTCGCGATGCGCAGCATTCCCGGCGCTGCGCCCCAGTGGCAGGACGATCTCGGCGGCGCGCCCGTGAACGTGAACCTCAGCGTGCTGCCCGTCGGCTGGATCGGCGAATGGCACGAGAATCCGAAGCCGCAATGGATCGTTCCGCTGTCCGGGCGCTGGTTCGTGGAGACGATGGACGGGCAGCGCGTCGAGATGGGGCCGGGCGAGATCTCCTTCGGCGAGGACCAGGGGTGCGCGGCCGATGCAAAAGGGCGCAAGGGACATCTTTCCGGCACGGTCGGCGACGAGCCCGCGGTGCTGATGCTCGTGCAGCTCGAGCAGGCCCCCACGAGGTCGCGGCCCTGCCGCTTCAGATGAACGGCATCGAGATCCTCGATCCGGTGTTCCGCTCGTACGTGCTCGCGAACGCGCCGCTCGAGAAACTGGCCGACGGGTTCCGCTGGACGGAGGGGCCGGTCTGGTTCGGCGACCTGCGCCTCCTGCTCTTCAGCGACATCCCGAACGATCGCGTGATGCGCTGGACCGAGCACGGCACGCTCGACGTGTTCCGCGAGCCCTGCGATTACGAGAACGGCCACTACCGCGACCTCGAGGGGCGTCTCGTCTCGTGCAGCCACCGCGGCCGCTGCGTGAAGCGCACGGAGCACGATGGGCGCACCAGCGTGCTCGCGGACCGGTTCGAGGGACGGCGGCTCAACTCGCCCAACGACGTGGTCGTCAAATCCGATGGCAGCCTCTGGTTCACGGACCCGCTGTACGGCATCCAGACCGATTACGAGGGCGGTCGTGCGGAGTCCGAGACGAAGCCGGCGGTGTACCGGCTCGATGCGGCGAGCGGCGCGCTCACGCGCGTGGCCGACGATTTCGAGGGCCCCAATGGCCTGTGCTTCTCTCCCGACGAGAAGCGGCTCTACGTCGCCGAGACCGGCCGGATGTTCGACGCGGCGCCGGAGCAGCACATCCGCGTCTTCGACGTGTCCGGCGACGGCCGGCGCCTGTCCAACGGGCGCGTGTTCCACAAGGTGCAGCCCGGCGCCGCGGACGGCCTGCGGGTGGACGAGGACGGCAACGTGTGGAGCAGCGCCGCCGATGGCGTGCACTGCATCGCGCCTTCGGGTGCCCTTCTCGGCAGGATCCGCGTACCGTCGCCGGTCTCGAACCTCACGTTCGGCGGCGCGATGAAGGACCGCTTGTTCATCTGCGCCTCGCAGGCGCTTTACTCGATCTTCCTCAATCGCCGCGGCGCGCAGCGCCCATGACGCGCGTCGAAGCGCTGCGGCGCATCGCGCTGACCGTGACGGATGCCGCGCGCGCCGAAAGCTTCTACGGCGAGGCCCTCGGGTTCGAGCTCGTTTCGCGCGCCCCGCACGTGATGCGCCTGGGTGCCCAGCAGATCGAGCTCGCGACGTACGACCCGCCCGGCGCGCCGTACCCGCCGCACAGCGTCTCGTGCGACCTCTGGTTCCAGCATTTCGCGATCGTCGTGAGCGACATGGCGGCGGCGCACGCGCGCGTCGTGGCGCAAGCGGAATACGCGCCGATCTCGCGCGCGGGGCCGCGCAGGCTACCGCCCGAGACGGGCGGCGTTACCGCGTTCAAGTTCCGCGACCCCGACGGCCACCCGCTCGAGCTCCTCGAGTTCGCCGCGGATGCGACGCCCGCGCCATGGCGCCATGCAGGCGACACGCTGCACCTCGGCATCGACCATTCGGCCATCGCCGTCTCCGATATCGAGCGCAGCATCGCGTTCTATCGCGACCGCCTCGGCCTCGCGCTCGCCGGCCGATCGCACAATCGCGGGCCGGAGCAGGCGGATCTCGACGGCCTGGACGACCCGGTCGTGGATGTCGTCGCGCTGGCGATGCCCGGCGGCTCGAAGCCGCACCTGGAGCTGCTCGGCTATCGCAGGCCGCGCGGCCGGCCGATCGCGCCGGGCGCCTCGGCGCGCGACGTCGCCATGACGCGGCTCGTCTTCGAGCTCGAGCGCGGCGAGGCCGGGGCGCTGCGCGATCCCGACGGCCACCTGCTCGTCCTGGCTCAACGCAGCCTTTCCTCGAGGTGATCGCCCACGCGCAGCGCGTTGGCCATGATCGTGAGCGATGGATTCACCGCGCCGCACGAGACGAAGAAGCTCGCATCGACGACGTACAGGTTGTCCAGGTCGTGGGCGCGGCAATGGATGTCCAGCACCGAGGACGCGGGATCGCGGCCGAAGCGCAGCGTTCCGCACTGGTGCGCCGTCCCGCCGATGGGGATGTCCTTGCCGAGATAGATCGAGCGGTCGAAGAGGTGCGGGTGGCAGGCGATGCGCGGCAGCATCTCCCTCAGCTTCGCGCGCAGGCGCTGGTGCGCTTCCATGTTGTTCTCGTGCAGGTGCAGGACGATGCCGCCCCCGGCATCGAGCGTCACGCGGTTGCGCGGATCGGGCAGGTCCTCGGAGGTGAGCCAGAAATCGACCGCATGGCGCGCGACGAGGTCGAAGGACATGTCGGGCAATACCGCGGCCACCGCCGGAACCTGCCCGCGGATGCTCGCGCCGTGCGACTTCCCGAGCATCTGCATGTGGCCCAGGGGATAGTCCCAGTCGTCGGCGCGGAAGTAGAAGTCGTTCAGCGCGAGCGTCTTCTGGAAGACCGTGGGGTTGGGCTCGCGCGAGATGGCGAGCAGCGCGGAGTTGTTATGCCGCATGTAGTGGCGGCCCACCATGTCGGAGCCGTTCGCGAGGCCGCGCGGGTGCCGGTCGTTCGCCGAGCGCAGCAGCAACGCGGCCGAATTGATCGCGCCGCACGCCACCACCACGATGTCCGCGGAATGGCTCTCGGGAACGCCGTCGTGGTCCACGACGACCCGCGTGATCCGCCGTCCGGATGCATCGGTCTCGAGGCGCGTCACCAACGAGCGTGTCTGCAGCGTCACGTTCGGGTGCCGCAGCGCGGGCTCCACGCAGATCACCTGCGCATCGGCCTTGCCCCTCACCAGGCACGGAAAGCCGTCGAAGGCGTCGCAGCGCACGCACGCGCTGTCGTACGCGGGGCGCCCGTCGCGCTCGTCGAGCAGGATGCCGAGCGGCAGGGAGAAGGGATGGTAGCCGTGCTCGACCATGCGATCGTGGAGCTTGCGGATCGCGGGCTCGTGCGACACGGGCGGGTGCGGATACGGCCGGCTGGCGGGCGGCTCGGTCGGATCGATGCCGTGCTGTCCGTGCACTTGGTAGAGCAGCTCGGCGCGCGTGTAATAGGGCTCGAAATCGTCGTAGCCGAGCGGCCAGGCCGGCGACAGTCCCCCGTGGTGGCGGATCTCGCCGAAGTCCTCGCGGCGCAGGCGAAAGAGCGCGGCGCCGTACACCTTGGTGTTGCCGCCCACGCAATAGTGGATCCCCGGCTTGAACGCGCGGCCGTCGCCGCCGTGCCACGTTTCGGGGGCGCGATAACGCTCGTCGACGAACACGGCGTGCGCATCCCAGTTTTCGCGCTCGCGCGGCAGGAAATCGCCGCGCTCGAGCAGCAGGATGCGCTTGCCCGTGGGCGCGAGCCGCCAGGCGAGCGTGCCGCCGCCCGCCCCCGTGCCGATGATGATCACGTCGTACGGCTGCGCCATGAGCGGCAGACCCCTGAACTCGGCAATCGTTTCCGGGTCGGACCACGATTCGCCCGCCTTCGCCGACGCATGGAGTGGATCGCGCTCGCGCAGCCGCGGTCGCGCGGGCGTTGAGGCGAGGAGGTGGCCATGTTTTCGGCGACACCGCTGAAGGGGCAGAGGGCCCTCGTCACGGGCGGATCCAGCGGCATCGGCGCGGGCATCTGCCGCGCGTTCGCGGGCGCCGGCGCCGCCGTGGGCATCAACTACATGTCGAGCGCGGGGCCGGCCGAGGAGATCGCCGGGGAGATCCGCCGCGCCGGCGGCGAGGCGATGACGCTCGGCGCCGACGTCTCGGACGAGGCGCAGGTCCGATCCATGTTCGAGCGCTTCGTCGCGCAATTCGGCCGCGTCGACATCGTCGTCGCCAATGCCGGCATCCAGAAGGACAACGCCTTCGCCAGGATGGAGCTCGCGGAGTGGGAGCGCGTGCTGCAGGTGAACCTCACGGGTGAATTCCTCTGCGCGCGCGAGGCCGTGCGGCGCTTCCTCGCGCAGGAGCCGACCGCGCTCTCGCGCGCGAAGGGCAAGATCATCTGCATGAGCTCGGTGCACGAGGTGATTCCGTGGGGCGGGCACGTGAACTACGCGGCTTCCAAGGGCGGCGTGATGCTGATGATGAAGAGCCTCGCGCAGGAGGTCGCGCCGCAGCGCATCCGCGTGAACTCGATCGCGCCCGGCGCGATCCGCACGCCGATCAACAAGGCCGCCTGGGAGACGCACGAGGCGATGGCGCGCCTGGTCGAGCTGATCCCGTATGGGCGCATCGGCGAGCCCGAGGACGTCGCGCGCGCCGCGGTATGGCTCGCCTCGGACGACGCGGACTACGTGACCGGTACCACGATCTTCGTGGACGGCGGCATGTGCCTGTATCCCGGCTTCGCGGACAATGGTTGATGTGCGCGGCTACCGCCCGATCGAGGACTACGCGGCGATCGGCGACTGCCACGGCAGCGCCCTGGTAGCCCGCGACGGTTCCATCGACTGGTGCTGCTTCGGCCGCTTCGACGCGCCGCCCGTCTTCTGGCGCATCCTCGATGCGGAGCGCGGCGGCTTCCTTGCGATCGCGCCCACGGCCGATTTCGAGGCCACGCGTGCCTACCTGCCCGGCACCAACGTGCTGCGCACCGAGTTCCGCACGGCGGCGGGGCGCGTGGCGATCACCGATTTCATGCCGCTCGGGCGCGCGCCCGATGCGCGCGCGAACGATTACGTTCGCGTCGTCGCGCCGGGCTGGCTCGTGCGCCGCATCGAAGGCATAGCCGGCAGCGTCGAGCTCGGCGTCTCGTCACGCGTGACCTCGGGCTTCGCGGTGGATGACGCAGCGCCGCGCGACGCCGGCCTGGCGATCCACGGCGTGCCGCCTGGCCTGGTGCGGGTCGCTGCGGGCGAGCGCCGCTTCGTCGCGATCGCGCCGGCCGCGGACCGCGTGACCGGGGAGGCGATCGATGCGCTCTTCGAGGCGACGTGCGCGTACTGGCGCGAATGGATCGGCTATTGCCGCTACGACGGCCCGTACGCGGCGCAGGTCGAGCGCAGCGCGCTCGTGCTGAAGATGATGACGTACCCGCCGACGGGGGCCTGCGTGGCGGCGCTCACCACGTCGCTGCCCGAGGAAATCGGCGGCGAGCGCAACTGGGACTATCGCTTCTGCTGGATCCGCGACGCGAGCCTCATGCTGCTCGCCCTGTCGGCGCTCGGCTACTCCGGGGAATCGCGCGGGTTCTGGAATTACCTCTGCGAGCTGCTGGAGGGGGGCGTCGAGCACCTGCAGGTGATGTACGGCATCGGGCGCGAAGCCCACCTGGAGGAGCGCTGCGTGGACCTCGACGGCTATCGCGGCAGCCGCCCGGTGCGCACCGGCAACGCGGCCCACGAGCAGAACCAGACCGACCTCTACGGCTACATCCTCGAAGGCGCCCTCGGCTATCGCCTGCTCGGCGGCGCCTTCAACCCCGGCGACGCGGAGTCGCTCGCGGCGGTCGCCGATTTCGTCGAGGGCTGCTGGTCGCTTCCCGATACCGGCATCTGGGAGCCGCGCGGGCCGCCGCGCCACTTCGTCCACTCGAAGGCGATGTGCTGGATCGTGCTCGACCGCGCGATCCGCCTGCTCGGCCACCGTCCGCAATGGGCGCAGCTTCGCGAGCGCATCTGGAACGAGATCCTCGCGCGCGGGCGCGACGCCGAGGGCGGCCACCTGCTGCAGGCGTTCGACGCGAAGGGCGACGAGGTCGATGCGGCGCTCCTGCAGCTTGCCACGCTCGGGGTGCCGCTCGACGTGCAGACCATCCACCGCACGCGCCTTGTGGTCGAGCGCGTGCTGCGCCGCGGCGACTTCATCGAGCGCTATCGCACGCCCGATGGCGTGGCCGGCGGCGAGGGCGCGTTCCTCGTCTGCAGCTTCTGGCACGTCGATTCGCTGCTCGCCGAGGGAAAGCGCGACGCGGCGGTGGCGCTCTTCGAGCGCCTGCTCGCGATCGCCAACGATGTGGGCCTGTACTCGGAGGAATACGACCCGCGGGGCTCCTTCCTCGGAAACGTCCCGCAGGCCTTCACGCACCTGGGGCTCGTGAATACGGCCGTGAGCCTCGCGCTCTTCGACCGGCACGGGCCCGGGGCGGTGCGCGCGGGCCACGCCGAGCGCGCGCGGCTGCACGTGAAGGCGACGTTCGGATGGCGCGGCATCGCCGCCGCGCTCGCGAGCACCGGCCGCGTGCGGCTGCGCTCGTCGCGCGCCTCGCGGATCGACCTCGCGCGCCTGGGCATCCGCGGCTGACTTGGTACACTGCGCGCCATGATCCTCATCGGCATGCTCGATTCACCCTACGTGCGGCGCGTCGCGGTCTCCCTGAAGCTCATGGGGCTGCACTTCGAGCACCGTTCCGTCTCGGTCTTCCGCACCTACGACGAGTTCCGCAAGGTCAACCCGGTCGTGAAGGCGCCGAGCTTCGTCTGCAACGACGGCACGGTGCTCATGGATTCGACGTTGATCCTCGATTACCTCGAGCACTGCGTCGTTCCCGGCAAGGCGCTCATGCCGCACGGCGGCCACGAGCGTCGCGAGGCGCTGCGGCTGGTGGGGCTCGCGATGGCGGCGTGCGAGAAGTGCGTGCAGATCGTGTACGAGCACAACCAGCGCCCGCCCGAGAAGCTGCACGAGCCGTGGCTGCGGCGCGTGACGGAGCAGGCGCACGCCGCGTTCGCGCAGCTCGAGAAGGCCTGTGCCGATGCGAAGCCGTGGCTGCAGGGCGAGCACCTGAATGCCGCGGATGTCGCCGTGGCCTGCGCGTGGCGCTTCACGCAGATCTACACGAAGGACGAATTCCCCGAGTCGAGGTATCCCGCGCTGGTGGCCTTTTCGGCGCGCGCCGAGGCGCTGCCGGAGTTCGCCTCCACGCCGCCCGAATAGCTTTTCCCCGGCCTCAGCTTCTCGCGGCCCGGATCGCGACCTCGAACGAGCGCAGGCGGTCTTCCGTGCGGTAGGCGTCGCTCACGAGGATGAGCTCGTCGGCCTGCGTGTGGTCGATGATCGTCTGCAGGCCTTCGCGCACCCGCGCCGGGCCGCCGACCACGAAGAGCGCCATGCGCGAGGCGACCGCGACCTGCTCGTTGTAGCTCCACGATCCTTCCATGCTCTTCACCGGCGGCTGGATGGGCGTGCGCTCGCCGCGCAGGATGCCGAGCGAGCGCTGGTACATGCTGGTGGCCAGATACTCGGCGGTCTCGTCGTCGTCGGCCGCCATCATCGGCACGCCCACCATCACCCGCGGCTGCCCGAGCGCCGCCGAGGGCTTGAACTCGGCGCGATAGATCTCGAGCGCATCCAGGAGCTCGCCCGGCGCGAAGTGCGAGGCGAACGCGTAGGGCCGCCCCATGCGTGCGGCGAGATGCGCGCTGTAGAGGCTCGACCCGAGGATCCAGACCGGCACGTCGGTGCCCGCGCCCGGGATCGCCTTCACCGCCTGGCCTGGCTTCTCGGGCTCGAAGTAGGAGAGCAGCTCGGCGAGCTGCACGTCGAAGTCGGAGCCATCGGAGAGGTTGTGGCGCCGCAGCGCGCGCATCGTGAGCGGGTCCGTGCCGGGCGCGCGGCCGAGGCCCAGGTCGATCCGCCCCGGATGCAGCGCCTCGAGGGTGCCGATCTGCTCGGCGACCACGAGCGGCGCGTGGTTCGGCAGCATGATGCCGCCCGAGCCCACGCGAATGCGCTTCGTGTGCGCGGCGACGTGGGCCATGATGACCACGGTCGCGGAGCTCGCGATGCCGTCCAGGTTGTGGTGCTCGGCCACCCAATAGCGCTCGTATCCCCACTGCTCCGCGAGCTGCGCGAGCGCCGTCGAGGCCGCGAGCGCCGCCGGGATCGTTCCTCCCTGCGGATAGGTGACCAGGTCGAGGATGGACAGCGGCGTCGCCGCGAGCGTTTTCGACATAATGGTGGTTTACCGTCCCGTCATTGCAGGAGAAGAAAGCGACATGAACACCGCCGTGAAGCCGTCCATCGAGGATATCCGCCGCGACTTCGAGCGCGTTTCGCCCGACGTGGCCCGCAGGGCCTCGGCATTCGCCGCCTCGATTCTCGCCGATGTGGCCGGGCGCCGCGGCGCCATGGATGGCCGCATCGCCGCCGTCTCGCCGGCGATGAAGCTCGCCGGGCCCGCGTTCACCGTGGAAGTGCGCGCCGGCGACAACCTCATGATCCACGCGGCGATGACGATGGCGAAGCCCGGCGACATCCTCGTCATCGACGGCAAGGGCGACCGGATGTGCGCGCTCATGGGCGCCATCATGATGAACGGCTGCAAGGCGCTCGAGCTCGGCGGCGTGGTCATCGACGCCGCCGTGCGCGACACGCTCGAGCTGCGCGAGCTGGGCTTTCCGGTGTTCGCCGTGGGCGCGAACCCCAACGGGCCCACGAAATTCGTGCCTGGCCGCATCAACTGGCCGATCTCCTGCGGCGAGATCGCGGTGAACCCCGGGGACCTCGTCGTCGGCGACGCGGACGGCGTCGTGGTGATCGAGCGCGAGAAGGCCGAATCGCTGCTTTCCGCGGCCGCGAAGAAAGTGGCCGAGGAGGCCGCGCGCATCGAGGCCATCAAGGGCGGCAGGGACCTGCGCCCGAAGTGGCTCGAAGGCGCGTTGCGCATGGCCGGCGTGCTGAAGGAGGGCGAGACGCTGTAGCCTCGCGGGCTCGCGCAGCGCCGGGTGGAAACGAAAAACGGCGCCCGAAGGCGCCGTTTCGTCGATGCGAGTGATTCAGCTCAGCCGATCGGGCGAATCTGGACGGCCTGCTTGCCCTTCGGGCCATCCTTCACTTCGAACTCGACCTTCTGGTTCTCCTTCAGGGTCTTGAAGCCCGAACCCTGGATCTCGGAGAAATGGGCGAAGAGGTCCTCGCCGCCGCCGTCCGGTTTGATGAAGCCGAAGCCCTTGGAATCGTTGAACCACTTCACGGTACCCGTGCTCATTGCGTTGCCTTTCCTGTACGAAGAATCCCGAAATCCCCGGGACACGGGGCCAGCGACGAAAGGAACGCAAGGCAAAAACTGAAGGGCCGGCATGGCTGCCGGTACTGGAGTTGCTGCTTACCGAACCCGATCACTGCGAGCTCATTATACGTTCCACGATCGCGCGTTGCGCAACCCCGTTTCTACCGTAGCGGGGTTGAAGAAAACCCCATCGACCCTGATATCGAATTGGTTCCTTCGGACCATCCCCGCCATGAAAATCACGGCCATTTCCCGCGTCGTCCTCACGCTCGCCGCCCTGCTCGCGGCTGCCTGTCCGCTCGCCCAACGCAGCGCCGGCGTCGAGCCGCGCGCCGTCACGCCGCGCGGCGCCCTGCTGCCCGAAGAGCAGCACGTGGTGAAGATGTTCGAGGCGACGGCGCCTTCGGTCGCGTACATCACGACCCAGGTCGTGGCGCGGCGCGGCTTCTTCGTGGCCGAGGTGGCGCAGGGCGCCGGCAGCGGATTCGTTTGGGACGACAAGGGCCATATCGTCACCAACAACCACGTCGTGGAAGGCGCCACGCGCGTGCAGGTGCAGCTCGATGCCGGGCGCACGTACGATGCGCGGGTGGTCGGCACCGCGCCGCAGTACGACCTCGCCGTGGTGAAGCTCGAGCAGGTGCCGCCGGGCCTCAAGCCCATCGCCATCGGCACGTCGAAGGAGCTGCGCATCGGGCAGAGCACCTATGCGATCGGCAATCCCTTCGGCCTCACGCGCACGCTCACCTCGGGCATCGTGAGCGCGCTGGACCGCCACCTGCCGACCTCCGACATCCGCGAGATTTCGGGCGCCATCCAGACCGACGCGGCCATCAACCCGGGCAACTCGGGCGGGCCGCTCCTCGACAGCGCGGGGCGCCTCATCGGCGTGACCACCGCCATCAAGTCGCCCTCGGGGGGCAGCACCGGCGTGGGCCTCGCCATCCCCGTGGACCTCGTGAACCGCATCGTCCCGCAGCTGATCGCCAAGGGGCGCGCGCCGCAGCCCGGCGTCGGCATCGTGCCCGTGGATCCGGAGCTCGCGGCGCGCGCCGGCATCGTGGGGGTGGTCATCGCCCAGGTGGTGCCGGGCTCGCCCGCGGCGCGGGCCGGCCTCAAGGCCGCTTCGCAGCGCGGCAACGAGGTGGACCTGGGCGACGTGATCGTGGCGGTGAACGGCCGCCCGGTCGAGTCGCTGACCAACTTCATCTCTGAGCTCGACCGCGTGGGCATCGACGAGAACGCCGAGCTCACCGTCATCCGCGACGGCAAGGAGCGGCGCGTCCGGGTGAAGGTGATCGACGTCGGGCAGCGCTGAGGCGCTCCGATCCTACCGGCGCAGGTAGGGTTTGTCCCGGGAGGAGGGGCTACGATGGTGTCGTTCTCTCCTCCTGGCGCCGGCGAAAGCCGGTGCGTGGCCTTGACCCGGCGGCCCACCCCTGCCGGGTTATTTTTTTGGAGCCCCTGCCATTCCTCCTCCCGCTGCGGGGCGCTTGCGCAAGGATGCGCCTATCGCGCCGGGAAAAGCGCGGCGAGCTTCCTGACCGCGGCCTCGTTTTCCTTCGCGAGCGCGGCGTACGCCTCGTCCCATCGGGGGCCGCTTCCGAAGCCGACCATCGTCGCGACGATGCGCGTGCGCCCGGCACCCGCCGGCGCGAGCTGCACGATCCGTTGCAGGCGCTGGTCCTCCAGGCGCGCCGCCGCCGGGTCGCGCTCGGCGAGGCCTACCTGGTAGGTCACGAGCTCGTTCTCGATCACGTTCACGATGTCGAGATGGCGCGTGCCCGGCGCCCCGATCGCCTTCGACGCGTCGTCGTGCGTGCGCATGTATCCGCCGGTGCGGAAATCGAGCGCGACGACCGGCGCGGCCCAGCGCGCGGCGCCTTCGGGCGTGGAGAGAGCCTTCCAGATCGTCTCCGGGGTCGCGCTCACGACCGCTTGGTGCCGCAGGATGCGCTCGGGGACGCGGGGCGCCTCGGGCGTGGCCTGCCTCATCTTGCCGAGCCATTCGCGCCAGTCGGTCGGTCCCTTGGCGAAGCGCTCGCGCAGGCTGCCCAGCACGCGGTCCCATGCCTTGTCGAAGTACTTGTACGCCTCGTCCCAGCCGCCGCCATCGCCCCAGCCCGCGTGGGTGAGGGTCACCCGCGTCCTGCCTTCGCCGGCCGCCTCGGTGCGCACGATCACCACCGTGCGCTGCGCCCGCACGTCGGGGATGTACGGCGGCGCATTCCACGTGAAGGAGATCATGCGGCCGGGCTGGACCGCCAGCACGCGCATGCCGTCCGCACCGCGCGAGCCGCCGGCCGCGTAGGGGTTGAAGTGGATGAAGAAGGCGCCGCCGGGCTTCGCCTCGACAATGGCTTCGGGCGCGAAGAACGACTGGATGCCCTCGCTCGTGGTCCATGCCGCGTGGACCGATTCCACGGGCGCCTCGACGAGCGCCTCCTTGCGAAGCATGCGCTCGTCGGCGTGGGCGGCGAGTGCGAGCAGCGCCGCGATGGCGGAAAACAGCGTTCTCATGGTTGCCCTCCCGGTGAAAGCGGCCAGCGCTCGCTGCGCGTGCGCGCGGGCAGCATGAATTCGAGCGCGCCCATCGCTGCGTACATGAGGCGCGTGCCCAGGGGAGGACGGCCGCGCTCGGCGACCGCCTTGAGGTTGGCGAGGATGAACGGGCCGCCGCTCATCATGCTGCGCGCCGTGCGCGTGCCCACCGGCAGGTCCTCAACGGTGAGCGTGACCTCCACGTGCGTGCCCGCCGGCCTCAGGTCGTAGACCACGCGGCAGACCGGATCGTCGTGCTGGGTGAAGCGGTGCGTGTGCGCGAAGCGGCGCGGCGGATCGTATTCGAGCACCTCGCCGTCCACGATCGTGTGCTTGCCCGACTTCGTGCGCAGCTGCATGCGGGCGCCGGGCGCGAGGCGGGCGGTGACGAGCATCGCGTCGTACACGGCGGCCTGCGGCCGGTCGGTGCGCGTGATCTCGCGGAAGATGTCCTCGATCCTCGCGGCGATGAGCACGCGGAAGACCGCCTTGTTCGGCTCAGCCATGTCGTCCCCTTTTTCGCGGGCGCAGCGGCACCGGCGCGCTCTCGACGTGGTACTTGAGGCGCGCGAGCCGGCCCGCCCAGTAGGCGCTGAACTCGCTCGTCCAGCGGTCGTAGATCATGTGGATGGGCACCGGGTTGAAGTACAGCAGGCGCTCGCGGCCGGCGCGCTCCGACATGACGAGGTTGGCCGCCTCGAGCACGTCGAGGTGCTTCATGACGGCGATGCGCCCGATGTCGAAGAATCCGCACACGCGATTCACGTTGCAGCCCGGCTCCTTCTTCAGGATGTCGAGGATGCGGCGCCGCGGCTCGCTCGCGAGCGCGCCGAAGACCGCATCCATCTCGTCCGGTTTCATCGCCATCCCGATATGTCACCGAAAGGTGACATATCATCGCGCTCGCGTCAAGCGGCCGTGGCGTCGAATCCGGGCGCGCGGCGGTGCGCCGTGGCCTGCTCGAACGCATGCCCGATCGCGAGCAGCCGCGCGTCGCTGAATGCCGGCCCGAAGAACGAGATGCCCACCGGCAGCCTTCCGGCGAATCCCGCGGGCACGGTGAGGTGCGGATAGCCGGCCACCGCCGGGAGCGAGGTGCAGCCGCCGCGCGTGATGTCGCCGTTCACCGGGTCCACGATCCAGGCCGGCTGCGACGTGAGCGCCACGATCGCGCGCACGCGATGGCGCCCGACCGCCGCATCGATGCCCTCGGTGCGCGCGAGGCGCCGGCATCGCGCGAGGGCCGCGCGGTACTTGCGCGACGTGAGCGGGCCGCACGACTGCGCCTTCTCGAGCAGGTCCTGCCCGAAGACCGGCATCACGCGCGCGGGGTGCGCGGCGTTGAACGCGATCACGTCGGCGAGCGAGCGCACGCCGGCATGCGGCACGTGCCGCGGCAGCCACGCATCGAGGCCGTGCTTGAACTCGTGCAGCAGCACTTCGAGCTCGGCCTCGTCGAAGCCGCCCACGCCCGGCATCTCGAGGTCGACCAGCACGGCACCGAGGTCGCGCAGCACGTCGAGGGCGGCCTCGATGAGCGCGTCGGCCTTTTCGAACGCGCCGAAGAATTGCCGCGCCACGCCGAGGCGCACGCCATCGAGCTGCTCGCGTCCCAGCGCGGCGGTGAAATCGATGCCGCGGGGCACGCGGCGCGAAGTGGTGATCGCGTCGCCGGCGTCGGGCGCGGCGAGCGCGTTCATGAGCAGCGCGCAATCGGCGACGCTGCGCGCCATGGGCCCGGCCGTGTCCTGCGAGTGCGCGATGGGAACGATGCCGGCGCGGCTTACCAGCCCGAGCGTCGGCTTGAGGCCCACGAGGTTGTTGCACGCGCAAGGCGAGGTGATCGAGCCGTCGGTCTCCGTGCCGACCGCTGCCGCGCAGAGGTTCGCCGCGGCCGCGACCGCCGAGCCCGAGCTCGAGCCGCTCGGGCTGCGGTCGAGCGCGTAGGGGTTGCGGGTCTGCCCGCCGCGGCTGCTCCATCCCGACACCGAATTGGACGAGCGGAAGTTCGCCCATTCGGAGAGGTTCGTCTTGCCGAGGATGACCGCGCCCGCGTCGCGCAGCCGGCGCACGAGCGGCGCGTCGTCGGTGGCGCGCACGCCGTCGAGGGCGAGCGAGCCGGCGGTGGTGCTCATGCGATCGCCCGTGGCGATGTTGTCCTTGATGAGCACCGGCATGCCATGCAGGGGCCCGCGCAGGCGTCCGGCGGCGCGCTCGCGATCGAGCGAGGCGGCGATCGCGAGGGCGTCGGGATTGAGCTCGATCACCGCGCGCAGCGCCGGCCCCGCCGCGTCGATGTCGCGGATGCGCTCGAGGTAAGCCGCCGCGAGCTGCTGCGCCGTGAGCGATCCGCTCGCCATGCGCTCGCCGAGCAGCGCGAGGCTCGCCTCGTCGAACTCGAACGGCTTGCTGCGTGCCATGGAAGGCTCCGGCCCGAGTATAGAATCGCGCGATGCCCGCCGCCGACCGTTGGGACATCTTCTGCCGCGTCGTGGACAACTTCGGCGACGTCGGCGTGTCGTGGCGGCTCGCGCGCATGATCGCACGCGAGCACGGCAAGCGCGTGCGGCTCTTCGTGGACGACCTCGCGGTGCTCTCGAGGCTGCGGCCCGAGGTCGATCGCACGCGCGACATCCAGGCGCTCGAGGATGTCGAGATCCACGTGCTTCGCGAGCCGTTCGCCGCCGGCGAGATCGCCGACGTCGTCGTGGAGACCTTCGGCTGCGATCCGCCGCAGCAATACGTCGAGGCGATGGCGAAGCGGGAGCCGAGGCCGCGCTGGATCAACCTCGAATACCTGAGCGCCGAGGACTGGGTCGAGGGCAGCCACGCGCTGCCGTCGCCCAATCCGCGCCTGCCGCTCGTGAAGCACTATTTCTTCCCGGGGTTCACGCGTGCCACGGGCGGCCTGCTGCGCGAGCGCGACCTCCTGCGGCGGCGCTTCGAATTCCAGCGCGACGCGGGCGCGCAGGCCGTCTTCTGGCAGGAGCTGGTCGGACGAACCCCGCCCGAAGGCGCGCTCAAGGTGAGCCTCTTCGCCTATGCGGGCGCGCCGCTGGAGGCGCTGGTGTCGGCGTGCGCGCAGCACGCCGGGCCGGTGTGGCTCGTCGTGCCCGACGGGCCGGCCACCGCGGGGCTGAAGGGCCGAGGCGAGGTGGAGGTCATTCCCGTTCCGTTCCTGCCGCAGGACCGCTACGACGTCCTGCTCTGGGCGTGCGACGTGAACTTCGTGCGTGGCGAGGATTCCTTCGTCCGCGCGCAGTGGGCGGCGCGCCCGTTCGTCTGGCAGATCTACCCCACGCAGGACGGCGCGCACTGGATCAAGCTGGCCGCGTTCCTCACGCGGTACACCGCCCCCCTGCCGCGCGACCAGGCGGCCGCCGTGACCGCGATGTGGGAGGCCTGGAACGCCCGCGGCGACATGCCCGACCCCGAGCCGGCGCGGCCCGCGCTGGCCCACGCGTGGGCGGGCTTCATCGCGCGGCGCGAGGCGCTCCTCGAGCACGCGCGCGATTGGGCGCAGCGCCTGGGGCAGCGGACCGATCTTGCATCTGCAATCGTCGATTTTGCGGACAACGTGTTGAAATAATTGGGTTTAAGGTGCTAGAATTATGGGCTTTCCTGCCGATGGCGGCAGGGGCCACCAGCGGAATCATCACGGGGGGTTGAACCGGCCCGAAAGGCCTCAACTTCCGCGGTAACCGGACCAAACGGACAGACCTATGAAGACGGCTCAGGAGTTGCGCAGCGGTAACGTGATCATGATGGGCAAGGACCCCATGGTCGTGCTCAAGGCGGAATACAACAAGGGCGGCCGCAACGCGGCCACCATGAAGCTCAAGCTGAAGAACCTGCTCACCGGCAGCAACACGGAGACCGTGTACAAGGCCGACGAGAAATTCGAGCTGCTCGTTCTCGAGAAGAAGGAAGTCACCTATTCGTACTTCGCCGATCCGATGTACGTCTTCATGGACGGCGAGTACAACCAGTACGACATCGAGAAGGACAACCTCGGCGAGGCGCTGAACTACCTCGAGGACGGCATGAGCGGCGAGGCGGTGTTCTACAACGGCCGGGCGATCAGCTTCGAGCTGCCGACCACGATCGTGCGCGAGGTGACGTACACGGAGCCCGCGGTGCGCGGCGACACGTCGGGCAAGGTGCTCAAGCCCGCCAAGCTCGCCACCGGCTTCGAGATCAACGTGCCGGCGTTCTGCGAGACGGGCGACAGGATCGAGATCGACACCCGCACGCACGAGTACAAGCGGCGCGTCGCGGCATAGCGCCGCCCCGCGCAGGCGGGGACCCGATGATTACCGCTGGTCGGCAAGGGCGCTTCGGCGCCCTTTGCCTTTTCGCTTATCCTTTGCGCTCCAACCGTCCGGAGCCGCGCAATGTTGAAGCGTCCCGCCTGGTCGACCGGCAAGGTCGTCGTCCTCGAGCACACCTCCCGGATCCTCCGCGACAACGCGCTGCGCGATCCGTACGTCCGCCAGCTCGCGGTGTGGCTGCCGCCGCAGTACGACGAGGGCGCGACGCGCAATCGCGGCAGGCGCTTTCCCGTCCTCTACGACCTCGTCGGCTTCATGGGATCGGGACTCTCCCACGTCGCCTGGAAGAACTTCAGCGAGAACCTGCCCGAGCGCCTGGCGCGGCTCGTCCACGAGAAGCGCATGGGGCCGGCGATCGTCGTGCTGCCCGATTGCTTCACGGCGCTGGGCGGCAACCAGTATGTGAACTCGCCGGCGATCGGCAACTACGCCGATTACCTCACGCGCGAGATCGTGCCGTTCGTCGATCGCGAGTTCCGCACGCTCGCCTCGCGCGACCATCGCGGCTGCTTCGGCAAGTCGTCGGGCGGCTACGGCGCCATCATCCACGGCATGAAGTACGCGGACACATGGGGCGCGATCGCGGACCACTCGGGCGACGCGTACTTCGACTTCGTGTACTGGCACGACTGGCCGAACACGCTGAACGAGCTCGCGAAGTACCGGCCGAAGCCCGCGAGGCCGGGCCGCTACGACGTGCTGAAGATGCAGCGCGGCGCCGATCGCGGCATCGACGACGGGCGCGTGCGCCGCTTCCTCGATGCCGTGTGGCGCAAGCCCAAGCTCTCGATGGCCGAAGGCCACTGCATCATGAACCTGTGCATGGCGGCGACCTACGATCCGGACCCGCGCGCTCCCAACCGTTTCCGCCTGCCGTTCAACCTGGAGACGGGCGAGATGCTGCCCGAGCGCTGGAAGCGCTGGCAGGCCAACGACCCGGTGAACCTCGTGCGCAAATATCGCCGCAATCTCGCGTCGCTACGCGGCATCTACATCGATTGCGGGTCGCGCGACCAGTACCACATCCATTACGGGTCGCGCATCCTCTCCAAGCGCCTCGCGCAGGCGCGCATCCGCCACACGTACGAGGAGTTCGACGACAACCATTCGGACATCGATTACCGCATGGACGTGTCGCTGCCGTTCCTGTATCGCGCGCTGCGGTAGCGTGGCGGAACTAGCGGCGGCGCCTCCTGCGCCAAACGGACGGGGGCTTGCCGAACTGCCGCTTGAACGCGGCCGAGAACGCGCCCGCCGACTCGTAGCCCGCGTCGTGCGCGATCGTGGCGATGGGGCGCGTGGTGTTGAGGAGGAACTCCGCGGCCATCTGCAATCGCCAGCGCGTGAGGAACGCGAAGATGGGCTCTCCCATCACCTCGCTGAAGCGCTCGGCGAGGGCGCTGCGCGAAAGCCCGACCTGGCGGCCGAGCTTCTCGACGGTCCACGCCTCCGACGGGCGCCCGTGCACGAGCGCGAGCGTTCGCCCGACGTAGCGATCGTTGAGGCCGGCGATCCAGCCGGTGCCGCCGGGCGTGGACTGGATGTAGCGGGCGAGCGCCTCGACGAAGACGAGCTCGGCGAGCCGCGAGCGCGTCGCGGCCGCCCCGAGGAACGGCGCATCGCTCGCCGAGAGCGCGAGCCCGAGGGCATCGGTGAGCCATTCGAGCACCGGCGCCCCGGTCAGGTCGGCGACCACCAGCCGCGGCAATGCGTCCATGAGAGGCTGCGCGAGGTGGCGCTCGCAGGCGAGCGAGAACGAGATCCAGCGCGTGACGCGCCCGGACCCGCCGATTCGCAGCGGCAGCAACTCGCCCGCGACGGTCGGCTTCACGAGCGCGGAGAAGGCGACCGCCGGCGCATCGAGCGAGCTGCCGATGAGATGCGCGTCGCCGCGCGGCAGGAACACGAAGTCGCCGGCGCGCAGTGTCGCCTCGTTCGCGTTCGACCGGAGATCGCACTCGCCGTCGACGACGAGGTGCGCGCGCATCGTCGCCTCGCTCGCGGAAACGGAGACGCACCACGGCTCGTGCGCCGTGGCGTCGAGGGTCACGTTCGCGCCGAACCGCGCGAGGCGCAGGACTTCGGAGAGGGCGTCCATCAGGAATAAATGGGGTCAGACTCCATTTCGCCCAATTCAGCTACCTGAATTCCGTGAAATGGAGTCTGACCCCATTTATTTCAGTGGAAATGAGCCGCCTGCGTGTCCGCTTCCTCGGGCAGCTCGGCGTGCACGATCTCGCCTTCGGGGTTCGCGAAGAGCGGGGCGCCGCAGTCCTCGCAATATTCCGGCGTGAACGTCCCGGCCAGCTTCTTCACCTCGGTGACGCCGCATTCGTTGAGCTGCGCCATCACTTCGTCGAGCGGGCCGGGCCGCGCGGTCTCGTCCTCGCGGCCGTAGAGAGGCCAGACGACGCCGTGCGCGATCTCGCTGTCCTCGCCCAGCGAGAAGCCCACGCGGTATTCGTCCACGCGCTCCTCGCCGAAGCCGGCCACGACCGCCTGCAGCTCGCTCGCCTTCACCTTGAGCGCGTTCTCGAGGAACGCCACCGCGGCGCGGATGCCGAAGGGGCGGACGCGGCGATCGGACTCGCGGCAGTTCACGTAGTAGGCGTCGGGCAGCAGGCACTCGAACACGCATCCCGGCAGCAGCTTGGAGAGCGTCGGGCGCGCCTGCGCGATCCACTGCTCGAGGCTGCCGGCGCGGCCCGCGTGGCCCGAGGCATCTTCCTGCCAGCGAAAGAGCGCCTGCCCGCGCGGCACGGCGGCGCAAGCGATGAGGAATCGCGTGTCGGCCAGCAGGTGCGCGGTCTCGGGCAGCCGCGCGAGCTCCAGGCGCGGCACTTCAGCAGAGACCGCCGCGTCAGCGAGCCGCGAGGTGAGCCGGCGCAGCTCCGAGAAATGCCGCGGCAGCTGGTCGATCGAATAGAGATAGGGCACCAGCGTCACCTTCGCGTCCTTCGCCAGCACGTGCGCCTGCAGCTGCACCTTGAGCGTCTCGGCTTCCTCACGCGCGATCGTGCCGGAGGCGATCGCGTACTTGGACCATGCGACGATCGGCGCGGCGATGAGCAGCGCCTGCCATGCGCGGTCGCCCTGCATGGTGGCGACGGACTCCGATTCGTTCTCGACGAGCTCGATCAGCGTGTCGTAGGCGCCGAGGTTCGTCTGGTAAAGGTGGTCCAGGGCCCCGTCGATGGGCGCGTCGTTGCCGTTCTCGAGCAGCTTCGCCACCAGCGCCGACATCTCGGATTCCCAGAAGCGGTCTTCCGTGAGGCTGCCCGAGGCGTTGAGCCCGAGCGAGAGCGCGATGAGGCGCTCGGCATCGCGGGTGAGGCGGGGCGGGGACTTGGCGCGGGAACGTGCCATGGCGGGGTTTCCTTTTCGGGGAACCCTCTATTTTACGCTAGCGCTGTTTCCAAAGCGGAAAGCGGAGTTCAACGAAGTACGAACGGAGGAAACGGAAAACCGCATTGTGGATAACCCGGGATAGTGCAAACGGTATCTCGAATGAAAACATTCATTTGCAGTCCTGCGTTGGCTTCGTTATTCCTCCGTTCAACTCCGTTTTCCGCTTTAGTTGTCCAGCGCACGCGCGAAGCTAGAATCGCGGGATGCTAGCGCCGGCGGTTGCGTTCATCGACGTCGAGACGACGGGCACCACGCCCACGCGCGACCGCGTCACCGAGATCGGCATCGTTCGCGTCGAGGACGGCGAGCTGGTGGAGGAGTGGTCGTCGCTGGTGAATCCGGGGTGCCCGATTCCCGAGGACATCCAGGTCCTCACGGGCATCACCAACGCGATGGTGCGGGATGCGCCGACCTTCGCTGAGATCCGCCGCGAGGTGCTCGAGCGCCTCGAGGGCCACCTTTTCGTCGCCCACAACGCGCGCTTCGACTACGGCTTCATCAAGAACGAGTTCGGCCGCGTGGAGATGCCCTTCACGGCGGAGGTGCTCTGCACCGTGCGCCTTTCGCGGCGGCTCTATCCGCTCGCGGTGGGCCACGGGCTCGACGCGCTCATCGAGCGGCACGGCCTGCACGAGGCGGTGCAGGGCGATGCCGCCTCGCGCACGGGCCGCCATTCGGCGCTGGGGGACGCCCGCGTGCTTTGGCGTTTCGTGCAGCGGCTGCATCGCGAGAAGGAGGCCGCCGACATCGCGGCGGCGGTCAAGCGCCTGCTCAAGATCCCCAGCCTGCCGCCGCAGCTGCCGCCCGACGCGCTCGAAAACCTGCCCGAGGGCCCGGGCGTATACCGCTTCTACGGCGTGAACGACCTGCCGCTCTACATCGGCAAGAGCGTGAACCTGCGCGGGCGCATCCGCTCGCACTTCTCGAGCGACTACCGCACCGCCAACGACGTGCGCATCTCGAGCGAGATCCGGCGCATCGAGTTCGAGGAGACCGCCGGCGAGCTGGGCGCGCTGCTCAAGGAGGCGCGCATGGTGAAGGAGCTGCTGCCCCTGCACAACCACCGCCTGCGCCGCAAGCTCAACGCCTGCTTCATCCGCTTGCCGGACCTGCGCTCGCCGCCGGAAATCGTCCTCAACAAGGAGATCGATTGGGCCGCGCGCGATGCCGGTTCGGAGGCGCTCTACGGGCCGTTCGCCACGAAGCCGCACGTGAGGCAGCTGCTCGAGGACATCGCCGGCGTGCACGGCCTGTGCTGGCGGCAGCTCGGCTGGGAAAAGCGCGGCGGCCCCTGCTTCGCGCGGCAGGTGCGCAAGTGCCGCGGCGCCTGCATCGGCGAGGAAAGCCCGGAGCAGCACCACCTGCGCCTCGTGCTCGCGCTTGCGGCGCATCGCATCATGGATTGGCCCTGGCCGGGGCGCATCGTCGTGCGCGAGCGCGACGAGCGCGGGCGGCTCGAGGAAGCGCACGTGTTCGATCGCTGGTGCCCCATCGGCACGGCGCGCTCCGAGGACGAGCTGATGGACATCCTCGGGATGCGCGCGGCGATCGAATTCGACCCCGACGTCTATCGCATCCTGCAGTCGTTCATCGCAAGGCACCGCGCGCAGATCGTGGTGGTGCCGCCAGGCGCGGTCACAGGAGCGGCCGCTGCCGATCTTCTTCCCAGCCAGGCTCCGCGTCCTCGAGGCATTCCGGCCCCTCGACCTTCGGGTCGTTGACCGCCTTGCGCACGGCGCGCAGGTCCATGCGGCCTGCGAACGGCTTGAGGAGCCGGCACGCTTCGTCGGCCGGTCCGCGCAGCCACGCGTCCACCGCGGCCTTCGGCACGATCGCCGGCATGCGGTCGTGGATCGGCGCCACGGCCTCGTTCGCGTCGGTGGTCACGATGGTGAACGTCTCCACGTAGTCGTGCTCGCCGCGCTTCCAGCGTTCCCACAGGCCCGCCAGCCCGAAGAGCGGCTCGTCCGGCAGCGTGATGGCGAAGGGCTGCTTGTGGCCGGGCACGCCCTTCCATTCGAAGAACCCGCTCGCCGGCACGATGCACCGCCGCGCCTGCATTGCCTCGCGGAAGGCGGGCTTCGCCTCGATGCCCTCGCAGCGCGCGTTGATCATCCTGTGCCCGGCCTTGAGGTCCTTCGCCCAGAAGGGCACGAGGCCCCAGCGCAGCAGCGCCACCTCGGGCCGACCCTCGCGGTCGAGGCGGATCACCGGCGCCTCCTGTGTCGGCGCGATGTTGAAGCGCTTGCGCACGTTGGGGTTCGCCGGGACGCGGAAGGTGTACGCGATGATGTTGCCGTCGGCGTCGAGGAAATATCGGCTGCACATGGATGCCTCTATACTAGCCGCGGGAGGGACAACCATGAAGATCCTGCAGTGGACGCTCGCGTTCGTCGGCATGCTCGCGCTCGCCGCGCTCGCCATCGGCTTCCTGCTTCCCCCCACGTTCGAGGTGAGCCGCTCCATCGTGATCCGCGCGCCCGAGACGAAGATCTATGACGCCATCGCCGACCCGCGGCGGTGGGCGGAATGGAGCGTGTGGACGAAGCGCGACCCGCAGATGGACCTGCACTACTCCGGCGCGCCGTTCGGGCAGGGCGCGAAGTGGTCGTGGAAGAGCCGCAGCGAGGGCAACGGCGCGATGGAGTTCACGCGCGTGGAGCCCAACCGCCGCGTCGAGTACGCGCTCGTGTTCCCCGATTACGGCATGCGCTCGGCCGGCGAATTCCGCCTGGAGCCGCAGGGAGAGGCCACGCGCGTCACATGGACCAACCGCGGCGACGTGGGAGCCAATCCGTTGAAGCACTACCTCGCCGCCGCGATGGACCGCCTCGTGGGACCGGATTTCGAAGCGGGCCTCGCCAATCTCAAATCGGTTTCCGAAAAGACATGAATTTTCGTGCCGCGCCGCTGGCGCTCGCCCTGCTCACCGCCGCCTGCGCCATGACGCAGCGCGAGCCGCCGCCGCGTCCCTTCGCCGCCACGCGCTGGGACGTCGTGCTGGAGATGCCGCTCGCCGGCGAGGCGCCGTGGTTCCGCTTCGGCGACGGCCGTGTCGATGGATTCGGCGGCTGCAACGCCGTGCGCGCGCAATACCTGCAGGACAGCGTCGGCGCCCGCGCCATCGCCCTGCGGCGCATCGAAACCGGCGGCAGATCCTGCGATCCCACCGCAAAGGCGCTCGAGAGCCGCGTGCTGGCGGTGCTGCAATCGGTCTCGAGCTACACCATCACCGGAGACACCATGCGGATGAGCGGCTCGGCGGGCACCATCGTGCTGCGCGCCCATCCCGAGGAGGCGAAGCGATGAGGCACTGGATGTTGATGGCGTTGATCGGCGTGGGCGGCTGCGCGGTGGCGCCCGCCACGCCCGGGGGCGATGCGCCCGCCGCGCGTGCGACGGCCGCGGCCGCCGCGCCGCTCGCCGGGACGCGATGGGTCGGTGTCGTCGATGCTTCCATCCAGTCGGCGAACGTGCCCAGCCTCGAGCTGCTGGCCGAGGGACGGCTCGCCGGCTATACCGGCTGCAACATGATGAACGGCACGTGGACCGCGGAAGGCGGGCAGGGGCGCGTCGGCCGCATCGTCGCGACCAAGCGCATGTGCCTCGGCCCGGGCGCGGATGTCGAGAAGCGCCTCATGGCCGCGCTCACCGAGAATGCGCGGCTCGCGCGGCAAGGCGACCGGCTCGTCGTGACCGGTCCTTCGGGCGAGCGCTTCGAGTTCTCGCCGGCCCGCTGAACCGAATAAATGGGGTCAGACTCCATTTCGATTAATTCAGGAACCTGAATTCCTCGAAATGGAGTCTGACCCCATTAATTGACTAGCGCAGGTCGAGCCGTCCGGCGGCGTCGTCGAGCGTCTGCTTCGTCGTGGTGTAGCCGCGCCAGGGATCGCTCCTCAGTTTGTCCAGGCGTTCGCGGACGTTGAAGATCGTCCACTGGTCGGCCGCCTCGATCCCCGGCAGCTCCTTCCAGGTGATCGGCACCGAGACGCCGAGGCCGGGCCGCGCGCGTGCGGAGAACGCCGCAATCGTGGTGGCGCCTTTGCCGTTGCGCAGGAAGTCGATGAAGATGCGGCCCACGCGATTCTTCGGCCCGCTCTTCACCACGAAGAGCTTCGGGATGGTGCGCGCCATGTGCTCGACCACCGCCTCGGAGAAGTCCTTCACGCGGTCGTAGTTCCAGTCGGCAGACGGCGTGAGCGGCACGACCACGTGCAGGCCCTTGCCGCCCGAGGTCTTGAGGAAGCTCGCGAGCCCGAGCATGTCGAGCATCTTCTTCATGAGCGCGGTCGCTTCCTTGAGGGTGGACCAGTCCACGCCCTCGCCAGGGTCCATGTCGAAGATCACGCGGTCGGGGTGCGCGATTTCCGCCGTCGTCGAGTTCCAGGTGTGCAGCTCCACCACGTTCACCTGCGCCGCGGCCACGAGCGTTTCCCGGGTGGCCACCTCGATCATCGCGGGATGGCCCGGCCAGAAGCTGCGGTCGAGCTGCCGGATGCCGGGGATCTTCACCTTCTCGGTGTGCTTCTGGAAAAACAGCTGGCCGGTGACGCCGGCCGGCGCGCGCACCAGCGCGATCGGACGTCCCGCCAGGTGCGGCAGCATGTCCTCCGCGATGTCCGCGTAGTACTTCACGATATCGAGCTTGGTCGCCTTCGTGACCGGGTCGATCACGCGGTCGCCGTGCGTGATCTTCATCGGCAGCGCTTCGGAACCCGGGGACGCACCCCGGGGACGCACCCCGGCGCCAGCCGTCCGCTTCGCACGCGTTTTCGGGGTGCGTCCCCGGGGTGCGTCCCCATCGACTTGCTCGACGTGCTTCTCCTGCTCGCGCGTGATCGCCTCCGGGTCCTTGTCGCTGCGCAAGCCCTGGAACACCGGATGGCGGATGCGGCCGTCGCTGGTCCATTCGGTGAAAGACACCTCGGCCACCAGCCGCGGCTTCACCCAATGGCCCTTCACGTCGCGGCGCCGCTCGAAGAACGGATCCTTGTCGGTCTCGAGCGATTTGAGCTTCGCGTAAAGCTCGCGAAGGCCGGCGTCGTCGAAGCCGGTGCCCACGTTGCCCGCGTATCGCAGGCGGCCTTCGCCGTCGTGCACGCCCAGCAGCAGCGAGCCGAAGCCCACGCGGCTGCCCTTGGGATCCGTGAATCCGGCGACCACGAATTCCTGGCGGCGCGTGCATTTCACCTTCACCCACGATGACGAGCGTGTCGAGGCGTAAGGCGCGTCGGCGCGCTTGCCGATGAGCCCCTCGAGGCCCTGCCTGCACGCCGTGTCGAGCAGGTTCGTCGCCGGCACGTCGAACGCCTCGCTGAAGCGGATGCGCGGCGACTGGTTGGACTCGAGCACCTTCGCGAGCAGCTCGCGGCGCTGCGCGAGCGGCACGCGCGTGAGGTCGTGGCCGCCGAAGTACGGCAGGTCGAACACGAAGTACACGATGTCCTTCGTCTTCGAGGCCTCGAACGCGTTCTGCAGCAGCTGGAAGTCCGGGATGCCTTTCGGGTTCATGACGACGATCTCGCCGTCGAGCCACGCGGAGGCGATGCCGAGGTGGCGGATCTCCCCGGCGAGGCCCTTCAGCTTCCCGGTCCAGTTGTTGCCGTTGCGCGTGAATAGCCGCACGTCGTCGCCATCGATGCGCGTCACGATGCGATAGCCGTCGAACTTGAGCTCGTAGATCCAGCCCTCGCCCGCGGGCGGCTCGTCCACCAGCGTGGCGAGCTGCGGGAAGAGCGCGAGCGGCAGCTTCGAGGCGACCGCGCCGCGAGGCATCTCGCGCTGCGCCCGCGCGGCCTGCTTCCTGCGCGAGGGGCGCTTCGTCGGCGGCGCCTTTCCCTCGAGCACGCTGTCCGGCAACGCTTCGGTCACGTCGTATTCGGAGGCGGGGCGCGCTTCATCGTCGTTCTCCTTGATGAGGAGCCACGGCTCCTGGCGCTCGTCCCTGCGGCTGTCGATGCGCACGAGGTTCCAGCGCCCGCGCAGCTTCTCGCCGTGGAGGTCGAACTTGAGCTTGCCCTTGCGATAGCCTTCGCGCGGATCGCCAACGGGCACCCACGTGCCGCGATCCCACACGATGACCGTGCCGGCGCCGTACTCGCCCTTCGGGATCACGCCCTCGAAGCTGGCGTAGCCCAGCGGATGGTCCTCGACGTGCACCGCCATGCGCCGGATCTTCGGGTCGAAGCTCGGCCCCTTGGGCACGGCCCAGCTCTTGAGCGTGCCGTCGAGCTCGAGGCGGAAGTCGTAATGCAGGCGCCTGGCCGCGTGCTTCTGGATGACGAACGACAGCGCCTTGCCGGGGCGCGCGACCTCGCCGCGCGGCTCGGAGGTCACGCCGAAATCGCGCTTCTTCCAGTAGGTTTGCAGGGAGCTCGGCATGCCGGATGGACAACCCGGGGACGCACCCCGTTCATCGCGGCGCCAGCGCTACGCGGGCCGGGGTGCGTCCCCGGGGTGCGTCCCCGGGGGTTTCAGTCGCGCAGGATGCGGCCGTGCTCGACGCGTACGCGGTCTCCTACATGCCACGGCGAGGGCGCGGCCGAGCGCAGCGTGCGCGTGCTGCCGTCCTCGAAGCGGATGCGCACCTCCGCCATGTCGGGCCACGTCGTCGTCGCCTCCACGCGGCCGCAATTCGCGCACCGCCCCGGATTGGGCCATGTATCCATGGGCGAGGTGGGATGCGGGTCGCCGCGCAGGAAGCTGGGCGTTTGCGGCTCGGCACGCGCCGCGGTCCTGGGTTTCGGGTGCGGGGCGGGATTTTTCGTCGCTGCTGGCGGGGACGCTGGCGCCGGCGCGGCTGACGCGCCCGGCGCGGGTGCGGGCGTGGGAGGCGGCGGCGCCACGTAGTGCGGCATCATCGGCGCCGGGCGCTTCGAGGTATCGGCGGGCACCACCACGCTTTCGCCCGGGGCGAGCGCCATCTCCGGGGCCGTGCCGGCGACCTGGTTGGCGGGCGCCGCCATGCTCATGGGCGTGCTCGCGGCGGCCTTCGACGGCAGCCAGCCCAGCAGCTTCGCGATGCCCAGGAGCGCGACCAGCGTGACCGCCACGGCCGCGACGATGACCGACACGACCACGGCGCGGTTGGACCGGAGGGCGGCGATGTCGGGGTTCATCGAGATCAGATTTCGATGTGCGTGCCCAGTTCCACGACGCGGTTGGCCGGGATGTTGAAGAAGTCGGTCGCGCGCGTGGCGTTGCGCGTCATCCAGGCGAACAGGTGGTCGCGCCACAGCGCCATGCCGGGCGTGTCGCTCGTGGGAATCACCGTCTCGCGCGACAGGAAGAACGAGGTGTCCATGACGTCGAACGTCATGCCGTGGCGCACGCGACAGGCGTTGAGGATCTCGTCGATGTCGGGCTGCTCCTTGAAGCCGTACCACGCCTCGAGCTTGTAGAAGCCGTTCACCAGCCGCTCGAACTGCACGCGATCCTCGCGCGGCACGCTCGGCACGTCGTGCGTGACGATCGTGAGGAACACCGTCTTGTCGTGGATGACCTTGTTGTGCTTGAGGTTGTGCAGCAGCGCATGCGGCACGGTGTCCGGCGTGCTCGTCATGAAGATGGCGGTGCCCGACACGCGCTGCGGCGGGTGCGCCTCCAGGCCGTCGAGGAAGGGCTTCAACGGGATGCCCTGCTCGGACAGGCGCCGGAACATGAGCGTGCGGCCGCGCTTCCACGTCATGAGCAGCGTGAACACGGAGATGCCGATCACGACCGGGAACCATCCGCCGGAGAGGAACTTGGTCGCGTTCGAGGCGAGGAACGTCAGGTCCACGAGCAGCATCGCGCCGATGACCACCGCCACGACCGCCGGGTGCCATTTCCACAGCCGGCGCGCGACGACCATCGCGAGCATGCATTCGATCACCATCGTGGCGGCCACCGCGATGCCGTAGGCGTTGGCGAGGTTGCTCGAGGTCTGGAAGCCGAGCACGAGCGCCACCACGGCGGTGAAGAGCACCCAGTTCACGAACGGCACGTAGATCTGCCCGATCGTCTTCTCGGAGGTGTGCAGGATCTCGAGCCGCGGGATGTAGCCCAGCTGGATCGCCTGCCGCGTCATCGAGAATGCGCCGGAGATGACCGCCTGCGACGCGATGACGGCGGCGAACGTCGCCAGCACGACCATCGGCCAGTACGCCCAGTCCGGCACCATGAGGTAGAACGGATTGCTGATCGCGGCGGGGTTGGCCAGCACGTACGCGGCCTGCCCGTAATAGTTGAGCAGCAGGCACGGCATCACCAGCCCGAACCAGGCGATGCGGATGGCGCGCTTGCCGAAGTGGCCCATGTCCGCGTACAGCGCCTCGCCGCCGGTCAGCGCCAGGAACACGGCGCCCAGCACGATGAATCCCAGGAAGGGATAGGCCAGCACGAAGTCGGCCGCGTACTTCGGGTTCAGCGCGGACAGCACCGCCGTATTGCGCGCGATGTGCAGCGCGCCCACCGCGCCGATGCTCACGAACCAGAGCATCGTGACCGGCCCGAAGAGCGCGCCCACGCGCGCCGTCCCGTGGCTCTGGATGAGGAACAGCAGCGCGAGAACGGCCACCGTGATGGGGAGCACGTAATGCTCGAACGCGGGCGCGGCGACCGCCACGCCCTCCACCGCCGAGAGCACCGTGATGGCCGGCGTGATCATGCTGTCGCCGTAGAACATCGCCGCGCCGAAGATGCCGATCGATATGATCGCCCACTTGAACGTGGTGCGCGCCTGCGTCTCGCGCAGGGCGAGCGCGAGCAGCGCGAGGATGCCGCCCTCGCCGTTGTTGTCGGCGCGCATCATGAGCGTGAGGTACTTGAGGGCGATGGTCCAAACCATCGACCACGTGATGAGCGACAGGATGCCCATCACGTTGTCGGGGTTCAGCGGGATGCCGTGCTTGGGATCGAACGCTTCGCGCAGGGCGTACAGCGGGCTCGTGCCGATGTCGCCGAATACGACGCCGAGCGCCGCAACCACGAGCAAGGCCGTGCCCTGGTGGGGCGCCTCCAGGTCGCGGGCGGCAACGGGCATGCTTGGAGCGCTCATCGGCGGCGGACTATACGCCCCTCTGCTGCGCCGCACAATGACCCGGCGCGGCCGCTGGCGCTTCCACGCTCAGACCGGGGCGGAGCGTCCCCTCGCGCGGTGACGCAGGATTCCGGCGAAGAGTCCCAGCGCGAGCAGCGCGAGCGCGCTCGCGGTGACGACCGTCTCCGGCATGCCGAGCGCGATCGCGCCCGAGGCGAGGCCGGCGACGAACACGACGAATCCCACGAAATAGAGCGCGAATATCATGAGGGCGGGGAGGCAGGCCGGCACGTGCCGGCCTTCGTTGGGCGCGCACGCGCGCGCTTGGTTCCGGCTCCGGGCTTCGGAGCGCTGCGCGGCAGGTTATGGGACGAGTCCTACAACCGGTTGAAATCCGGCTTGCGCTTCTCGAGGAAAGCCGCGAGCGCCTCGCGGGCGGCCGGCGCGCCGAGGAGCGCACGGAAGTGCCCGCCTTCCAGGCGCATCTGCCGCTCGACCGCCTCGCGGTGCGGCGCCTTCATCAGCTCGCGCGTGGCGTTCACCGAATCGGCGGGCAGCGCCGCGAGCCTGCGGGCGGCGTCCCACGCGGTCTCGAGCACCTGCGCGCGCGGCACGATTCGCGTCACGATGCCCACCGCATGCGCATGCGCCGCATCGAACGGCTCGCCCAGCAGCAGCAGCTCGGCCGCGCGCTGGTAGCCGGCGATGAGCGGCAGCAGGTAGCTCGAGCCGAACTCCGGCACCAGGCCCAGCTTCGTGAACGGCAGCGAGAAGCGCGCGTCCTCGCCGGCATACACGAGGTCGCAATGCAGCAGCAGCGTCGTGCCCAGCCCCACGGCCATGCCGTTCACGGCGGCGATCATCGGCTTGCGGGCCGCGACGACACTGCGCAGCAGGCGGAACACCGGAGCGTCTTCGCCGGCCGGCGGCCGCCGCACGAAGTCCTCGATGTCGTTGCCCGCCGTGAAGGCCTCTTCCGTGCCATGGAAGAGCACGGCGCGCACGGCGGCATCGGCGTCGGCCTCGGCGATCGCGGCGGCCATCGCCTCGTACATTTCCGCGGTCAATGCATTGCGCCGCTGCGGGCGGTTGAACCCGATGGCCGCGACCGCCTCGCGGCGCGTGACGACGATGTCGGGCGTCATCGCTGCTGCGGCCGCACGAGCCCGGAGGGGCGCCGCACGCGATTCTTGTCCACGATCGCGGCGATGATGAGGCCGTACGCGACGAGGCGCACGATGTAATAGACCGGCGCGTCCTCGTTGGGGCCGACCCAGAGGTAGACCAGCAGGCGGTTCGCCGCCTCGATCAGGAACGAGAGCGCGAACAGCAGGAAGAAGCGGTCGCGGGTCGTGCGCCAGAAGCGCAAGAAGAAGAGGGCCGCGGCGAGGCAGGCCGTCGCGATGCCGCCCACGAGGATGTCGTTGATCATCATTCCTGTTCCCAGATGAGCCCGAAGAGGAGCAGCAGGAGAGAGAAGAAGGCGACCGCCAGCCGCGCGGTGCTGAGGTCCACCGTCGGCAGGAAGACGCGGTCGAGCACGAGCAGCGCGTTGCCCGCGGTGAGGCCGACGAAGCACAGGCCGCTCCAGAGCAGCAGCTGCCCGCGGCTCCTGGCGAAGGCGCGCAGCAGCAGCACGGCGCAGGCAAGCGAGGTGAGGGCGCAGAGGGCGTAGATGATCGCCGCCATCAGGAATCCTTCTTGAGCTTGAACGCTTCGGCGAACTGCATCGCCCGCCGCGCGCTCACCGAGTGGATGAGCTGCGTCACATCGACGAGGTGCGTGGAGTAGAAGCTCGCCAGCATGTCGAGCATGGCGGTGAGCTCCGGGGAGGCCGGCGCGTAACGGTAGCAATCGGCTCGCGCCGCGTCGCGCTCGAGCACGCCCGCGGCATGCAGCTCCTCGGCGAGATCGGCGGCGCCCTTCTCCGGGATGTAGAGCCGCTGCCCGAGCGTGCGCGTGTCCATGGAAGCGCCGCGCGCCCCGCGGTACAGCAGCAACGCCTCGACGAACGGCACGGAGCGCACGCTGGTGAGGATGAAGCGGCGCAGCTCTTCGGGGATGGGCTCGCGTCCCATGTGAGGCAAGCGGCGGCGATGGGCAATCGATCATGATAACCGTGCGTCGTGGCGCGTGCGCGCCGGCGAGCGTTTCCGGCGCTAGCGGCCGCCGGATACGTCGATGAACGAGCCCGTCGTGTACGAAGCTTCTTCCGAGAGCAGCCACAGGATCGCGCGCGCGACTTCTTCGGGCTCGCCGCCGCGCTTCATCGGCACCGCGGACTTCACGCGCTCCACGCGCGCGGGCTCGCCGCCGCTCGCGTGGATGTCCGTGTAGATGACGCCGGGACGCACGGCGTTCACGCGGATGCCTTCCTCGGCGACCTCGCGCGAAAGCCCGATCGTCATCGTGTCGAT
>DASTGG010000196.1:0-10773 GCA_035719385.1 Usitatibacter sp.
AGCCGATGGCGTGCTCGTGGTGCGCACGGCGGACGCGCGGCTGGTGAGCCTCGCCTCGGCCGAAATCTCGCTGCGGCCATCGTGAGCGCCGCCGGCCCGCAGGCGTCCCTGCTGGCGATCGACGCCGGCAATACGCGGATCAAGTGGGGCCTGCACGATGGGCATGGCTGGGCCGCGACCGGCTCGGTGGCCACCGCCGATTCCGCCACGCTGCATCGCGCCTGGCATGGCGCCGCGCTCGCCCCGCGCGCGATCGCGTGCAACGTGGCCGGCGGCACCGTCGAGCACGACCTGCAGAGCGCCTGCGAGCGGCGCGGCATCGCGCTCCAGGTGGTGCGGTCGTCCGCGCGCGCGGGCGGCGTGACCAACTCGTATCGCGATCCCGCGCAGCTGGGCGCGGACCGCTGGGCGGCACTCATCGGGGCGCACGCGCTCGCGGCCGAGGACGTTCTCGTCGTGAACGCCGGCACCGCGCTCACCATCGACGCGCTCACCCGCGAGGGACGTTTCCTCGGCGGCCTCATCGTGCCGGGCCCCGCGATGATGCGAAAGGCGCTCGACCGCGGCACGGCGGGGCTGCGCCTCACCGAGGGGCATTTCGCCGATTTCCCGCAGAGCACGCCGGATGCGATCACGACCGGCGCGGCGCAGGCGGCCATCGGCGCGATCCTGCGCATGGCCTCGGCGATGGAGCGGCAGGGCTCGGCTCCGGCGCGCGTGCTGCTCTCGGGCGGCGCCGCGGCCGAGATCGGCGCTCATCTTCCCCTGCCTGCGTCGATGCACGAGAATCTCGTGCTCGACGGCCTCCTCGTGCTCGCACGCCCGCGCTGACGTGTCCCGCTTCCTGTTCTTCCTGCTCCTGCTCGCCGTGCTGGCCCTGGGAGCGCACCTGTGGCTCTCCGCGCAGGCGCAGCGCGCGGACTTCAGCGGCCGCGAGCTCAACCCCGGCGAGGTGAAGCTGGTCGGCGTGACGCCGCCCGCCATGGCCGCCCGCCGCGCGGAGGAGACGCGGCGCACGGTGCAGACCCTGGCCGGCGCGGCCTGCGTGGAATTCTCCGGCATCGCCGCCGCGGACTCGCAGCGCGCGCGCGACGCGCTCGCGGCGCTCAAGCTGGGCGAGCGCCTGTCCGAGCGCCGCATCGACGAGGTCACGCGCTACTGGGTGTACATCCCGGCCAAGCCCGACCGGCGCACGGCCGAAACGGCCGTAGCCCAGTTGCGCCGCCTCGGCGTGACCGAGCTCTCGCTGCGGCCGGACAACGCGATCTCGCTCGGCATCTTCTCGACCGAGGATGCGGCCCGGCGCTTCGTCGCCTCCCTGCAGGCCAAGGGCATCGCCACCGCCGAATACGGCCCCTTCGCGCGCGACCTGCGCGAGCTCGTGGTCCTGGTTCGCGAGCCGGACACCGAGGTCGTGGCGCGGCTCGCCGCCCTGCAGCGCGAGTTCGCCGGCTCGCAGCTGCGCGCCGTCGCCTGTCCCGCCCCCGAAGCGAAGTGAACCGCGGCGGTGCCGCGAAGTCGTACTTCGCATTGCGCGGGGATGCCGAATGATCAACGACCTCTGGTACAAGAACGCGGTCATCTACTGCCTGAGCGTCGGCACCTTCATGGACTCGGACGCCGACGGCATCGGCGACTTCCAGGGGCTCATGCGGCGGCTCGATTACCTGCACGGGCTGGGCGTCACCGCGATCTGGCTCATGCCGTTCCAGAAGTCGCCCTGCAAGGACGACGGCTACGACGTCTCCGATTACTACTCCGTGGACCCGCGCTACGGCACCATCGGCGACTTCGTCGAGTTCACGCACGGCGCGAAGCAACGCGGCATGCGCGTGCTGATCGACCTCGTGGTGAACCACACCTCGATCGAGCACCCGTGGTTCCAGGAAGCGCGCCGCGATCCGCGCTCGAAGTATCGCGACTGGTACGTGTGGTCGAAGAAGAAGCCGCCGCACGCGAACGAGGGCATGGTGTTTCCGGGCGTGCAGAAATCGACCTGGAGCTGGGACAAGGAAGCGAGGCAGTACTACTTCCACCGCTTCTACGATTTCCAGCCGGACCTGAACACGTCCAACCCGCACGTGCAGGCGGAGATCCTGAAGATCATGGGCTTCTGGATCCAGCTCGGCGTCTCGGGCTTCCGCATGGACGCGGTGCCGTTCGTGATCGGCACGAAGGGCGCGGGCGTCAAATCGGTGGAGCAGTTCGAGATGCTGCGCCAGCTTCGCGAGTTCCTGCAGTGGCGCATGGGCGACTCGATCATCCTCGCCGAGGCCAACGTGCCGCCCGCGACCGACATGGAGTATTTCGGCGACGCGGGCGAGCGCGTGCAGATGATGTTCAACTTCCAGGTGAACCAGAACCTGTTCTACGCCCTCGCCTCGGCCGACAGCCGCCCGCTCGCGCGCGCCCTCGGCAAGACGCGCGAGCGCCCGCCCACGGCGCAGTGGGGCAACTTCCTGCGCAACCACGACGAGCTCGACCTGGGCCGGCTCGACGAGCGGCAGCGGCGCATCGTGTTCGAGGCCTTCGGGCCCGACAAGTCGATGCAGCTCTACGATCGCGGCATCCGCCGGCGGCTGGCGCCGATGCTGAAGGGCGATCGCCGGCACCTCGAGCTCGCCTACAGCCTCATGTTCACGCTGCCCGGCACGCCGGTGTTGCGCTACGGCGACGAGCTCGGCATGGGCGACGACCTCGACCTGCCCGAGCGCGATTGCGCGCGCACGCCCATGCAGTGGTCCGCCGAGCCGCACGCGGGCTTCACGAAGAGCGACAAGCCGATCCTGCCGGTGATCGAGAAGGGCCCCTACGGCTACGAGCACGTCAACGCCGCCAGGCAGCGCCGCGACCCGCATTCGATGCTCAACTGGACCGAGCGCATCATCCGCATGCGCAAGGAAGTGCCGGAGGTGGGCTGGGGCGATTTCGAGATCCTCGACACCGGCACGCCCGCCGTGCTGGCGCTGCGCTACGACTGGCGCAACAACTCCGTGCTGTTCCTGCACAACCTCGATGCCAAGCCGCGCGAGATCTCGTTCCGCGCCGGGCTGCCCGGTTCCGCGGGCGACCTGCTCGTGAACCTGCTCACCGAGGATCACAGCCACGCCGGCAAGCGCGGGCGCCACGACGTGCTGCTCGAGCCCTTCGGCTATCGCTGGTACCGCGTCGGCGGATTGGACTACCTCCTCAAGCGCAGCGAGATCGACGGGGGATGATAAATGGGGTCAGACTCCATTTCACGGAATTCAGCTTTTCTTCGGCCGTCCCACGCGAGTGATCCGGGCGCTGCGGCGCGTGGTCAACGCGGCCAGGCCTTCGCGGAAGGCGGAATCACCCAAGGCCCATCCGTGCCGCACGGCATCCCGAATGGCCTCGAGCGTTTCGGCGCTCATCCCTTCGTCGAAGATGCGGCGATACGCGAGGCCATCGCGGCAGCCGTATTCGGAATGGATCGGGTGAAGCGTCACGAGATCGTCGGCCGCATGTTCGGCGTAGAAGCGGTAGCTCGACCAACGGAATTCCGAGGCAGCGACGCATAGCCCTGCCCTCACCGGGTTCATTTCGATATAGCGTTGGCAGGCGAAGAAGTACCGATCCTTATCGACCACCGACGAATGGAACCGTCCCTCCCAAAGGGTGCCCGTGCGCCGATGAAGGAAATTGAAATACGCTACATAGCGCCGGCCCAGGGACTGGATCGCCTTGCTGACCGAATCCGTCGACCGGCCCGTCACGAGCAAATGGACATGATTCGGCATCAAGACATACGCATGGACGTCCATGCCGAACCGCCGTGCCGCCTCGCACAGGATGCGATGGAAGAACACGCGATCCCCTTCGGACAGGAAAATTGCCTGGCGGTTGTTGCCGCGCACCACGACATGCAACGGGTACTCGGGCAGACGCAAGCGCGGAAGGCGGGCCATGCCGTCTTAACGCCGGGCGAAGCGCGCGGAGGACGGCGAAAGCTGAATTCCGTGAAATGGAGTCTGACCCCATTAATCTTCTGCGCCCTCCTGTCCGCCTGCTCGCTGCTCGACCCGTACAACACGATCGGGCGACAGTTCGGCGAGGCGCAGGGCCTCCCGACGCAGGTGGTGCCGGAGCCGGGGACGCGGCCGCTCGATGCGGCGGCGCGCGAGCGGGCGTTCGATTTCGTGTGGAGCACGATATACGAGCGCTACCACGACCCGGGCTTCAACGGCGTGGACTGGCGCGCGGTGGGCGATCGCTACAAGCCCCTCGCCATGGCGGCGAAGGACGACGAGGCGTTCTGGGACGTGCTCGACCGCATGACGGGCGAGCTGCACGATTCGCACACGCGGGTCGAGTCGCCGCTGCGCGTGGAGCTGCGCAAGCGCGACCAGTCGATCTCCCTGGGCTTCCTGTTCCTTCCCATCGACGGCAGGCTCGCGGTGGTTTCCGTGAACCGCGATTCCGACGCCTGGTGGGCGGGCGTGCGTCCCGGGATGACGATCGCGCGCATCGGGGGAGAGCCGGCGGAGCAGGCGTACGCGAAGCTGGTGGCCGATTCGCGCTACGACTCGACCGACCGCACGCGCCACCTGCGCGCGGTGCGGCGACTCGTCTTCGGCGAGGTCGGCACGAGCGTCGATTTCACGTTCGAGCGCGCCGACGGCACGCGCTTCGACGCACGGCTCAAGCGCCAGAAGCTCACGTTCCACCCCGGCATCGTGCACCGCGTGCTGCCCTCGGGCTTCGGGTACCTGCGCATCAGCCAGTGGAGCGTGGGCGTCACCGCGCGCGCCCTCGCATCGCTCGACGAGCTCTTCAGGACGCCCGGCGTGATCATCGACCTTCGCGGCAATCCGGGCGGCTCGGTGCACGCGGTGAACCAGATGCTCGAGCGCTTCTTCACGAAACGCACGGAGCTCGGACGCGCCACCACGCGCACCGGCCGGCCCGTGTCCCTTTTCTTCGGCGCCGTGGACATCATCCGCCTGCATCGCACGGTGAAGGGCGACCCGAACGCCTATCGCGGCCCGGTCGTGATCCTGGTCGATGGCCTGAGCGCGAGCGGCAGCGAGCTCTTCGCCGGCACGATGCAGGCGACCGGCCGCGCGCTCGTGGTCGGCGAGCCCAGCTGCGGTTGCCTGCTCGGCTTTCTGGGCTATGCTCACGTGCCCGGCGGGGCGGATCTCGCGTACAGCGAGGTCGGCTTCGTCATGTCCAACGGCAAGCGCATCGAAGGAGAAGGCGTGATTCCCGACGAGGTCGTTCCCACCACGCTCGCCGACCTGCAGGCCAGCCGCGACCGCGCGCTCGAGCGCGCCCAGGAGCTGCTGCGCACGACGCCGCATCCGGGCCGATGAGCGCCCCGCCGGCCTCGGCGCTCAATCCGGGGGTGGAGCGCCGCGAGGTCGCCGCGTGGGCGATGTACGACTTCGCGAACTCGGGCTACACCACCGTGGTGCTCACGGCGGTGTTCAACGCGTACTTCGTCTCGGTCGTCGCGGGGAACGCGCCGTGGGCGACGTTCGCGTGGACCGTCGCGCTTTCCGTGTCGTACGCGGTCGTGATGCTGATCGGTCCCGTCCTGGGCGCCTGGGCGGATGCGCACGCGGCGAAGAAACGCCTGCTGGCATGGTCCACGTTCGTGTGCGTGGCGGGCACCATCGCCCTCGCGTGGTGCGGGCCGGGCACCGTCGCCTGGGCCGTGTTCTTCATCATCGTGTCCAACGTCGCCTACTCCATGGGCGAGAACCTGTGCGCGGCGTTCCTGCCGGAGCTGGCGACGCCCGAGGCGCTCGGCAAGGTATCGGGATGGGGTTGGAGCCTCGGCTACTTCGGCGGCATCCTCGCGCTCGCCATCTCGCTCGCGTGGGTGATGACGGCGGAGGCGCGCGGCTCGAGCACGAGCGACGCGGTGGGCGGCACCATGATCATCACGGCGGCGGTCTACGGCCTCGCGGCGATGCCCACCTTCCTCTTCCTGCGCGAGCGTGCCGTGCCCGCGGCCGTGCCGGGCGCGCGCGCCGCTTTCGCCCGCCTGCTCGCCACCGCACATGAGGCGCGCCGCTTTCGCGATCTGCTGCTGGTGTTCGCGTGCGGGGTCTTCTACCAGGCGGGCGTGGCGACGGTGATCGCGCTCGCGGCCATCTACGCCGAGCAGGTGATGGGGTTCAAGACGCAACAGACGATCATGCTGGTGCTCGTCGTGAACGTGACGGCCGCCATCGGTGCCTTCGGCTTCGGCTACGCGCAGGACCGCATGGGCAAGGTGTCGGCGCTGCGCTTCACCATCGCGATCTGGGTTCTCATGTGCGTGGTCGCGTACCTCTCGCAGACGACGGCCATGTTCTGGCTCGCGGCCAATCTCGCGGGCCTTTGCATGGGCTCCAGCCAGTCGGCCGGGCGCGCGCTCGTGGCCTACCTCTCGCCCGCCGACCGCAGCGCGGAGTTCTTCGGCCTCTGGGGCGTCGCGATCCGGCTCGCCGCGATCCTGGGCCCCGTCACCTATGGCGCGGTCACGTGGATCACGCACGGCAACCATCGCCTCGCCATCCTGCTCACCGCCGCGTATTTCCTCGTGTCGCTCGGGATCCTCGCCTTCGTCGACGAGCGGCGCGGGCGGATGCAGGTGGAAAATTAATGGGGTCAGACTCCATTTCGAATAATTCAGGAACCTGAATTCCGCGAAATGGAGTCTGACCCCATTTATTTCCCGATCAATTTCCTGGCGATATCGGGGCGGTCGGTGATGAGGCCGTCCACGCCAAGATCGATCATGCGGCGCATGTCGGCGGGGTCGTCCACGGTCCAGACGACGACCTTGAGCCCGAGCGCGTGCGCCTCGCGGATCTTCGCTGCGTCCACGTCGCGAAAATAGGGCGACCACGCCGCCCCGCCCGCGGCCTTCACCATCTTCGGCACCGAGCCGTGGTCCTTCAGCTGGAAGCCAGCGGTCCATGGCGACGGCGCGCAATCGGCAGGCACCGGATCGGGCCTGCTGCCGGCCGGCGCGGGGCAGATGTTGTCGAGGAAGCGTTGCTGCGCCGTGAGGTAGACCGTCGGAATCTCGGGCGCCTCGCGCTGCGCCACCTGCAGCGTGCGCCAGTCGAACGATTGCAGCGTCGAGCGCGAGGCCATGCCGCCCTTGCGAATCTCCTCGATCACGCGGCGCACGAACGGCCCGGGAGCCAGCGTCTCGTCGGGAGCCACCGGCGAAGTCTTCGTCTCGATATTGAAGCGAACGCCGCTCTCACGCGCCAGGGCGAAGACGTCGGCAAGGCGCGGGATGCGCGTGCCGTCCACCGGCCGCTGGTCGGGAAATTGGCGTGCGTAACCGGTATCCGGCTTCAGCCGGCCGACGTCATACCGCTCCAGCTCCGCATACGTGAGATCGTGGATCGCGGGCCCGAAGCTTTCGAGCCAGCGGCCATCGGCCCCGCGCGTGAGCGCCGGATTGAGCGAGCGCTCGTGCGACACCACGACCACGCCGTCGCGCGTGATGCCGGTGTCCAGCTCGAGCGTCGTGACGCCGATTTCCAGCGCTTTCGCGAAAGCCGGCAGCGTGTTCTCGGGAGCCAGCCCGCGCGTGCCGCGATGGCCCTGCAGGTCGAATGCCGGCGGCGAGGCGGCGCCCACCAGCGCCACGGCGAGGATGGCAACGACCCCACGCGCGACAGCGCGCGCCTTCATCGATCCTGCTCCATGACGTCATTCTGCCGCGGACGGCGAGGCTTCGGGAATCTCCCGCGTCTTGCGTTCGTAGGCGGCGCGATAGAGCGTGGGCAGCACGAAGAGCGTGAGCAATGTGGCAGAGATGAGCCCGCCGATCACGACGACGGCGAGCGGGCGCTGCGTCTCGGCGCCGATCGCGTGCGACAGCGCCATCGGGAGCAGGCCGAACATCGCGAGCAGCGCGGTCATGAGCACGGTGCGCAGCCTTACCAGCGAGCCTTCGATCACCGCCTCGCGCGCCGGCAGGCCGCTCTCGCGCAGCTGGTTGAAGTAGGTCACCATCACGACGCCGTTCAGCACGGCCTGGCCGAAGAGCGCGATGAACCCGATGGCCGCCGAGACGGAGAGCGGAATCCCGGTGAAGAAGAGCGCGAGGATGCCGCCGATCATGGCGAAGGGGATGTTGGCGACGATGAGCAGCGCGCTCTTCACCGAGCTGAACGCATCGAAGAGCAGCAGGAAGATGAGCGCGATCGACAGCGGCACGATCCACGACAGGCGCTTCATGGCGCGCTCCTGGTTCTCGAACTCGCCCGACCACGTCACCTCGTCGCCGGGCGCCAGCGTGATGCCGGTGGCCACCCGCTTCTGCATGTCCTTCACGACGCTGCCCATGTCGCGGTCGCGGATGAAGACGCCGATCGAAACGACGCGTCGCCCGTTCTCGCGCGCGATGTCCATGGCGCCCGAGATCGAGCGGAAGCGCGCCACGCGCGAAATCGGCACCTGCGCGCCGCCCGGCGTGGCGACCAGCAGGTTCGGAAGGTTCGCCGGCTCGCGCTCGCCCGGCCGCAACCGCACGACGACGCTGAAGTGCTTCTCGCCCTCCCACAGCTCGGAGGTCGCCTTGCCGGCGAGCGCGGTCTCCACCAGGTCCTGGATGTCTCCCACGTTCACGCCGTAGCGCGCGGCCGCGGCGCGGTCGATGTCGATCACGTATTGCGGCAGCGACCCCTCGCGGTCGATGAACGAGCGCGCCACGCCGGGCACCGTGGCGATCCGGTCGAGGATCTGCTTCGCCTCGGCGTTGATGCGGTCGAGGTCCTCGCCGCGCACCTTGATCACGATCTGGCCGTCCACCTGCGAGATGCTCTCGAGGACGTTGTCGCGGATGGGCTGGGAGAACGACGGCTCCATGCCGGGAATCTGCGAAACCGCCGCGTCCATCTCGCGAATGATGTCCTCCTTCTTCTTGCCGGCGCGCCATTCGGATTCCGGGATGAAATCCACGTAGAACTCGGCCGAGTTGAAGATCTTGGGATCCGTGCCGTCGTCGGGGCGCCCGACCTTGGAGATGACCGTGCGCACCTCGGGGACCGTGTGCAGCGCCGCGCGCACGGCACGCACCTGCTCCTGCGCCTCCTGCGGCGACACCGACGGCGGCAGCGTGAGGTTGACCCAGGTCGTGCCCTCGTTGAGCTCGGGCAGGAACTCGCTGCCGAGCTGCGTGCCCACAGCGATGCTGGCCACGAGCGCGATCACCGCGATGGCGACCACCAGCCGCGGACGCTCGATCGCCCCGCGCAGCAGCGGCTCGTAGCGCCGCTTGAGCCATCCGACGAGCCGGTTGTCGCCGTGGGCGATGTCCTTGCGCAGCCACTTGAGGCACAGCAGCGGCACCAGCGTGAGCGACAGCACCAGCGAGCCGATGAGCGCCGAGGTCACCGTCCAGGCCATCGGCGAGAAGATGCGGCCCTCGTGGCGCTGCAGCGTGAAGATCGGGATGTGCGCGGCGATGATGATGATCATCGAGAAGAGCGTCGGGCGGCCGACCTCGAACGTCGCGTCGCGCACGGCGGCGATGCGCTTCTTCGGATCCTGCACGCCGGCGTCGGTGAGCTGCCCCAATCGCCGCACGATGTTCTCGACCACGATCACCGCGCCGTCCACGATGATCCCGAAGTCCATCGCCCCCAGCGACAGCAGGTTCGCCGGGATGCCGACGAACGTGAGGCCGAGGAACGTGGCGAGCAGCGACAGCGGGATGATCGCCGCCACGATGAGCGCCGCGCGCAGGTTGCCGAGGAAGAGGAAGAGCACGAGCGTCACCAGCATCGCGCCCTCGGTGAGGTTCGTGAAGACGGTCTTCAGCGTCCGCGCGATGAGCCACGAGCGGTCGTAGTAGGGCACGATCTCCACGCCCTTCGGCAGCACCTTCGCGTTGACGTAGTCGATCTTCTCCTTGAGCGCCTCGAGCACGCGCGACGGGTTCTCGCCCTTGCGCATGATGACGATGCCGTTGACGATGTCGTCGGCTTCGTCCTGGCCGGCGAGGCCCTGCGCGGGTGCCGAGCCCACGCGCACGTCGGCGACGTCGCGCACCAGCAGCGGCGTGCCCTTGTTCTCCGCGACGACGACGTCGCCGATGTCGGCGGAGGTGCGGAAACTGCCCAGGCTCCTCACGAGGAACTGCTGGCGGCCCTGGCTCACGGCGCCGCCGCCGGCATTCGAGTTGGCGCGCGACAGCGCGGTGAACAGCTGCGCGAGCGTGACCTTGTAGTCGCGCATCTTCGCGAGGTCCGGATTGACCTCGTACTGCTTCATCGTGCCGCCCATGTTCACGAGGTCCGCCACGCCGGGCACCTGGCGCAGCTGCTTCTCGACCACCCAGTCCTGCAGCGTGCGCAGCTCCTGGGGCGCGAGGTGATCCCCTTTGAGACGGAAACGGAAGATCTCGCCGATGGCGGTGGCGAGCGGTGCCATCTCCGGCTCCACGCCCGCCGGCAGGTCGATGCCGCGCAGGCGCTCGAGCACCTGCTGGCGCACCTGCTGGTCCGAGGGCTTCTCGTTGAAGGTGAGGATCATGAAGCAGAGCCCGAACTGCGTGTGCGAGAAGCTGCGCACCACGTTGGGCACCGAGGAGAGCGCGGTCTCGATCGGGATGGTCACCTGCCGCTCCACCTCCTCGGCCGCACGGCCCGGGTAGAGCGCGATCACGTTCACCTGCGTATCGGAGACGTCGGGGAAGGCCTCGACGGGAAGCTGCTGGAACGCGAGGATCCCGGCGACCACGAAGACCAGCGTGCCGAGCAGGATGAACAGCGGCTGCCGCAGCGAGAACTCGAT
>DASTGG010000197.1:0-6784 GCA_035719385.1 Usitatibacter sp.
GTCATGAGGAGCCAGCTGCGGCGGTGGTTCCCCTCGGCGTCCTCGCGGCGGGCGCGATCGAGCATCTTCCAGCACCAGGCGCGCAGGCCCGCCAGTTCCTCGGGCTTCTTCGGCTCCGGCCCACGCGCGTGCAAAGCGTCGAGCGATTGCAGGAATCGCGTGCCGGCGCCATCGCGCTCGAAAAGCACGACGCCGCCGCGCATGCCGATGACGTCGGCATCGGCGCGATCGAGGCGCGACTCGGGATAGATGAACACGTCGAGGTAAGAAGAGCGCCAGGGGCCGCCGATGCGCCTCACATCGTCGCGCGGCGCGAAGCCGGCCACGTCGTAATCGCTCCCGGGCGCCGCCTCGCCCCGCGCATGCGATCCGTACAGGATGGCCGTGTGGCAGCCGTGCCGCGCGCGCAGGGCCTGCGCGATGTCGGCGATGTCCTTCGCGCTCACGCTCAGGCGGCCACGCCCGCGCGGGCGAGGACCGCGTGCAGCAGGACGTTCGCGCCCGCCTCCACGTGCTCGGGACGCGCCGCCTCGAGCTCGTTGTGGCTGATGCCGCCCTCGCAGGGGATGAAGATCATGGCCGTCGGCGCCACGCGTGCGGCGTACACCGCGTCGTGGCCCGCGCCGCTCACGATCTCCTCGTGCGGATAGCCGAAGGTGCGCGCGCCCTCGCGAACGTGCGCGACGCACTGCGGATCGAAGCGGCACGCGGCGAAGCTCGCGACCTGCCTGAGCTCGCACTGGACATCCAGCTCGGCCGCGATGCCGCGCGCGGCGACCTTGAGCTCGCCGTCCATCGCGGCGAGCATCGCGTCGTCGGGATGGCGCAGGTCCACGCTCATCCTCGCGAGCCCGGGGACGACGTTGCGCGAATTGGGCTTCACCTGCATGAATCCGACGGTGCCGCGTCCATGCGGCGCGTAGCGCATCGCGAGATCGTTCACCGCCTCCACGAGCTGCGCCGCCGCGCGCAAGGCGTCGTGGCGCGACTCCATCGGCGTGGGACCGGCGTGCGCATCCTGCCCGGTCCAGGTGCAGTCGTACCAGCGCAGGCCCAGGACGCCGACCACGAGGCCGATGGTCTTCGCGTCGCGCTCGAGGATCGGGCCCTGCTCGATGTGCGCCTCGAAGTACGCGTCCAGCTTGCGCCCGCCCATCGGCAGCGGCCCCCGATACCCGATGCCCTGCAGCGCTTCTCCGAAGCAGACGCCGTCGATGTCGCGCTGCGAGAGGATTTCCTCTGGCGTGAAGACGCCGGCGAACGCGCCCGAGCCGCCCATCACCGGCACGAAGCGGCTGCCTTCCTCGTTGGTCCAGATCGCCACGCCGACCGGCTTTTCGGTCTTCACGTTGCGATCGTTCAGGGTGCGCACGACCTCGAGGCCCGCGAGCACGCCGTAGGTACCGTCGAACTTCCCGCCCGATGGCTGCGTGTCCACGTGGCTGCCGGTGAGCACCACGGGCGCGCCGGCGTCGCGTCCCCGACGCACCGCGAAGATGTTGCCCACGCCGTCGATCTCGACGCCGCAGCCCGCCTCCTTCAGCCAGCCGATCACGCGATCGCGCGCCTGGCGGTCCAGGTCGGTGAGCGCGAGCCGGCTCACGCCGCCCTTCGGCGTGGCACCGATCGCGGCGAGGTCCATGAGCGAAGCCCACAAGCGCTTTCCGTCGATCTTCATGCCGGGTTCCCTTGCGCTGCGACGGGCTCGCGCAGATGGCAAGCCGCGAAATGCATCGGCGCGACTTCGGCGAGCTTCGGCTCCTCGTGCCGGCAGCGATCGAACGCGTACGGGCAGCGCGTGTGGAAGCGGCAGCCGGCCGGCGGCTTGATGGGGCTGGGCACGTCGCCCGCGAGAATGATGCGCTTCCTCTGGATCGCCGGATCCGGCACCGGCACCGCCGAGAGCAGCGCCTCCGTATAGGGATGCTGCGGGCTCGCGAAGAGCGCGCCGGTCCCGGCGAGCTCCACCACGCGGCCCAGGTACATGACCGCCACGCGGTGGCTGATGTGCTGCACGACGGCGAGGTCGTGCGCGACGAAGAGGTACGACAGGCCGAACTCGCCCTGCAGGTCGCCGAGCAGGTTGATCACCTGCGCCTGCACCGACACGTCGAGCGCGGAGACCGGCTCGTCGCACACGATGAGGCGCGGGCGGGGCGCGAGCGCGCGCGCGATGCCGAGGCGCTGGCGCTGGCCGCCGGAGAACTCGTAGGGGTACTTGGCGAGCTGGTCCGCGCGCAGGCCCACGCGCTCGAAGAGCGAGGCGACGCGCTCGCGCACCTCTCGGTCGGGCACGCGCTCGAAGTTGCGGATGGGCTCGGCCACGATGTCGGCGGCGCGCATGCGCGGATTGAGCGACGCGTACGGATCCTGGAAGACCGCCTGGAGCTGCCGCCGGTAGGGCCGCATCGCCGCGCCGCGAAGGTGCTCGATCGGCGCGCCGTGCCAGCGGATGCTGCCCGCGGTCGCATCGACCAGCCGCAGCACGGTGCGCCCGAGCGTCGACTTGCCGCAGCCGCTCTCGCCCACGAGCCCGAGCGTCTCGCCCGCGCCGATGGCGAAGCTCACGTCGTCCACGGCGTGCACCTGGCCCTGCACCCGCCCCAGGAGCCCGCCGCGCACCGGGAAATGCTTGGTGAGGTGCGACACCTCGAGGAGCGGCACGGCGGCGTCGTTCATGCGGCCGCCTCCGCCGTGACGCGCGCCGAATGCCAGCACGCGGCGGTGTGCCCCGGGGACTTCTCCTCGAGCGGCGGGTATTCCTCGCGGCACTGCTGCGTGGCGAACGGGCAGCGCGGCGCGAACGTGCAGCCGGGAATCGGCTCCATCAGCGACGGCACCGTGCCCGGAATTTCCGTGAGCCGCCGGCCGCGCAGGCCGAGCTTCGGCATCGAGTCCAGCAGCCCGCGCGTGTACGGATGGCGCGGCCGCGCGAAGAGCTCGGCCACCGGCGCCTCCTCCACCTTGCGCCCGGCGTACATCACGACCACGCGCTGCGCCATCTCCGCGACGACGCCGAGGTCGTGCGTGATGAGCACGATCGCGGCCCCGGTGCGGCTCTTCAGCTCGCGCATGAGGTCGAGGATCTGCGCCTGGATGGTGACGTCGAGCGCCGTGGTGGGCTCGTCGGCGATCAGCAGCCGCGGCTCGCAGGCGAGCGCCATGGCGATCATGACGCGCTGGCGCATGCCGCCCGAAAGCTCGTGGGGATACTGGCCGATGCGACGCTCCGCCTCGGGAATGTGGACGAGCCTCAGCATCTCGATGGCGCGCCGCCCCGCATCCTCGCGCGACAGGCCGCGATGCAGCGTGAGCACCTCGGAGATCTGCCGCCCGATCGTGAGCACCGGGTTCAGCGACGTCATCGGCTCCTGGAAGATCATCGAGATGGCGTCGCCGCGAATCCCGCGCATCTCGGGCATGGGCAGCGCCAGCAGGTCGCGGCCCTCGAACATCACGCGCCCTCCCACCGTGCGCCCGGGCGGCGAGGCGATGAGCCGCAGGATCGACAGCGACGTGACGCTCTTGCCGCAGCCCGACTCGCCCACGATCGCGAGCGTCTCGCCCTTTTCCACCGAGAACGACACGCCGTCCACGGCGCGCACGACGCCATCGCGCGTGAAGAAATGGGTCCTGAGGTCCTGGACGTCGAGAAGGGCCATGGCCTACATCCGCCGCGCGAGGCGCGGATCGAGCGCGTCGCGCATGCCGTCGCCGAGGAGGTTGACCGCGAGCACGGTGAGCGAGAGGAAGATGCCCGGATACAGCAACAAGTGCCCCGCGATCTGGATGAGGCTGCGGCCCTCGGCCATGATGTTGCCCCAGCTCGGGATGTTGGGCGGCGTGCCGGCGCCGATGAAGGACAGGATGGCCTCGGTGATCATCGCCGAGCCGAAGACGTACGTCCCTTGCACGAGCAGCGGCGCCATCAGGTTCGGCACGAGGTGGCGCGCGAGAATGCGAGGCAGCGTGGTGCCCGAGGCGATCGCCGCTTCCACGTACGGCTGCTCGCGCAAGGTGAGCACGAGGCTGCGCACCAGCCGGACCACCCGCGGCATCTCGGCGATCGTGATGGCGGCGATGACGTTGCCCACGCTCGCCTTCGTGAGCGCCATGAGCGCGATGGCGAGGAGCACGGAGGGGATCGACATGAGCCCGTCCATCACGCGCATCACGACCGCGTCGATGCGCCGCAGGTACCCCGTCACGAGGCCGATGGCCAGCCCCACCAGCGTCGAGAGGATCGCGACCGAGAGCCCGACCTCGAGCGAGACGCGCGCCCCGTAGATCACGCGGCTGTACACGTCGCGGCCGAGCGCATCGGTGCCGAACCAGTACTGCTCCGACGGCGGGCGCAGCCGCTTGATCGGGGACACCGCCTCCGGATCGACGGTGTGCAGCCACGGCGCCAGCAGCGCGGCCGCGATCATGAGCAGCAGGATCACGGCGCCCACGATCGCCGTGGGATGGCGGCGGAACGCGTCGCGGAAGCGCTTGCGCGTGGGCGACACCGACCGCGTCGCGCCCGGCGGATCGGCGGGAACCGGCGCGCGACCGAGGTCAGTAGCGGACACGGGGATCGAACAGCACGTAGGAGAGGTCGACGGCGAGGTTCACGAGCACGTACACCGCGGAGAAGATGAGGATCACGCCCTGGATCACCGGGTAGTCGCGGCGCAGGATCGCGTCCACGGTGAGGCGCCCGATGCCCGGCAGCGCGAACACCGTTTCGGTCACGATCGCCCCGCTGATCAGCAGCGCCACGCCCACGCCGATGATCGTCACCACGGGAATCGCGGCGTTCTTGAGCGCGTGCCCGATCACCACCTGGCGCGGCGCGAGGCCCTTCGCGTCGGCGGTGCGGATGTAATCCTGCGCGAGCACGTCGAGCATGCTCGCGCGCGTGATGCGCGTGATGAGCGCGATGTACACGGTGCCGAGCGCGATGCTGGGCAGGACCAGGTGCCGCAGCCATTCCCACCAGCCTTCGTGGAAGCTGCGATAGCCCTGCACCGGCAGCAGCTCGTACTGCACGGAGAGCGTGAGGATGAGGCCGTACGCGATCACGAACACCGGCACCGAGAAGCCGAACACCGAGAACGCCATCACGGCGCGGTCGAGCCACGTGCCGGCGCGCGCCGCCGCGATCACGCCCAGCGGCACCGCGATGAGGATCGAGACCACCAGCGTGCACAGCGTGAGCGAAAGCGTGGGCTCGACGCGCTGGCCGATGAGCCGCGTGACGGGCAGGTTCGTGAAGATGGACGTGCCCAGGTCGCCGTGCATGAGGCCCAGCACCCATTGGCCGAACCGCACGAGGAACGGCTCGTCGAGCCCGAGCGCGGCGTGGATCCGGCGGATGTCCTCGTCGGTCGCGAGGTCGCCGGCGATGACCGCGGCGGGGTCGCCCGGCGTGAGGTAGAGCAGCGAGAAGACGACGAACGCGACCACCGCCATCACGACGATGGTCGACAGCAGGCGGCGGACGATGTACGCGGTCATCCGCCGCCGCCGCGGTTCAGCGCTTCTCGACGTTCCACATGAACGTCACCGGCGCGATGATCACGCCGGAGAGGTTCGTGCGATACGCCGTGGGCAGGATGAATTGCGACGTGGGAACGTAGGGAACGAACTCGAACGCGCGCTTCTGCACCGCATCCGCCGCCTTCTTCGAGGAGGCCGGGTCGCCTGCCGCGAACCACTCGTCGCGCAGCTTCTCGAGCGCGGGGTCGTCCGGCCAGCCGAACCAGGCCTTGTCTCCCGATCCGCGGATCGCGAAGTTCACCGCCGGGTTGGTGAGGTCGGGGCCCACGAGCCACGTGTGGAAGATCGACCAGCCGCCCTTCTCGACCGGCTCCTTCGAGGTGCGGCGCGTGATGAGCGTGCCCCAGTCGCCCGCCTGGATCTCGACGTTGAGGCCCAGCTTCTTCAGCATCTCCGCCGTGAGCAGCGTCTGCGAGTGCACGATCGGCTGGTCGGTCGCCGAGATGATGACGATCTTCTCGCCCTTGTAGCCGGCTTCCTTGACGAGCTGCTTCGCCTTCTCGATATCGCGCTTGCCCTTCATCGGCTCCGCGCCCACCTCGCTCGACAGCGGCGTGCCGCAGGTGAAGTACGAATAGCACACGCGCCCGTTCTTCATGTCGCCCGCGATGCCCAGCACGTAATCCTTCTGGTCGAGCGCGTAGAGCAGCGCCTGGCGCATCTTCTGGTTGTTGAAGGGCGGGTACTTGAAGTTGAACCGCAGCACGCCCATGGAGCCCAGCGGGTCGATGTTCTCGACCTTCACCTGCTTGTTCTTCGCGAGCACCGGGATCAGGTCGGGCGGCAGCTGCTCCCACCAGTCCACCTCACCGGCGTTCAGCGCCGCCGCGGCCGTGGCCGAATCCGGGATGTAGATCCACTCGATGCGATCGACCTTCGCGACCTTGCCGCCGGCGGCCCACGAAGGCGGCTCCTTGCGCGGCACGTAGTCGGTGTTCTTCACGTACACGACCTTGTTGCCGGGAACCCACTCCTCCTTCACGAACTTGAAGGGGCCGGAGCCGATCGGATCCATGATGTTCGTCGAAGCGTCGGTCTTCGCGATGCGCTCCGGCATGATGAACGGCACGTTCGAGGAGGGCTTGGCGAGCGCGTCGAGCACCAGCGCGAACGGCCGCTTGAGCTTCAGCGTGAAGGTCGTCGCGTCGACCGCCTTCCAGGAGTCGGTGGACTCGGCGAGCTTCTGGCCGAGCGCGTCGCGCTTGGCCCAGCGCTCGACGGAGGCGATGCAGTCGGCGGA
>DASTGG010000198.1:0-20529 GCA_035719385.1 Usitatibacter sp.
CCGCCAAGGCGCCCGCCGCGGCAGCGCCGCCACCGCCGGCGGTCGCGACGGCGCCCGCCACCGCGCCGGCGGCTCGCCCCGCCCCGCTGGACCTGAAGTCCCTCGAGCAGCGCCTGCGCGAGACGAGCGCGATCGGCGTGATGACCAAGCTGTCGCTCAAGAACCAGGTGGACGACCTGCTCGAGAAATTCCGCGAGTACCATCGCGGGCAGCTCAAGGCCTCGCTGCAGGAGCTGCGCCATCCCTACGAGCTGCTGCTGATGAAGGTGCTCTCGCTGCTCCAGGACGGCGATCCCGCGCTCGCCCGCGACGTCAATGCGTCCCGCGAAGCCATCTGGAACGTGCTCACCGACCGCGAGAAGTTCGCCCAATTCACCTGAGGAATCCGCCATGGCCCGCCCAGGCTTCGCAATGCTCATCGCCTCCGTGTCCTTCGTCGCGGCCTCCCATGCCGCGGATGACCCCGCGCAGCGCAAGGACCTCACCGCGGTCATCGCCTTGAACGGCAAGCCGTGCGGCGAGGTGGTGAGCTACGTCGTGAGGGGCGAGAAGGATTACGTCGCCACGTGCAAGGACGGGAACAAATATCGCGTGTACGTGAATGCCGAGGGGCGCGTGGTGGTCGAGAAGGCCGGCTGACGCGCTTTGCAGGACATCGTCGAGGGGTCCGTTTTCGAGCGGCCTATGACGACGTCTGCTGGAGCGGAAGAACTGGGCAGAATTTCAGCGGGGCTTGCGATGGGCAACCACGGCTACGGGGGCCCAATGAGCGAAAACCTTCATCAGGTCGTCGATTCTGCGGGCAACCACCTCGGGGCCGCTCGAGAAACGGACGGCCCTCGCCGATGTCCAGTCCCAAGGTTCGCCGCTACAGACTGCTCGCGCAACGCTGGCCGCCACCATCTCATTGCCGCGCACATCCGTCATTCCCGCGCACATCCGTCATTCCCGCGCACATCCGTCATTCCCGCGCAGGCGGGAATCCAACCTCTCAAAGCCGCACCAGCGGTCCGACAGGCGCGGTCGTGACGAGGGCCGTGCCTGTTGTGCGGCCCCCGAGGTGGTTGCCCGCAGAATCGACGCTCTGATGAAGGTCTTTGCTTCTGAAACCCCCGAAGCAGTGGTTTCCTGCCGAAGCCCCGCTGAAATCCTGCCCAATTCTTCCGGTGTAGCAGACGTCGTCATGGGGCCGCACACACAGGCACCCCTCGTCACGACCGTGTAGAGGGACGGCATGGCCGTCACACGCGGGCACCCCTCGTCACGACCGTGTGGAGATAGAGGCAGGCTAGTCCGTTCGGAGCACGTCGCGATTATCTTGCGGCGCGCCCTGCCGTCACGTCGCGCCGGGATCATGGCCGCACACGAAATCCAAGAATTGCGCCCATGCGGATCGCGCATCTCCTCCTCGCCCTCCTCATCCTCGGCTTCGATGCCGGCCACGTGTCGGCAGCGGGCATCGCGAAGGACGTCATCGCCACGATCGGCGCGGGCTCCGGCGCGCGCGCCGTGGCCGTGAATCCCGCGACCAATCGCATCTACGTCGCCAACGAGGATTCCGGCGACGTGACGGTGATCGACGGCGCGAGCAACTCGGTGCTTGCGACGGTTGCCGTCGGCCCGCGACCGCAGTACATCGCCGTGAGCGCGGCGACCAACCGTGTCTTCGTGAGCAATGCCGGCGACTCGACCCTCGCGCTCATCGACGGCGCCTCCCTCGCGGTGAAGAGGCTCGCGATCGGCAGCACCGGTCCCATCGCGATCAACGAGCGCCGCAACCAGGTCTACGTGGTGCGCACCGGCAATGCGGACGAGGTGACGCTCGTGGACACCGCGGCGCTCACCTGGTACACCGCGGCGACGGATTCGTACGTGCCCATGGACCTCGCCGTCGACGAGGCCATCGACCGGCTCTACGTCGCACACTATGCGAGCGGCGACGTGCGCGCGGTGGATCTTGCGTCCACGTCGGACCATCCGCCGACGGTGAGCATCGGCGTGTGGTCGCGGCCGACGAATATCGCGCTCGACACGGCCTCTAAGCGGCTCTTCGTGATCGGCGAGGATGCGCGCGGGCCGATCTCGATCATCGACACCGCGGCCAACAAGAGCGTCCTCTCGTTCGCGCCCGCCGGGCATGCGCAGGTTCCGCGCGCGATCGTGGTGAACACGGCCACCAACAAGGCCTACGCCGCCTTCGCGAACGAGGTCGTCGTCATCGACGGCAACGCCAACACGCTCGCATTCCTGCCCATGCCGACGCCCGTGGCGCTCGCCGTGAACCCGGCGACGAACCGGATCTACGCGCCGAACGCCTCCGGATCCGTCACCGTGATCGATGGTGCGACGAACGCGATGTCCAGCATCGCCATCGCGGGCGGCGCTCGCGCCGTGGCGGTGAACGCGGCGACGAACCGCATCTACGTGGCCGGCAGCGGCGGCGTGGCGGTCATCGATGGCGCCACCCCGCTGTCCGGTCCCGCACCCGCGCCGCCCGCGGTGAACGCGCAAGGCTTGTGGTGGGCCTCGCCTCCCGGATCGGAATCGGGATGGGGACTGCACCTCACGCACCAGGGCGATGTCCTCTTCGGCACGTGGTTCACGTACGACGGCGATGGCAGCCCGATGTGGCTCGTGATGTCCAGCGGCACGAAGATCGGGGACAACTCGTATTCGGGGATGCTCTTCCGCACGACGGGTCCCGCGTTCGGCGGCACGTTCGATCCCTCGAAGGTGGCGCGCACGCCGGTCGGCAACGCGACCATCACGTTCACGGACGCGGACAACGGCGTGCTGAGCGCCACCGTGGACGGCGCGCAGATCATCAAGCGCATCACGAGGCAGGCCTTCGCGGCGCCCATGCCGACCTGCGAGGCGAACGGCCCGCAGGGCGCGCTGCCCGTCTACCAGGACCTGTGGTGGAACGCGCCCGCCGGTAGCGAATCGGGCTGGGGCGTGAACATCGCGCAGCAGGGCGACGTCCTTTTCGCCACCTGGTTCACGTACGGCAGCGACGGACGCGGCACATGGCTCGTCGCATCGAACGTGGCCAAGACCGGCAATGCGACCTACAGCGGCACGCTCTACCGCGCCATCGGGCCGGCCTTTTCCGCCGCGCCGTGGGACCCCGCGAAGGTGACGCGCGCCGCCGTGGGACAGGTCACCTTCGTCTTCCGCGACGCAAACAACGCGACGATGTCGTACACCGTGGACGGCCTTTCGCAGGGCAAGGCGATCACGCGGCAGGTATTCGCCGCGCCGCCCACGGTGTGCCGCTGAGGCTTAGCGCCGCAGCAGCTCGAGCTTGAAGCCGGTGAGGTTGATGCCGATCTCGCCGTCGCCGAACACCTCGTTGTTGAAGTGGAAGTTGTCCACGAGGTAGTCGGCGGGCTCGGCCGAGAGCGCCGCGTCCACGCTGCGCGCTGCGTTCACCACGCGCTGGAATTCCCCGCGATCCATGCGGAATTCGAACGCGCCGCCCCAGCCCCAGAAGTTCGGCGCTTGGAAGCCCGATGGCGTCGGCAGCGTGGGCAGGCCGAAATTGCGGCCGTAGGGAGAGCCGTCGCGGAAGGTGGTCCCCACGATGACCTTGCCGGTACCCACGTCCGGCGCGAGGTAATCGGCGACCGGCACGGTGCCGTACGTGAGCACGGTGAAGTACAGGTGATGGCCGGATTTCTGGTCGATGAACTCCACCGTCGGATGCCCGTAGGCGGCGCCGCCCGCGCTCCTCACGTTGAGCGTCTTCACGTTCAGCGTGAAGGAGATCGAGAGCTGCACGTCCGACTCGTACTTGCCGAACGGGAAGAAGCGCTGGTCGAACTGGCCCGGCTCGACGGTCGAATGCAGCTGGTAGAGCGGGTTCACGCTCGACAGCGCGTTCGCGCCCTTGTCGCGCGTATCCACGTGGATGCCGAGCAGGTTCATGTCGCCCTGCACGAAGGCGTTCTGCGCCGCGGTGGAGGCCGGCTGCGAAGGATCGACGACGTAGTTGCGCGGCGATGTGAACCCGGTGCGGTCGAAGAAATCCGCTGGCGGGTTGGAGGTCACCGGCGTGACGAGCGAGGCCGGCGCCGGCAGGTTGTTCACCGCGACGCACGGGCCGATGTTGAGCGTCTCGTCCTCGCACTGGGCGCTCGGGCGCACGAAGCCGTCGAGGTTGCGGTTCTCGATCGCGAAGCGCTTGATGGGCACCTCGACCGCGCCGTCGCTGCAGAAGCGCACGCCTTCATCCACCCAGCCCTGCGCCACCATGCGCGCGCGCTCCGCATCGCTCGTGACGTAGCGATGGTTGCTGTCGTTGAACATGGAGCGCTGGTTGTAGAGGCGGATGACCGGCGTGCCCGCGGCGCAATGGCCCGTCGCTTCCGGCACCGCGGTGCCGAACGCGATGCCCTCGAGGGTCCAGCCGGTTCCGGGCCGCTCCAGGCCTTGCGCCTCGGCCGGGTCCGCCGTGTAGAAGTGCGAATTCGGACCGAGCCCGGGGGTGCCGTAGAAACGCTTCACGGTCGCGCTGTTGCTGCCGAGGCAAAGGCCGGTCGCCAGCGCGCAGCCCCTGAAGGCGAATCCGGTCTTCACCCAGCCGGGACCGGCCTTGCCGGCCTCGATGTCCTCCATCTCGACCGGATTGATGGTCATGAAGTAGTGGCCGAGGAACGTGTTGTAGTACTCGACCACCGGATCCGGGCCGACCAGAGCCGGGAAGGCGGCGGCGCGGCCCATCCCCAGGAGGGCGGCGCAAGCCATTGTCGCGACAGGTAAAAATACGGATCTGAGGCCGGAAGGGCGGCTGCGGGAGGGGTGCATGGCGTGTTGCCCGGGGTCGGTCCTCGATGATACAATTCAACGCTTTGCTTCTACATTCGGATTACGAGGTTTTTCATGGCCCGCGTCTGCCAAGTGACGGGGAAGGCCCCCCGAGTCGGACACCACGTGTCCCACGCGAACAACAAGACCAAGCGCCGGTATCTTCCCAACCTGCAATACCGCCGCTTCTGGGTCGAGAGCGAGAACCGCTGGGTGAAGATGCGCCTCACCAACGCGGGGCTGCGCCTCATCGACAAGAAGGGCATCGACGTCGTGCTCGCAGAGATGCGCGCGCGCGGCGAGAACGTCTGAGCGGAGGCTGAACCATGCGTGAAAAGATCAAGCTCGAGTCCACCGCCGGCACCGGCCACTTCTACACGACCACCAAGAACAAGCGCACCATGCCCGACAAGATGGAGATCAAGAAGTACGATCCCGTGGCGCGCAAGCACGTGACCTACAAGGAAACGAAGATCAAGTGACGTCGGCGCTAGAGCGCCGGTATCCCGAAAGCCCCGCATCGCAGCGGGGCTTTTCGTTTCCTGCGCCGGACGGCCCACGCCGCGCGGGCCGTCGTTCGCAGGTCTTCGCGACGCCGGTCACGCACTGCCGCTGAAACGAAAAGCCCCGCGGGCGGCGGGGCCAGGGGGATCGAATCACTGCCATCAACGCGCGGTCATTTCTGCTTCGCGATGATCTTGTCCTTGATCTTGTCGTACTCGCTCTTCGGGATGACCTTCTTGCGGACCAGGTCGTCCTTGCCCTTGTAGGGGCGGCCCTTGATGATCGCCTTGGCGCGCGCTTCGCCGATGCCGGGCAACGCGTCGAGCTCCTGCTCCGAGGCGGTGTTGATGTCGATCAGGTTGCCGGCGTCGGCCTTCTCGTCGGCTTTCTTGGCGTCTGCCTTCTTGGCATCGGCTTTCTTGGCGTCGGCCTTCTTGGCGTCCTTGGCGGGGGCCGCTTCCTTCTGCGCGAGCTTCTCGCCGGCGAGGTTGGGCGCGGTGGGGTTGGCGTAGGCAAGCCCGATGGACGCGAGCGTTGCCGCCAGGATGGCCAGGATTCTTTTCATATCGCTCTCCTGAGAGGTATGGGGGGAGTTGGAGTGAGGCGGCCAAAGTGTACCGCGGAAACAAAAAACCCCGCCGGAGCGGGGTTCCCTGTGGAACGGCGGTTCCCGCCTTCGCGGGAACGGCGATTCACGCGTAGCTGCGCAGCCTGCGCGAGAACTCGACCAGCGGCGCGACGTTGCTCTTTTCCGCGCGCTCGCACCAGTCCGTGAGCTGGTGCACGAGCTGCTCGGTGTTGAGCGTGGAGCGCTGCCAGAGGTGCGTGAGCTCCTGGCGCATGGACCACGTGGTCTTCAGCGCGGGGCTGGTCTCCAGCACGCGCTCGAGGTGGGCGCGGCGCTCCGCCGGCAGGTTGTCGGCGTCCAGGTGCAGCCACTTGCGCACGGCCTTCACCGCGTGGAAGTCGTGGCCGCGCTCGCGCAGCGCCTGGATCTCCAGCTTGCTCGCGCGCTTCATCGACTTGGCGTAGCGCGCCAGGACGTCGTAGCGGTGCGCGATGACGGCCTGCAGCGTCTGGGCGTCGATCTCCCATTTCGAGGGATCCAGCTTCACCTTCGGCGCGGTCTTGCGCACCTTGGCGAGGCCTAGGGCCGAGAGGATGCGGATGTAAAGCCAGCCCAGGTCGAACTCGTACCAGCGCAGCGAGAACTTCGCGGACGTGGGGTATGCGTGGTGGTTGTTGTGCAGCTCCTCGCCGCCGATCCACGCGGCCCACGGCACGATGTTGGTGCTGTCGTCCTCGGTGGCGAAGTTGCGGTAGCCCCAGAAGTGGCCGATGCCGTTGATGACGCCGGCGGCCCAGAACGGGATCCACGCGAGCTGCAGGCCGTAGATGATCGCGCCCGGCAGCACGCCGAAAAGCGACAGGTCGATGACCGCGAGCAGCAGGATGCCCCACTTGTTGAACGGCGTGTAGACGTTGCGCTCGAGCCAGTCGTCGGGCGTGCTGTGGCCGTAGCGCTGGATCGTCTCCGAGCGGTGCGATTCCTTCACGTACAGCATCACGCCGCCCCAGAGCACGCGGTTGATGCCGTAGATGCGCGGCGAGTGCGGGTCTTCCTCCGTCTCGCACTTGGCGTGGTGCTTGCGATGGATCGCCGCCCACTCCTTCGTGATCATGCCGGTGGTGAGCCAGAGCCAGAAACGGAAGAAGTGGCTCACGACGGGGTGCAGCTCCAGCGCCCGGTGCGCCTGGCAACGGTGCAGGAACAGCGTCACCGCGGCGATGGTGATCTGGACGAGGATGAGGCCGGCGATGAGGTCGCCCCACCAGGGGAGGTTCAATAGACCACTGAACATAGGGTTGTTTATGCCTTTGGGGATGCCGGTTGCAGGGTCCGGCTTGAGTTAAGTCATGGATTGTACCCCGGGGGGCTGCCCGGGGGGTGAATACGTTCCGCGATAACGCTAAGCCTTTGAAGCGGAGCCGGTTTCCCGCATTTCAGGCGTAGCAATCAGGCGCACGTCGCGGCGCGGGTACGGAATGTCGATCCCGCCGGCCTTGAAGGTGCGCAGGATGTCCATCATCAGGGCGCTGCGCAGGTCCGCCTCGCCCTTGCCCGGGTCGGAAATCCAGACCGTCAGCGTGAGGTCGACGCCCGAGTCCGCGAGCGCCTTCACGAACGCGAGCGCGGGCGGGTCCGCGATCACGCGCGCCTGCCTCCGGGCGCACTCCAGCAGCAGCGCGCACGCTTTCTCGACGTCGCTTTCGTACGAGACGGACACGTTCACCACGATCGAGACCTTCGGGTCCGTGTACGTGTGGTGGTTGACGCTGTCCGTGATGAGCTTCTCGTTCGGGATGATCGACTCGACGCCGTCGTTGCCGCGGATCACGGTGTAGCGCGTCTCGATCGCCTTCACCTCGCCGCGGCGCCCGTCGATGGTGACGATGTCGCCGATGCGCACGCTGTGGTCGAGCAGCACGATGAAGCCGCTCACGTAGTTGCTGGCGATCTTCTGCAGGCCGAAGCCCAGGCCCACGCCGAGCGCGCCGCTGAAGATCGACAGGGCGGTGATGTCGATGCCGACCATCGGCAGCGCGATGAGGATGGCGAGGAAGAGCGCCGACACGCGCACCAGCTTCGTGAGCACGATGCGCGTGGACATCTCCACCGTCTGCGCCGCCATGAGGCGCGTCTCGGTGATGCGCGACAGCCACAGCGCGAGGGTGATCGTGAGCGCCAGGGCGCCCAGCGCCTGCAGCGCGAGCAGCGGCGTGACGCGCTGCTTGTTCTTGCCGACGGTGATGCCGACCACGTCCATGGCGTCGATCAGCTCGTCCAGCAGCCCCATGATGTGCAGCGCCACCACGATCCACGCGATGATCGCGAAGATGCGGATGACCCGCTGCAGGAACGCGCCGTGGGGCAGCACGTGGCCGAGGATGTAGACCGCGAGCCGGATGGCGAGCCAGGCGAAGAGCAGCGCCTCGGCGATCTCGAGCATGCCGACCGGCTGCACGCGGCCGAGGAAGAACTTGGCCACCCACAGGAAGAGGAACGCCGCCAGCGGGAAGGCCACGCGCTCGAAATCGCCTTCCCCGAACTTCCAGCGCGGCGAGAGCTTCACCCGCGCGCACACCAGGTGCGCCGCCACCCAGCCGAGCGCGAACGCCACCACGATGGCGCCGGCCTGCAGCGCCCATTCGAGCGGGGTGGCGCGGCTCGCGATCTGCGCCAGGTATTCCTGCAGTCGGGACAGCTCCAGGTTCATGGCCACGGCCTCGCCTGGTCGCGATGGTAATCGAAGTTGTCCACGAAACGGCGCGCGATGGCGGGGCTGCCGCTGATGATGACGACGTTCTCGGCATTCTTCGCGTTGGCGGCGCGCGTGTAGTTGTAGCTGCCGGTGATGACCGCGGCCGCGGGCCGGTCCGCGTCGATGATGAGGACCTTGTTGTGCGCGGCGCCGGATCCGTTCGCGAGGAACACCTGCGCGCCGGCGCGGCGCAGCGCGCGCAGGTGCGGGGCGCCCCCGGACTCCTCCTGCGCGCCATCGGCGATGACCTCCACCTTCACCCCGCGGCGCAGCGCCGTCACGAGCGCGTTGGCGATGCGCCGGTCCGTGAAGAGATAGGCCTGCATGCGGATGCTCGAGCGCGCCTCCTGGATGTGCTGCACGATCATCGCGGCGATGTTGTCCCCGGGCGTGAAGGCCGCCTGCACTTCCGCGCGCTCGGCGGCGGCCGGCATGGCGAGCAATGCCCACGCCGTGAACAGCAACGCCGCCTTCCTCACGGCTTCTTCTTTTCCAGCACCGCGGCGAAGAAGCCGTCGGTATCGTGCACGTGCGGGTACAGTCGCAGGAAATCCTCCGTCGCGGGCAGCTTCACGCCCTGCCGCGCGAGCACCTCCTTCGCCGGCACGAGGGTGAAATCCGGATGGCGCCCGAGGAACTCGCGCACCATGTCCTCGTTTTCCTCAACGAGCAGGCTGCAGGTTCCGTAGACGAGGCGCCCGCCCGGCTTGAGCAGCGCCGCCGCGGCATCGAGGATCGCGCGCTGCTTGGCGTTGAGCTCGGCCACCGCGTCGTCCGTCTGCCGCGCCTTGAGGTCGGGGTTGCGCCGCAGCGTGCCCAGCCCCGTGCACGGCGCATCCACCAGCACGCGGTCGATCTTGCCGCGCAGCCGCTTCACCTTCGGATCGTTCTCGCCGGAGATGCGCTGCGGGAACACGTTGGAAAGCCCGGAGCGCTTGAGCCGCGGCGCCAGGTTCGCGAGCCGCTTGTCGGAGATGTCGAACGCGTACAGGCGCCCGGAGGAGTTCATCGCCGCGCCCATCTGCAGCGTCTTGCCGCCGGCGCCTGCGCAGAAATCGACCACCATCTCGCCGCGACGCGGCTCGACCAGCAGGCCCAGGATCTGGCTGCCCTCGTCCTGGACCTCCACCGCGCCGTCGAGGAACATGGGGTGCTGGTTCAACGCGGGCTTGCCGCGCAGCCGCACGCCGATCGCGGAGTAGGGCGTGGGGGCGGCCGGCAGCTCGTCGTAGGCGAGGCGGTCGAGCACCGCCTCGCGCGGCGCCTTGAGGGTGTTCACGCGCAGGTCGAGCGGCGCGGGCTGCTGCATGCTGCGCCCGAGCGCGAGGATCGCCGCGTCGTCCATGACGCGGCGCAGGCGCGCGATGACCCAGTCGGGAAGGTCCGCGCGGATCTCGAAGGGCAGCGTCTCGAGGTCGAGCGCCTTGAGCCTCGTGAGCCAGTCCTTCTCCCCGCCGCGCAGCACCTCCTCGATGTGCGCGAGCCCGGTTCCCTGCAGCTTCACCAGCGCGGCGAGCGCGATCTCGCGCGGCGACGCGTGCGGCGTGACGTGCTCGAGCATGCGCCGGCGGCGCAGGGCGGCGTACACGGTGTCGGCCACGAGCGCGCGGTCGCGGGGGCCGAGGTTGCGGTGGTCGCGGAAGAACTGGCGCAGCTGCGCGTCGGCCGGCGAGCGTGCCGGCAGCATCACCGTGAGCGCCTCGACGATCGCCTCGAGCTGCGCGCGGGTGAGGTTCACGTCAGCGGGTGGACACGCGCGTCGCCGACTGCTCCACCATCAGGCGGTTCTTCGCGACCGGATAACGCATCTTCACGGGAAGGTAGTGCTGCTGCACGCCCAGCCAGACATCGACCACCTCGGTCGCGTTCTCGGCGTCCACGTGGCGCAGGTGCAGCGCCTGCACGCGGCCCATCGGGATCTCGATATCCTCCACGCCCAGCACCTTGAGCCTGAAGCTGTAGAACTTGCGCTGCGTGAAGACGGCGAGCTCCATCGTGTCGCCCTTGGGCTTGGGCGGCACGTGGGCGAGCTGGAAGATCATCGACAGCCAGTCCACCGTGTTGCCCTTGAAGTCCGTGGTCTTCTTCCTGTCGCCGCGCTCGAAGGTCACCTGGTGCTGCTTCCAGTCGAATTCGAGGCCCTCTTCCTCGGCGCCCGGGCGGCGCTCGACGAAGCGCTCCGGCCGCAGCCCCTCGGCGGTCACGGTGCCGCGGCTCTCCTGGATGATGCGGCCCTCCAGGAAGAGCGTGAAGAAACCCTCCGCCGCCGCCTCGCCGTGGATGCGGTAGTTGTTGCCGTCGCGCGTCCACTCGTAATCGGCGCGCCCGTCGGCGAACGCGGAGTTGAGGACGTAGCTGATGGACAGGCTCTCCGGGAGCGCATCGGTCGGGAACGGCTGCGGCGGCTCCTCGACGGGCGGCGCGACGGGCGCGGCCATGGCGACCACGTCGGGCTTCGGCTCCTCCGGCACGGGCGGCAGCACCGGGTCGATCATCCTCGGCGCCTCGGCCATCGCTTCGCCGGCGGCCAGGCTCGGAATCGCCTCCAGCGGCTCGGGCAGCGCCAGCGGCGGCAGCTTCAGCCGCGGCCTGGCGGCGGCATGGTGCCGGGGCGGCCTCGGCTTCGGTGCCGCGGCCGGCGCCGGCGCCGGCACATCGACCGTCGTCGGCGCGGCCTCCAGCGTGGCGGTGTAGGCGATGCCGTCGGCCGCGGGCTCGAGGGCCTCCAGGCGCCCGGGCACGCCCTTCAGCACCGCGGCATGCAGCGCCACGGACGCGAGCAACGCCACGGCCACGCCGCGATAGCGGGCGAGCCATTCGCGCGCGTGTCCCGTCGCCATCACCGCGCCTGCAGCGCCACGAGGCTCTGCTCGAGCTTCAGGCCGTCGGGCTCGTCGAACACCACCTTCACGGGGAAGTTGTAGCGCTCCTTCGCGAGCCACACCTCGGCGCGGCTTTCCTTCGGCGTGAACGTGACACGCTTGAAATGCCACGTGTCGAATTCGCCGGCCGGCGTCTTGATGCGCGGCTCGTCGACCAGGCGATAGGTGTAGTGCTCGACCTTGCGGCCGTTGGCCATCGCGAGCACCACCTCGCTGCCCGCGCGCGGCGCGGTCCAGTTCATGAATTGGTTCATCATCGAGATGCGGTCCTGTGTTTCCTTCGGAAGCGGCACGTCCTTGTCCTTGCCTCCGAAGCGCGAATGCATCACGCCGTTGTCCCAGTCGAAGGTCGCCGCGATGTCCTTGCTCGCGTCGCGCATGCGGCGCTGGCCGAAGCGCAGCGGCCGCAGGCCGGCCTCGTCGATCCGCCCGGAGCTCTCCAGCACGATCTGGTCGTCCAGCACCAGTTTCAAGGCCCCCTCCGAACGCGTGACGCTCTGGATGTTATAGGTATCGCCCTTGCGCGTGAACGACTCGTTCACGCGGCCGATCTGCACGCCGTAGCTGGTGAGCGTGTATTCGGCGGTGATCTCGGTCGGGATGGCGAGCGCCGCGGTCGAGACGAAGAGCAGGAGCGCCGCCAGTGCCTTCATCGTTCCTCGGGCGGGGACAGCATGCACCCTTCGGCGGCCGCGGCGTCGCGCACGCGCACGCCGCCGGGCGCGCCGAACTCGAGGCGGCCCTGCGCGAGCCAGCGCGCCGCCTGCGGATAGATGCGGTGCTCGGCCTGCAGCACGCGCGCGGCCAGCACGTCCTCCGTGTCGCCGGCGAGCACCGGCACCGCGGCCTGGATCACGATCGGCCCGCTATCGAGCTCGGGCGTCACGAAATGCACCGTGCAGCCGTGCACCCTGACGCCCGCTTCGAGCGCGCGGCGATGCGTGTGCAGCCCGGGAAACGACGGCAGCAGCGACGGATGGATGTTCAGCATGCGGCGCTCGAATCGCCGGATGAAGCCGGGCGTGAGGATGCGCATGAAGCCGGCGAGCAGGACGGCGTCGACCTCGCCGATCGCGCTCGCGAGCGCCGCGTCGAACGACTCCCGGTCGGGGTACTCACGATGGTCGACCACGGCGGTCGGGATGCCGCGCCCGCGGGCCCACTCGAGACCGCCTGCATCGGGTCGATTGGAGATCACGGTGCGGATGTCCAGGCCGGTGCGCGCGTCCACCAGCGCCCGCATGTTGCTGCCGCGGCCGGAGATGAGGATGACGGCGGACTTCAAGCCCGCGTGACGAGGGTCTGCGGGCCGCCCGGCGCGCGCGCCACGATCGAGCCGATCTCGAAAGCCTCGACGCCATGCGACGAGAGCACGTGCAGGGCGGTGCGCGCCTCGTTCTTCGGCACCACGAGCACCATGCCGATGCCGCAGTTGAACGTGCGCTGCATCTCCGCCTCGTCGACCTGGCCTTCCTTCTGCAGCCAGTCGAAGATCCTCGGCCTGGGCCAGCGGGAGGCGTCGAGCTGCGCGCAGACGTTCTCGGGCAGCACGCGGGGGATGTTCTCCGTGAGCCCGCCGCCGGTGATGTGGGCGAGGCCCTTCACCGTGAGCTTCTCGATGGCGGCCAGCACCGGCTTCACGTAGATGCGCGTCGGTTCCAGCAGCGCGGCGCCCAGCGTGCGGCCCTCGTCGAAGGGCTCGAAGAGGTCCGCGCTGCTCACGGCGACGATCTTGCGCACCAGCGAGTAGCCGTTGGAGTGCGGGCCGGTCGAGGCGAGGCCGATGATCGTGTCGCCGACGGCGATCCGGCTGCCGTCGATGATGCGCGACTTCTCGACCAGGCCCACCGCGAAGCCGGCGAGGTCGTATTCGTTCGGGTCGTACATGCCCGGCATCTCGGCGGTCTCGCCGCCGATGAGCGAGCAGCCCGCCTGCTCGCAGCCTTCCGCCACGCCCTTCACGACATCGGCCGCGACGCCGACGTCGAGCTTGCCGCACGCGAAATAGTCGAGGAAGAAGATCGGCTCCGCGCCCGACACGAGGATGTCGTTCACGCTCATCGCCACGAGGTCGATGCCGATGGTGTCGTGCTTCTTCATGCGGAAGGCGAGCTTGAGCTTGGTGCCCACGCCGTCCGTGCCCGACACCATCACGGGTTCCTTGTACTTCTTCGAGACCTCGACCAGGGCGCCGAAGCCGCCGATGCCTCCGAGGACCTCGGGGCGCATGGTTCGCTTCGCGAACGGCTTGATGCGCTCGACCAGCGCGTCACCGGCATCGATGTCGACGCCGGCATCGCGGTACGTCAGGGGGTTCTGGGAGCTCACGGCGAATCCGGTGGATTCCGAAGGTGAAATTTTACCACCATGACCGGCGCGCCAGACCCGCGGAATCAGGCCTCGCCGCCCTGGAACGCGGGCAGGTTCTTCTTCGCGAAGTCGAGCATGCGCTGGATCGGCACGCGGGCGCGGCGCGCGATCTCCGGATCCACGAAGATCTCGTGGCCCGGCGCCCCCTCGAGCGTGTCGAGCAGGTTGTGCAGGCCGTTCATCGCCATCCACGGGCAATGCGCGCAGCTCTGGCACGTGGCGCCCTTGCCCGCCGTGGGCGCCTCGACGAAGCTCACGCCGGGCAGGCGCCTGCGCATCTGGTGGATGATGCCGCCGTCGGTGGCCACGATGAACTCCTTCGTGCCCTGCGCGCGGAAGCGCTCCGCCGCCTGGATGATGCCGGTCGTCGAGCCCACGGCATCGGCCATGTCGATCACGCTCGCGGGCGACTCGGGGTGCACGAGCACCTTCGCGCCGGGATGCATGACCTTCATTTCCTCGAGCTGCTGCGCCTTGAACTCGTCGTGCACGACGCACGAGGCGCTCCACATGAGCATGTCCGCCCCGGTCACCTTCTGCACGTAGGCGCCCAGGTGCTTGTCCGGCGCCCAGAGCACCTTCCGCCCCTGCTGGTGCAGGTAGGCCACGATCTTCTCGGCGATCGAGGAGGTGACCATCCAGTCCGCCCGCGCCTTCACCGCGGCGCTCGTGTTGGCGTAGACCACGACCACGCGGTCCGGATGCTCGTCGCAGAACTTCGAGAACTCGTCCGCGGGCGTGGCGAGGTCCAGCGAGCACTCGGCCGCCAGGTCCGGCATCAGCACGCGTTTCTCGGGGTTCAGGATCTTCGAGGTCTCGCCCATGAAGCGCACGCCCGCCACGACGATCGTGCTGGCGGGATGCTCGTGGGCGAAGCGCGCCATCTCGAGCGAGTCCGAGACGGTGCCGCCGGTGGCCTGGGCGAGGTCCTGGAGGTCCGGATGGACGTAGTAATGCGCCACCAGGACCGCGTCGCGCTCCCGGAGCAGCTTCCTGGCCCGCTCGATGAGCGCCGGCTTCTCGGCCTCGGAGATGATGCGCGGCGGCTTCGCCGGCGCGATGCCCAGCTCGCCGTTGAAGCGCTCGAAACGGATCTGGATGGGTTGGGCTAGGGCCATGGTCCCCTCGATTCTGCCATAGGGAATAACGTTCTCCCGGTGCTAAAATTGCTTCCTTGTGCGCCAACTTTCGCGGCGCGCCCGGGCCAAGCCGACCGGCGGAATCCTCCGAGGCGGCGCCGGCCGGGGAAACCCCATGAGGCAGCTCCTCCTCGATCTCACCCAGGCGCCCGCGCCAACCTTCGCGAACTTCGTCAACGGCGGCAATGCCGAGCTGCTCCATGCGCTCACGGCGGCCGCGAGGGGCGATTCCGGGGAGCGTCTCATCTACATTTGGGGCGAATCGGGCGCCGGCAAGACCCATCTCGCCAAGGCCTTCGAGGCCGCCGTGGAGGGCCGCGCCGGCATCCGCGTCATCGACGACCTGGAGCGGCTGGGCGAGGGCGAGCAGGCGGAGCTCTTCGATGCCTTCATCGAGCGCGGCTTCGATTTCCTGCTGGCGACCGCGCGGTCGGCGCCGCGGGACGTGCCGTTGCGCCGCGACCTCGCCACGCGGCTCGCCACGGGGCTCGTCTTTCGCGTGGCGCCGCTCACCGACGAGGAGAAGCGCGCGGCGCTGGCCGCCCACGCCAGGAGCCGCGGCTTCGCGCTTTCCGAGGAGGTTTCCTCCTACCTGCTCACGCATGCGCGCCGCGACATGGGCTCGCTCATGGCCGCCCTCGACGCGCTCGACCGCTATTCGCTCGAGACGGGCCGCCCCATCACCGTGCCGCTGCTGAAGTCCGCCATCGCATGACGAAACGCAAGCTCGCGCTCTTCGACCTCGACAACACGCTGCTCGAGACCGACAGCGACTACCAGTGGGCGCAGTTCCTCATCGAGGAGGGCGTGCTCGACCGGGACGTCTACGAGGCGATGAACGACCGGTTCTACCGCCAGTACATGGATGGCACGCTGGACATCCACGAGTTCCTCGAATTCCAGCTGAAGCCCCTCGTGAACGTGCCGCGCGAGCAGCTCGATGCGTGGCACGAGCAGTTCATGCATCGCAAGATCCGCCCGATGATCTTCCCGCGCGCCAAGGCGCTCATCGAGCGGCATTCGGACGCGCTCACGGCGATCGTCACGGCGACCAACCGCTTCATCACCGAGCCGATCGCGGCCGAGCTGGGGGTGCCCAACCTGCTCGCCACCGACATCGAGGAGGTGGACGGCCTGTTCACCGGCAGGCCGCGCGGCACGCCGACCTTCCGCGAGGGCAAGATCCGGCGCGTCGACGAATGGCTCGCCGACATGGGCCACAGGCTCGAGGACTTCGAGAGCTGGTTCTACAGCGATTCGCTCAACGACCTGCCGCTGCTCGAGCGCGTGGACAATCCCATCGCCGTCAATCCCGACGCGAAGCTGCGCGCCGAGGCCCAGAGGCGCGGCTGGGAGGTCATCGACCTGCGCGACGCTCCCCCGGCCGACCCTCGCGAGGCCAATTACCGACAACAATGATCAAGAAATACATCGACAAGCTGTTCGGCCGCCGCGACCGCGTCACCCACAAGGACGCGAAGCCCGTCGTCTACACGAAGGACAAGCACGGCATCGACCGCGAGGCGATCAGCCGCTGCGCGCGGCGCACGTGCGAGGAGCTGCAGCGCGCGGGCTACGCGGCGTTCGTGGTGGGCGGGGCCGTGCGCGACCTGCTCCTCGGCATGCGGCCCAAGGACTTCGACATCGCGACGAGCGCGACGCCCGACGAGGTGCGCAGCGTCTTCCGGCGCTCGCGCATCATCGGGCGGCGCTTCCAGATCGTGCACGTGCTGTGCGGCGCCGACATGGTCGAGGTCTCGACCTTCCGCGCCCACTTCGCGCGCGAGGCGGACGAGGACAACGTCGACGAGCACGGCCGCATGCTCTCGGACAACGTCTTCGGCACGCAGGCCGAGGATGCGATGCGCCGCGACTTCACCGTGAACGCCCTTTTCTACGACCCGGTGAAGGAAGAGGTCTGGGATTACGTGCACGGCCTGAAGGACATCAAGGCGAAGAAGCTCGTGATGATCGGCGATCCCGAGATGCGCTACCGCGAGGACCCCGTGCGGATGCTGCGCGCGGCGCGGCTTTCCGCGAAGCTCGGCCTCGAGATCGACCCGAAGACGCGCACGCCCATCCATTCGATGCGGCACTTGCTGGAGAACGTGCCGCACGCGCGCCTCTTCGAGGAGATCCTCAAGCTGCTGCTGTCGGGCAATGCGGTCGAGTGCGTTCGCATGCTGCGCGAGCTCGAGCTCCACCACGGTCTGCTGCCGCTTCTCGACACGGCCCTCGAGGATCCCGAGGCGGGACCGTTCGCGATGGCGGCCCTGCGCGCCACCGACGAGCGGCTCGCGCAGGACAAGCCCGTGTCGCCCGCATTCCTGCTCGCGGCGTTGCTCTGGGGGCAGGTCGAGAGGAGCCTGAAGCGCTTCGAGAGCGACGGGCAGCCCACGATTCCCGCGCTGCACTCGGCGATGCACGCGGCGCTCGACGAGCAGCGCGAGACGCTCGCCATCCCCAAGCGCTTCGATGCCACGATGAAGGAGCTGTGGCTCATGCAGCCGCGGTTCCTGCAGCGCGGCGGCCATCGTCCCTTCCGCCTGCTCGAGCACCCGCGGTTCCGCGCCGCCTACGACTTCTTCGCGCTGCGCGCGGCCTCCGCGAACGCGCCGCAGGAAGTCGCGCGTTGGTGGGAGCGGTTCCAGGACGCCGATCCGGACGAGCGCGAGCGCATGCTCGTCACCGACGAGGGCGGGCCGAAGAAGAAGCGTCGCCGCCGGCGCGGCAAGAAGAAGGCGACGGGCGAAGCGGCGGGGCGCCCTCCCGAGCTTCCGGAGGAAGCGCCTTGATGCCGGCGGTGCGGGCGGCCGTGGCCCTCGGCTCCAACCTCGACGATCCGGAGGCCCACGTGCGGCGCGCGTTCGCCGAGCTCGCCCTGTTGCCGCAGACCTGGGTGGTCGCGCGCTCCGCGCTCTATCGCACCAGGCCCGTCGGCTATGCCGACCAGCCGGACTTCGTGAACGCGTGCGCGCTGGTGGAAACGCGGCTTTCCGCGCGCGAGCTCCTGGACGGGCTGCTCGCGATCGAGAAGCGCCATGGGCGCGTGCGTGAGATCCCGAACGGCCCGCGCACCCTCGACCTGGACATCGTGCTCTATGGCGGCGCGGTGATCGACGAGCCGGGGCTCACCGTGCCGCATCCGCGCGCCCACGAGCGCGCGTTCGTGCTCCAGCCGTTGCTCGACGTCTGGCCCGACGCGCAGATTCCGGGGAAAGGAAAGGCCGCGGCGCTCCTGGCGGCCGTCACCCCGCCGCAGGACGCGGTCCGAGCGGCCGTCACCCCGCCGCAGGACGCGGGCCGAGCGGCCGTCACCCCGTCGCAGGACGGGGCCCGAGCGGCCGTCACCCCGTCGCAGGACGGGGCCCAATCATCGAATCAACCCCCCCACCGCGACGACGAGGCCGCATGAAGCGCCGCCACATCGTCGTCGAGGGGCCGATCGGCAGCGGCAAGACGAGCCTCGCCAGGCGGCTCGCGGATCGCCTCGACGCCTCGCTGGTCCTCGAGGATCCGAAGGCGAACCCGTTCCTGCCGCAGTTCTATCGCGACATGCGGCGTTACGCGCTGTCCACGCAGCTCTTCTTCCTCTTCCAGCGCGTGGGGCAGCTCGAGTCGCTCAAGCAGCCCGACCTCTTCGGCCAGTCGATCGTCACGGATTTCACGCTCGCGAAGGATCCGCTCTTCGCGCGCCTCACGCTGGACGACGCCGAATACCAGCTCTACAACAAGATCTATGAACATGTCCGCCCCCAGGCGCCGACGCCGGACCTGGTGATCTACCTGCAGGCCTCGGTCGAGACGCTCGTCTTCCGAGTCAAGCGGCGAGGTAACCCCATCGAGACAGGGATCGATGAGGACTACCTGCGCCGCCTGTCGGAAGCCTATAGCCGGTACTTCTACAACTATTCGGACAGCCCGCTGCTCATCGTGAACAGCGAGCGCCTGAACTTCGTGGAGGTACCGGAGCACTTCGACCTGCTGGTCGAGCGCATGAATGCGATGCGCGGCGGGCGGGAGTTCTTCAACCGCTCCTGAAAGCTCGCGTGGCCCATGAACCGCCGCGCCTCGGCGTCGGCCCCGGCGTCGTGCCGGCGGTGCGCGCCCAGCAGCCGCATCAGCGCTTCGGCCGCCAGCGTGGACAGCCGCCACATCTCCGCGGCCCGCAGCGCGCGCGCCCGTGCTTCGGTCGCCTGGTACTCGTCGAGCTTCATGGGGTTCTCCTTGCGGGCCGGCCTGCGCGGCGTTCAGTAAGTCATGTCGTCGACGTTGCCGCTCGTCGCATTGGCCTGCGGCTGCAGGTGCGCCACGGACGCGTTCGGCTCGGGCTGCGCCTGGTGCAACTGCGATTCGTCGGCGACGGAGCAACCCGCGACCGCGATGGCGATGCCTGCGAGCAGCCAGGCGCCGTGGACGATCGTCTGGATGTCGGTGGGCGGGTCGATGTCGCGCGGGCCGATCTCGAAATTCGCATGGGGCGGGCGGGGAATTCTCATGGCTCTCTCCTTGTCGGTGATGCGAGCCCACTATCCCGTCCCACCCTCGCCGCCGTCCTTTAGGCGGCCTGAAACTTCCTTAAAATGAGTTGTGCAGTGCGGCAAAAGCGGCGGATAATCGCGCTCCCTGCGGGCATCCGCCATCCAAAAATCCTCGCTGGAACAAGGCCATGAGCGTCCACAACGCCGACAAAGCCGTGCGGCTGACCATGCCGAAGCTCGCCGAGCGGGCGCGCACCGGCGAAAAGCTCGTCATGCTCACGGCGTACGACGCGAGCTTCGCCGCGCTGTGCGACGCCGCCGGCGTCGACATGATCCTGGTGGGCGATTCGCTCGGCATGGTGATCCAGGGCCGCGATTCGACCCTGGCGGTGAGCCTGGAGGAGACGGAATACCACGTGCGCTGCGTCTCGCGCGGCAGCCGGCGCGCGCTCGTCATCGCGGACCTGCCGTTCGCGAGCTTCCAGGAATCGCCCGAGCAGGCGTTCCGCAGCGCCGCGCGCATGATGCGGGCGGGCGCGCAGATGGTGAAGATGGAAGGCGGCGCGCCGATGGTCGAGACCACGCGCTTCCTCGTCGCGCGCGGCGTCCCGGTCTGCGCGCACATCGGGCTCACGCCGCAATCGGTGAACACGCTCGGCGGCTACCGCGTGCAGGGCCGCAGCGACGCGGCGGCGGACAAGCTGGTCGCCGATGCGAAGGCGCTCGAGGATGCCGGGGCGGCGATCGTGCTCATGGAAGCGATGCCCGCCGCGGTGGCGAAACGCGTGACCGACAGCGTCTCCGTGCCCACCATCGGCATCGGCGCCGGTCCCGACGTCTCCGGGCAGGTGCTCGTGCTCTACGACATGCTCGACATCTATCCCGGGCGCAAGGCGCGCTTCGTGAGGAACTTCATGCAGGGAGCACCTTCCGTCCTCGCGGCGATCGAAGCGTACGTGAAGGCGGTCAGGGACAAGAGCTTTCCCGCACCCGAGCACTGTTTCTGATGGGGACCTGATGGGGA
>DASTGG010000199.1:0-17983 GCA_035719385.1 Usitatibacter sp.
CCAGGCCGCGCTCATGGCGACGCCCCGTCGCGCACGAGATCGTCGAGCGCCATCGCGAACGTGTTGCGCGGCTCCCAGGCGAGCGCCTCGCGAGTTTCGGCGCTGTCGCCCTCGAGCGAGCGCGTGAGCCGCCGCACGCGCTCGCCTTGTCCCAGCAGAAAGCCCGCGCCCTCGAGCCATCGCGCCGGCACGCTGAAGAGATTTCGCGGGCGGCCGAGCCGCTCGCGCAGCCCGCCGATGAGCTCCGGCGTCGAGAACGGCCGCGGATGGCACGCGATGAACGTGCGGCCGGGCGCCGCCGGGTGCCGCGCGCAGGCGATGAGCAACGCGCACAGGTCCTCGACATGGATCCAGCTGCGCCGGTTACGAATGCCCGCGAAAGGCAGCGGCCATGACGTGCGCGCGAGCCGCAGTGCGCCGCGCAGGTTTGCCTTCGCGCCGGCGCCGAACACGAGAGGCGGACGCACGATGACGACGGACAGGCCGGTGTCGCGCGCGGCTTCGCTCAACTTCTCTTCGGCCAGGCGTTTCGAGCGCGCGTAGGCATCGGAGGGATTCGGCGCGTCAGATGCGGTGAACGCGCGTGCGCCCGTTTCCTCGCCGTGGACCTTGATGGTGCTGGCGAAGACGAACCGTGTGGCGCCGCCGCGTGCCGCCGCCCGCGCGAGCGCGTCCGTCTTCTCGACGTTGTCGCGCAACCAGTCCGCTTCGTCGCTGCCGCGCTGGTGCACGCGGGCGGCGAGATGGAAGACGACGGCGCCGCGGAAATCCGCCCCCCCGATCGCCTCGCGCCAGTCCGGCGCGCCGAGGCGAAGCGCGGTCGCGCCGCCCAGCTGCGCCACCAGGGAGCGGCCGATGAAGCCTCCGGAGCCCGTCACCACCGCACGCATCGTTTCGCGTCCGTCAAAGCGAAACGGGCATCCCGAGAGATGCCCGCTGCGTCCCGTTACGAATTGCCGGTTACGGGCAGAACGCCGGAACCGTCACGGTGACCGTCTGGACCGTCGCGCCATCGGACACGGAGATGCCCGCCGTGGTCGGGAACGACGAGCCGACGGGGTCCGCCGCCAGGCGCGAGATGGTGATCGTGTTGCCCGAGGCGATCGCGGTCACTCGCGGATGCGTGGAGTTCACGATGTAGTTGCTGGTGATCCCACCCACGGCGGACACGGAGCCCGATGTGCCGCAAGCCAGCGCGAGGCTCGCCGGCGCGACCGCCAGCGGCGGCGGTGCCGGCGGGCTTGCCGAGCCGGTCTTCGTCGTCACGGTAACGGTGGTCCGTCCGCCGGTTGCGTCCTGGATGATGATGGTGGCGTTATCGAGGCAGACGTTCGGATTGAACGCGGTCAGCGTGAACACCGCCGGGTTGGCACTCGTGCTCGACGGCGTGACACGCAGGTCGCTGGGATCCGACGTGAACGACGTGTATGGCGGCTGCCCGCCGAACACCATGAAATCGGCCGAGCCGGTGCCGCAGATGGTGTTCAGCGGACCGGTGAACGAGAAGGCGTTCGGGATGGCCGTGAGCGTGGCCGTCGGCCCGGAGGACGAGATGGGGAACACTTCGTCGACGAACACGCCGGTCGCGACATCCTCCACGCGCAACACGGCGAGTTGCGGCGGCACGTTCGCGTTCACCTGGAGAATGACGGTCGCGTTGCCGGAGTGGTCCGTATTCACCGTGACGGGATCTCCGGATTGGCCCGTGATCGGGTCCACGAAAGTGAACGGGCCGCGGACTACCCTGAAGCGCACGCCGCGATTGCCGAAAAGGTTGCCGTTGGTGACCGAAGTCAGCGTCACGACCGTCTGGCCGCCGGCGCATGCGGAAGGAGCAGTAGCGGCGGCCGACGCAGCCGGGCAGTTCGACCGGAAGCTCACGCCGTAGCCGGTAAGGAAGTTCTGGCCGACCTTCAGCGAAGCGGCCGCCGTCTGGCCCCGCGCATCGCGCAAGGAGATGTTCACCGTGCGGACCGGCAACGACCCGGGCGGAAGGCCGGCGTCTATCACGCCGGGGTTTGCCGGGACGACCTGGAAGCTGCCCGAATCGAGCGTCTGCGGGACCGGCATGAGGCTCGGTTCCGAGGAGGTCAGCGTATAAGGCCGGACTCCGCCGGTGATCGTGATGGTGTTGGGCACACCCGCGAAGAACGTGGCGCCGTCCGGCGAGATCACCGGAACGCCCCCTTGGTTGGACGCGTTCGTCGTGGTGGACCCGCCGCCGCCGCATGCGGCGACGACCAATCCTGCTGCCACGGCGAGCAACCAGCTCGCCCAAGACCTACGCGCTGAGTGGAATTTCACGATGGCGTCCCCTTTTAGACGTTGTCCCGCCGGGAGGAATTCTTCAAAAATTAGCGGGTTATCGCGCGTTATTAAAGCGCAACTTTCAATCGGGCGCAAGCAGCATTTGCCGCTTGCGCCCAATATTCCCCTGAGAGGTGACTAGCAGCCGCTGGCTGCCGTGCCGGTGACGATGACGTCGATAAGCGCGGAGGAGATGCCATCCGAGACCGCCACGCATTGGTTGGCCCCCGGCGTAAAGGTGCCCGGGCAGGGGCTCGTGCTGATCGGGGTAGGCGGCGTTGGCGGGTTGGTCACGGGTGTCCTGGTGCGACTGATGCTCAGGATGTTGTTCGTGTTCGTGAAGGTCGTCGGCGTCACCGTAATGCCACTGCTGCTCGCCCGTGCGGTGTAGTTGCCCGTGCCACCCGAAATGACGACGGTCGGTGAATCGCTGCACGACGAAATGGTGACCCTGGTCGGAGTCGCGACCACCGCGTCGTTCGAAGTGGTGTCGCAGCTGCCGACCGCGGTGCCCGTGAGGGTCACGACGACGTCCTTCACAGTGCGGCCGTCCGAGAACGACACGGTCACCGCAGAGGTGCCTGGCGTTCCTCCTACACGGGTGATCGTCCCGATCGCCCCGGTCGAGGTCTTCGTCACCGTCGCGGCAACGGCGCCGACGCGCGAGGTAGCGAAGTAATTGCCGGTGCCGCCGATCAGGATGACGTTCGCCTTGTCGTTGCACGACGTGAGCGTGACCGTGGCCGGCGAGACGCTGAATGTCGGCAGCGTGATCGCGTCGGCCACCTTGTTGACGACGGTGATCGCCACGGAGGCGCCGGCGGAATCGACCACCGCGATGGTGGTCCCCACCGTACATTGCCCCTTGGCCGTGATGGAGAAACGCCCGCCATTCTCGGTCACCGTAAGCGGGCTGACCTGGAAACTGGCCGGCTGCGAGACGTTGTAGGGCGGACGGCCCCCGGACACGATCACGTCGGCGGTGATGTCGGTGGCGCACGCCGTGGTGTCGAGGCCCTGGAAGGTGACCGTGCCGGGGCTCGCGGCCAGTGGCGAACCCGTCGTACCGGCGATCGTCACGCTGGCTCGCTGGATGAAGCCCGATCCGAGATCCGTGACCTGCAGCAGCGCGGTCTGGGCGGGTGCCGTTGCGAGCGCGCGAATGCGCACCGTCGCCGTCCCGGTGTTGTCCGTGGCGGTCGTCGTGGACGGGGCGAGGGTCTCCGGCACGCCGACCGGCGAGGTGATCACGCGAATGTCGCCCTGCAGGACCTCGAACTTCACCGCGCGCTGCTGCAGCGGCAGGCCGCCCTGGGTGAGCACCGCCTTCACCTCGGCGTCGCCGCCGGCGCACAGGGCCGTTCCGCACGAAGCGGGCTGGGTCGTGCTCGGCGTGATGGTGAGCACGTCGTTCACCGTGCGCGGCTTCACCGTGATCTGCGCAATCGCGGGCGTGTTGCTGGCGGTGTCGGTCACCGTGAGGGTGAGCGGGGTGTCCTCGACGACCTGGTTGGGAATCACCACCAGCTCGTTGCCGGCGAAGGTGCCGCTCACGCGCAACGCCGCCTGGTTGCTCGAGGCGACGATGTAGTTGCCGTTGCCGCCGCTGATGAAGAATGTCGAAGGCAGGTCGGAGAACAGCGTCGCGGTCGAAGGCGTGATGGTGATGGGACCGGCGCTCGTGCTGCTCGGCGGATTGCCCACCGCGCCGCTTCCGCATCCGGCCACGAGCGCCACCGTTGCGAGGATCGCCGAGATCACGGCGACGCCGAACCAGCCGAACGAGAATCGAGTCACGGACCGTCCCTGAAGTTGTTGTCGCGCGCGGCGGACCGGCGCGTTCGAATGGAAACGATTCTACTCAACGGGGGCGGGGCCGCCAGTGAAAAACGCACATGCACGATGGCGGTGGCATCTATATTGCAGTGCAGCGTGGGTTGCGCTACGATTGGCGGGTTTCGCCTCGTCACTCTGCCGTCGCCTTCAGGTTCGAAGCGCCGGGCCGGTCAAAAGCCGTTTCCCGCTCCCATGGCAGCCCCTCGGGGCCGGCGCCAAAAGCCCGTACCGGAATTTTCTTGAGTTCCGTCGTGCCCGAAGTCCGGGGTGCGCCGCTACCATTGTGTTTTGAGGGTGCCTTCGCATGGAAACGACCGCCGGCCTACCGCCCAGACAGGGCCTTTATGACCCCGCCAACGAGCACGACGCGTGCGGCGTGGGCTTCGTCGCGGACATCAAGGGCCGCAAGTCGCATGCGATCGTGGAGCACGGGCTCACGATCCTGAACAACCTGCGGCACCGCGGCGCCACCGGGGCGGATCCGCTCCATGGCGACGGCGCCGGCCTGCTGGTGCAGATCCCGGACGCGTTCTTCCGCGAGGAGATGGCGAAGCAGGGCGTGAAGCTGCCCAAGGCGGGCGCCTATGGCGTGGGCATGGTGTTCCTGCCGAAGAACGCGGCGGCGCGCGCCGCCTGCTCGCGCGAGATCGAGCGCGCGATCCGCAACGAGGGGCAGACGCTGCTCGGCTGGCGCGACGTGCCGGTCGACGACTCGAGCCTGGGCAAGACGGCCCGCGACACGGAGCCGGTCATCCGCCAGGTGTTCGTGGGCGCCGGCCGCGGCTCGCTCGACCGCGACGCCTTCGAGCGCAAGCTCTACATCATCCGCAAGGAAAGCGGCCATGCGATCCGCGCGCTGAACCTCACGAACGCGAAGGAGTTCTACGTTCCTTCGTTCTCGCACCGCACGATCGTCTACAAGGGCATGCTCCTCGCCGAGCAGATCGGGCCCTTCTACAAGGACCTCTCCGACAAGCGCTTCACCTCGGCGCTGTGCCTCGCGCACCAGCGCTTCTCCACGAACACGTTCCCGTCGTGGGACCTCGCCCACCCGTTCCGCTTCATCGCGCACAACGGCGAGATCAACACGCTGCGCGGCAACCTCAACTGGATCAAGGCGCGCCAGGCGACGATCCATTCGAAGCTCCTGGGCGAGGACCTCGACAAGATCTGGCCGCTCATCTACCCCGGCCAGTCGGACTCGGCATCGTTCGACAACGCGCTCGAGCTGCTGGTGATGGGCGGCTACCCGATCGCGCACGCGATGATGCTGATGATCCCCGAGGCCTGGGCCGGCAACCCGCTGATGGATGCCAAGCGCCGCGCCTTCTACGAATACCACGCCGCGCTGATGGAGCCGTGGGACGGCCCCGCAGCCGTCGCGTTCACCGACGGCAAGTTCATCGGCGCCACGCTCGACCGCAACGGCCTGCGGCCCGCGCGCTACTTCATCACCGATGACGACCTCATCGTCATGTCGTCGGAGATGGGCGTGCTCGACATCCCGCAGAAGAAGATCGTGCGCAAGTGGCGGCTGCAGCCGGGCAAGATGCTGCTCGTCGACATCGAGCACGGCCGCATCGTGTCCGACGACGAGCTCAAGCGCGAGCTCGCCTCCGCCCGCCCGTACCAGGACTGGCTCGACCGCACGCAGATGCGCCTCGAGGACATCGAGACGCCGCACAACGTGCCCACGCCGGACTCGGACAAGCTCCTCGACCGCCAGCAGGCCTTCGGCTATACGCAGGAAGACCTGAAGATGCTGCTCACGCCGATGGCGGTCGTGGGCGAGGAGCCCATCGGCTCCATGGGCGACGACACGCCGCTCGCGGTGCTGTCGAACCGCGCGAAGCCGCTCTACGCGTACTTCCGGCAGCTCTTCGCGCAGGTGACGAACCCGCCGATCGATCCCATCCGCGAGCAGCTCGTGATGTCGCTGGTGTCGTTCATCGGCCCGCGCCCGAACCTGCTCAACCCGGACAGCACCGAGCCGGTGGTGCGCCTGGAGGTGTCGCAGCCCATCCTCACCTTCGAGGACATGGAGAAGCTGCGCCGCGCGGCGACGTTCACGCAGGGACACTTCAAGAGCGACATCCTCTCCATGTGCTATCCCGCCGAATGGGGCGCGGAAGGCATGGAGCCCGCGCTCGCGCAGCTTTGCGCCGACGCCGAGGACGCCGTGCGCAAGGACACCAACATCGTGATCCTGACGGACCGCGAGGTGAGCCCCGAGCGCGTGCCGATTCCGGCGCTCCTCGCCACCGCGGCGGTGCACCACCACCTGGTGCGCGTGGGCCTGCGCTCGCGCTGCGGCCTCGTGGTCGAGACCGGCAGCGCGCGCGAGGTGCACCACTTCGCGTGCCTCGCGGGCTACGGCGCCGAGGCGATCCACCCGAACGTCGCGTTCGCCACGCTGCTCGACATGCGCGAGTCGCTCCCGATCAAGATCGACGAGAAGGAGCTGGTCAAGCGCTATATCAAGGCGATCGGCAAGGGGCTGCTCAAGGTGATGTCCAAGATGGGCATCTCCACGTACCAGTCGTACTGCGGCGCGCAGATCTTCGAGGCCGTGGGCCTGGACAGCGCGTTCGTGGACAAGTACTTCACGGGCACGCCGACCGCGGTCGAGGGCGTGGGCCTGGAGCAGATCGCCGAGGAGGCGGTGCGGCTGCACGAGCTCGCGTTCTCCGACGCGCCGCTCTACCGCAGCCAGCTCGACCCGGGCGGCGACTACGCCTACCGCATCCGCGGCGAGGCGCACATGTGGACGCCGGACTCGATCGCCAAGCTGCAGCACGCGGCGCGTTCCGGCAACTACGGCACGTACAAGGAGTACTCGCGGCTCGTCAACGAGCAGAGCGAGAAGCTCATGACGCTGCGCGGGCTCTTCGAGATCCGCGAATCGTCGAACCCGGTCCCGCTCGAGGATGTCGAGCCCGCGAAGGAGATCGTGAAGCGCTTCGCCACCGGCGCCATGTCGCTGGGCTCGATCTCGCACGAGGCGCATTCGACGCTCGCCATCGCGATGAACCGCATCGGCGGCAAGTCGAACACCGGCGAGGGCGGCGAGGACCCGATCCGCTACCAGCGCATGGCGAACGGCGACTCGATGCGCTCGGCGATCAAGCAGGTCGCGGCCGGCCGCTTCGGCGTCACCACCGAATACCTGGTCAATGCCGACGACCTGCAGATCAAGATGGCGCAGGGCGCCAAGCCGGGCGAAGGCGGCCAGCTTCCGGGCCACAAGGTCTCCAAGTACATCGCGAAGGTGCGCCACACCGTGCCCGGCGTGGGCCTCATCTCGCCGCCGCCGCACCACGACATCTATTCGATCGAGGACCTCGCGCAGCTCATCCACGACCTCAAGAACGTGAACCCCGAGGCGCGCGTATCGGTGAAGCTGGTGAGCGAGATCGGCGTGGGCACGGTCGCCGCGGGCGTGGCGAAGGCCAAGGCCGACCACGTGACGATCTCCGGCTTCGATGGCGGCACCGGCGCCTCGCCCTTGTCGTCCATCAAGTATGCCGGCAGCCCGTGGGAGATCGGACTCGCCGAAACGCAGCAGACGCTCGTGCTGAACCGCCTGCGCGGGCGCATCTGCGTGCAGGCCGACGGCCAGATGAAGACCGGCCGCGACGTCGTGATCGGCGCGCTGCTGGGCGCCGACGAGTTCGGCTTCGCCACGGCGCCGCTCGTGGTCGAGGGCTGCATCATGATGCGCAAGTGCCACCTCAACACCTGCCCGGTGGGCGTGGCCACGCAGGATCCGGAGCTCATCAAGAAGTTCTCCGGCAAGCCCGAGCACGTCATCAACTACTTCTTCTTCGTCGCCGAGGAAGTGCGCGAGCACATGGCGAAGCTGGGCGTGCGCAAGTTCGACGACCTCATCGGGCGCACCGATTTCCTCGACGTGCGCCGCGGCGTCGAGCACTGGAAGGCGAGGGGGCTGGACTTCTCGAGGCTGTTCTACCGCCCCGCCACGGATCCCGGCGTGCCGATCCGCCAGCAGGAGCCGCAGGACCACGGGCTCGCCAACGCGCTCGACCACGAGCTGATCGACCGCGCGGCGACGGCGATCGCGTCGAAGCGCCCGGTGTCGGTCGAGATGAAGATCTACAACCGCAATCGCACGGTGGGCGCGATGCTCTCCGGCGAGGTGGCGCGCCGCTACGGCCACGCGGGCCTCGCGGAAGACACGATCCACGTGAAGTTCAACGGCACCGCCGGCCAGAGCTTCGGCGCGTGGCTCGCGCACGGCGTGACCTTCGAGCTGGAAGGCGACGCCAACGACTACGTCGGCAAGGGGCTTTCGGGCGGGCGCATCGTCGTCTATCCGCCCAAGGACTGCCCGATCGTGCCGGAAGAGAACATCGTCATCGGCAACACGGTGATGTATGGCGCGATCACGGGTGAGGCGTACTTCCGCGGCGTGGCGGGCGAGCGCTTCTGCGTGCGCAACTCGGGCGCCACGGCCGTCGTGGAAGGCGTGGGCGACCATGGCTGCGAGTACATGACGGGCGGCACGGTGGTCGTGCTCGGCAAGGCCGGGCGCAACTTCGCCGCGGGCATGTCGGGCGGCATCGCCTACGTGCTCGACGAGGAAGGCGACTTCACGCAGCGCTGCAACCTCTCCATGGTCGACCTGGAGCCGATCCCCGAAGAGGAGAAGGCGGCCGAGGCCGAGGGAACCGGCGAGCTCGAGGGGCACGGCAAGGTGAAGATCGACCACCTCGCGGGCCACGACGACGAGATGCTGAAGAGCCTCATCCAGCGCCACCTGCTCTACACCGGCAGCGAGCGCGCGCGCCGCATCCTCGAGAACTGGACCACGTACCTGCCGCGCTTCGTGAAGGTGATGCCGCAGGAATACCGCCGCGCCCTCGCGGAGATGGCGCAGGAGCAGATGAAGAGCGAGCAGCCGGCGGCGAGAGCGGCTGAAGTCAGGGCCAACGACTAGACAGGAAATCGGACCCCGGACCAGAGCCGCAGCAGCGGCGTCCGGGGCGACGGGAACATGGGAAAAATCACCGGCTTCATGGAAATCGAGCGCCGCGACCGGCCGTACGTGCCGGCGGCGGAGCGCATCAAGTTCTTCAAGGAATTCGTGCGGGCGCTGCCCGACGAGGAGATGAGCCGCCAGGGCGCGCGCTGCATGGATTGCGGCATCCCGTTCTGCCAGACCGGCTGCCCGGTGAACAACATCATTCCCGACTGGAACGACCTCGTCTATCGCGGCCATTGGCGCGATGCGCTGGACGTGCTGCACTCGACGAACAACTTCCCGGAGTTCACCGGGCGCGTGTGCCCCGCGCCGTGCGAGGCCGCCTGCACGTTGAACATCAACGACGATCCGGTGACGATCAAGTCGATCGAGCAGGCGATCATCGACAAGGGCTGGAGCGAGGGGTGGGTCGCGCCGCTGGTTCCCGCGCGCAAGACCGGAAAGAAGGTCGCGGTGGTGGGCTCGGGCCCCGCGGGCATGGCGTGCGCGCAGCAGCTCGCGCGCGCGGGCCACGACGTGACGCTCTTCGAGAAAAGCGACCGCATCGGCGGGCTGCTGCGCTACGGCATTCCCGACTTCAAGCTCGAGAAGCACCTGATCGACCGTCGCGTCGAGCAGATGAAGGCCGAGGGCGTCACCTTCCGCACGAACGTGCACGTGGGCCGGACGCTCGCCGCCAGGGAGGTCCTCGCGCAGTTCGACGCGATCGCGCTCACCGGCGGCAGCGAGAAGCCGCGCGACCTGCCGGTGCCCGGGCGTGAGCTGCAGGGCATCCACTTCGCCATGGACTTCCTGCCGCAGCAGAACAAGCGCAACGCCGGCGACGACGTTCCCGGCCAGATCCTCGCCACCGGCAAGCACGTCGTCGTGATCGGCGGCGGCGATACCGGCAGCGACTGCATCGGCACCTCCATCCGGCAGGGCGCCGCCTCGGTCATGAACTTCGAGCTCATGCCGATGCCGCCCGAGCACGAGAACAAGCCGCTCACGTGGCCCTACTGGCCGCTCAAGTTGCGCACCTCGTCCTCGCACGAGGAGGGCGCCGAGCGCGACTTCGCCGTCGCCACCAAGGCGTTCCACGGCGAGAACGGGCGCGTGACGAAGCTCACCGCGTGCCACGTCGAGTGGGTCAAGGACGGCAAGGGCGGGATGTCGATGAAGGAAGTGCCCGGCACCGAGTTCGCCATCCCGGCCGAACTCGTCCTGCTCGCGATGGGCTACGTGCATCCGGTGCACGAGGGCATGATCCAGGAGCTCGCCGTCGACCGCGACCCGCGAGGCAACGTGAAGGCGACGACCGAAGGGCCCGGCGCCTACGCCACGACGGTGCCGAAGGTCTTCTCCGCCGGCGACATGCGCCGCGGCCAGTCGCTCATCGTGTGGGCGATCCGCGAGGGACGGCAATGCGCGCGCGAGATCGACGCGTTCCTCATGGGAAGCTCGGACCTGCCTCGCTGAGGGCTACCGTCTCGGCGCTCATCTCGCTCCTCGCCGCAGCGATCGTCGCGTACGCGGCGATCATGGCGGTCGTCTGGTTCGCCCAGGAGCGCCTGCTGTTCTATCCGCAGCCGGTGGCGGTCCAGCCGCACGCGCCGGTGGGGTGGTCGCTGCAATCCTTCGAGCACGTCACCGCCGACGGCACGCGGCTCGCCGGCGTGCTGGTCCGGCCACCGCAGGCACGCCCGCCCGTGGTGATCTATTTCGGGGGCAATGCCGAAGAAGTCACGATGAGCGCCGACGAGGCGGCGGCGACCTATGGCGAGCGGGCGGTGCTGTTCCTCAATTACCGCGGATACGGGCAAAGCGCCGGCACGCCGAGCGAGAAGGCGCTCGTGTCCGACGCGCTCGAGGTGTTCGATGCCCTCGCCGCGCGCACGGACCTGGACATGGGCCGCGTCGCGGTCCACGGCCGCAGCCTCGGCGCCGGAGTCGCGGTGCAGGTGGCCGCCGCGCGGCCCGTGCGCTGCGTGGTGCTCACGTCGCCTTTCGCGAGCGCCGTGTCGGTCGCGGCGCAGATGTACTGGTGGCTGCCGGTGAGGCTGCTCATGCGCCATCCCTTCGACTCGCTCGCCCGCGCCCCGAAGGCGCGCGCGCCGGCGCTCTTCCTCGTCGGCTCGGACGACACGCTCATCCGGCCCGCGCAGTCGTGGCGGCTGGCCGATGCGTGGGGCGGCCCCGCGGAGCGCAAGACCTTCACCGGTTTCGGCCATGGCGACGTGCACCTTCATCCCGGATACGCCCGCGCCATTCGCGAATTCCTCACGCGCCACGCCTGAAATGGCCGCGCGCCCCGACATGCGAGAATCGCCAACCATGCAGAACGACACCTTCCTGCGCGCGCTCCTGCGCGAGCCGACCCCCTACACGCCGATCTGGATCATGCGCCAGGCCGGCCGGTACCTTCCCGAATACAACGCCACGCGCAAGAAGGCGGGCAGCTTCCTCGGCCTCGCCAAGACCCCCGAGTACGCCTGCGAAGTGACGCTGCAGCCGATCGACCGCTTCGCGCTCGACGCGGCGATCCTCTTCTCGGACATCCTCACCGTGCCCGATGCCATGGGGCTGGGGCTGTACTTCGTCGAAGGCGAGGGGCCGAAGTTCGAGCGCCCCGTGCGCGAGGAGCGCGACGTCGCCGCGCTCGCCGTGCCGCCGCTCGACCGGCTGCGCTACGTGTTCGACGCGGTGTCGCTCATCCGGCGCCAGATCAACGGGCGCGTGCCGCTCATCGGCTTCTCGGGCAGCCCGTTCACGCTCGCCTGCTACATGGTCGAGGGCGGGGGCAGCGAGGATTTCCGCCTCGTCAAGACGATGATGTACGCGCGCCCCGACCTGCTGCACCGCGTCCTGGACGTGAACGCGAAGGCGGTGACCGCCTACCTCAACGCGCAGATCGACGCCGGCGCCCAGGCCGTCATGATCTTCGACACGTGGGGCGGCGCGCTTTCGGCGGCCGCATACCGCGAGTTCTCGCTGCACTACGCGAAGCAGGTGATCGCCGGCCTCAAGCGCGAGCGCGAGGGCCGCGTGGTGCCGCGCATCCTCTTCACCAAGGGCGGCGGCCTGTGGCTGGAAGCCATGGCCGACAGCGGCGCCGATGCCCTCGGGGTGGATTGGCAGACCGACCTCGGCGATGCGCGCCGGCGCGTGGGCGACCGCGTGGCGCTGCAGGGCAACATGGATCCCATGGCGCTCTTCGCGCCGCCGGAGGCCATCGAACGCGAGGTCCAGCGCGTCCTCGACGCCTTCGGGCCGGGCGCAGGGCACGTTTTCAACCTCGGCCATGGCATCTCGCAGCACACGCCGCCGGACCACGTGAAGGCGCTCGTCGACGCGGTGCACGCACGCTCACTCGGGGCCCACGCGCGCTAGGTCGTGTCAAGAAAAATATTTGCGCGGATGTGATTGCTTATTCACACAGCGTTCGTTCTCCGGGGTGCGCGGGGCCCTTTTTCGAGGCGCTGTCAGGTTTGCCGGAAACCCTCATCCGGCCAATGACTTGCGGCGTTGTGCAGTGCAGCGTACGGGCATGGAATGAGGCTCGCGCGGGCGTGAACCGCCTTTGCGGGGCAGCTATTCACAGACTTATCCACAGGCCTTTTCCGGCGTGAATCTCGCCCGCGTGGCGCTCGACGTGCCGCTCGACGAGTGCTTCGATTTCCTGGTGCCCGAGGAGCTGGATGCGGCCGTGGGCGCGCTCGTCGTGGTGCCCTTCGGACGCACGCGCAAGGTCGGCGTGGTCGTCGCCCGGCCCGGCGAAACCGACGTGCCCCACGCGCGCCTGCGGCCCATCGATCGCGTCGTGGACGACGTGCCGCCGTTCGCCGCGGCGGACCTCGAGCTGTTCGAGTTCTGCGCCTCGTACTACCAGCGCGGGCTGGGCGAGGTGATCGCGGCGAGCCTCCCGCCGCGGCTGCGGCAGGTCAAGCGCCGCGCCTTGAAGCCCGCGGAGGCGACTGCGCCGGCATGGCGGTTCGTGTCGCCGCATGCCGTGACGCCGGACCAGGGCGCCGCGATCGATGCGTGCCTGGAGGCCTCGGACCGCTTCCATCCCGTCCTGCTGCACGGCGTGACCGGCAGCGGCAAGACGGAGGTGTACCTGCACCTCATCGCACGCACGCTCGAGCGCGGACGCCAGGCGCTGATGCTCGTCCCGGAGATCGGCCTCACGCCGCAATTCGAGGCGCACGTGCGCGAGCGTTTTCCGGGCGCGGTGCTGGTGTCGGCTCACAGCCACCTCGGCGAGGGCGAGCGCGCGGCGGCATGGCTTGCCGCGCAATCGGGCCGCGCCCAGGTCGTCCTCGGCACGCGCCTGGCGGTCCTCATGCCTTTCCGCGACCTTGGGCTACTCGTCGTCGACGAGGAGCACGACGGCTCGTACAAGCAGCAGGAGGGCGTGCGCTACTCGGCCCGCGACGTCGCGGTGCGGCGCGCGCAGCGCCTCGGCATCCCGATCGTGCTCGGCTCGGCCACGCCGTCGCTCGAAAGCGTGGCGAATGCGCGGGAAGGGCGCTACCGCCTCGCGCGCCTGCCCGCGCGTGCCAATCCCAACGCGGCGATGCCGGTGGTGAGGACCATCGACACCCGCGCGGACCTCCCGGAGGAAGGACTCACATCCGCCCTCGTCGCCGCGATTCGCGTGCGCGTGAAGCGCAGTGAGCAGTCGCTCATCTTCCTGAATCGCCGCGGCTTCTCGCCTGTGCTCTTCTGCCGCGCGTGCTCGTGGCATTCGACCTGCACGCGCTGCAGCGCAAATCTCGTGCTCCACCTCCGCGAGGGGCAGCTGCGATGCCACCACTGCGGCCGCCAGGAACGCGTGCCGGTGAAATGCCCGTCGTGCGCCGGCACCGACCTCGCGCCGGTCGGGCACGGCACGCAGCGGCTGGAGTCGGCACTGCGGGCCGCGATCCCCGAGGCCCGCATCGCGCGGGTCGATCGCGACTCCACGGCGCGCAAGGGCGAGCTGCGCGGGGTGCTGGAGAAGGTGCGCCTTGGGGAAGTCGATGTGCTCGTCGGCACGCAGATGCTTGCCAAGGGCCACGACTACCCGCGCCTCACGCTGGTTGGCGTCGTGGAAGCCGACTGTGCGCTCTTCAGCGCCGACTTCCGCGCCTCCGAGCGGCTGTATGCGCAGCTCGTGCAGGTGTCCGGCCGCGCCGGGCGTGCGGACCTTCCGGGCGAGGTCCTGATCCAGACCGATTTCCCGGGACATCCGCTGTACGCCGCGGTGGCGAGCCACGACTTCGACCGTTTCGCCGCCGACACGCTCGACGACCGGCGCATCGCGAATTTCCCGCCTTTCTCGCACCTGGCGCTGCTGCGCGCGGAAGCGAAGAAGCCGGGCGAGAGCGTCGGGTTCCTGCGCGACGCCGCGCGTATCGCCCGCAAGCTCGCGACGGAAGTGGAGGTGTTCGACCCCGTGCCCGCGCCGCTCGAGCGCAAGGCGGGCTTCGAGCGCGCCCAGCTGCTGGTGCGCGCGCAGTCGCGGGCCGTGCTGCAGCCTTTCCTGCGGCAATGGCGGCTGGCGCTCGAGGCGCAGGCCGAGCGCCGCGTGCGCTGGAGCCTGGACGTGGACCCGCAGGAGGTCTAGGGCCGGCCCCGTATAATGGACGGTTTGGATCGCGTCTTTCCCCCGGTGTCCTCCCCCGACTCGAAATCGCGCCTGGCCGAGCTGGTCCAGGAAGCCCTCCGCAAGGCCTTTCCCGAGGAGGCCCATGCCCCGGTCGACCTCGAGCGGCCGAAGAACCGCGAGCACGGGGACTTCGCCACCAACGTGGCGCTGCAGCTCGCCAAGCGCGTCGGGCGCAAGCCGCGCGAGGTCGCAGCCGCCATCGTGGAAGCGCTCGGCGAGGCGCCGGAGATCGCGCGCGCCGACATCGCCGGCCCCGGGTTCATCAACTTCACGCTCGCCGCGCAATCGCGTTTCGCGGTCGTGGCCGCGGTGCTCGGCGCGGGCGAGGGCTTCGGGCGCGGCAATGCCGGCGCCGACCGCAAGCTGATGGTCGAATTCGTCTCGGCGAACCCGACCGGGCCGCTGCACGTCGGGCACGGCCGCCAGGCGGCGCTGGGCGACGCCATCTCGACGCTGCTCGAGTGGCAAGGCTGGCGCGTCACGCGCGAGTTCTACTACAACGACGCGGGCAACCAGATCGCCAACCTCGCGCTGTCGGTGCAGGCGCGCGTGAAGCAGGCGCGCGGCGAGCCCGTCGAGATGCCCAAGGACGGCTACATGGGCGACTACATCCGCGAGATCGCGCGCGAGTACGTAGCGGCCCACTTCGCCGATGCGTCCGGCAACAACCTCGAGCAGATCCGCAAGTTCGCGGTGGATTACCTGCGCGACGAGCAGGACATCGACCTCAACGCATTCGGCGTCAAGTTCGACTCATACTTCCTCGAAAGCTCGCTGTACGCGGACGGCAAGGTGGAGGAGACCGTGCGCATGCTGCAGGCGGCCGGCCACACGTACGAGGCGGAAGGGGCGCTCTGGCTTCGCACCACCGATTTCGGCGACGACAAGGACCGCGTGATGCGCAAGTCCGACGGCACGTACACGTATTTCGTACCCGACGTCGCCTACCACCTCACCAAGTTCCGGCGCGGCTACGAGCGCGTGATCAACGTGCAGGGCGCCGACCACCACTCGACCGTCACGCGGGTGCGCGCGGGCCTGCAGGCGCTCGACGCCGGCATCCCCAAGGGCTATCCCGACTACGTGCTGCACCAGATGGTCACGGTGATGCGCGGCGGCGAGGAGGTGAAGATCTCCAAGCGCGCCGGCTCGTACGTCACGGTGCGCGACCTCATCGACGAGGTGGGCCGCGACGGCGTGCGCTATTTCTTCCTGATGCGCCGCGGCGATTCGCAGCTGGTGTTCGACGTCGACCTCGCCAAGAGCCAGTCCGACGAGAACCCGGTGTACTACGTGCAGTACGCGCACGCGCGCGTGTGCAGCGTGCTGCGCGAATGGGGCGGCGACGTGGCGCGGCTTCGCGAAGCGGACCTCTCGAGGCTCACCTCGCCGCACGAGGCGGCGCTCGCGCAGAAGCTCGCCGAGTTCCCGGAGCTCGCCGCGCGCGCGGCGAGCGAGCATGCGCCGCACCTCATCACGCATTACCTGCACGACGACGTGGCAGCGCGACTGCACACCTACTACAATGCCGAGCGGTTTCTCGTCGAGGACGAGGCGCTTCGCCTCGCGCGCCTCGCGCTCGTCGCCGCCACGCGACAGGTGCTCGCCAACGGCCTCGCGGTGATCGGCGTGAGCGCCCCCGAAAGAATGTGATGCCCAAGGACTACAAGGACTCGCCGTCCACCCGAAGCAGCAGCGACCGCGTGAACCATCCGCTGCTGCTCGGAATGATCATCGGCGTGCTGCTCGGCATCGTCATCTCGCTCGCGGTGGCGCTGTGGCTGAACCGGCTGTCGAATCCCTTCGTCGAGAAGGGCAAGGTCGTCGAGCCCACGCCGAAGATGGCGCCGGTGCAGCCCCCGCCGCCGGCCGATGCCGCCAAGAAGGTGGAGCAGGCGGCGCAGGGCAAGGCGCCGGAGAAGGGCGCGAAGAACGAGCGCCCGCGGTTCGAGTTCTACCAGATCCTGCCGGGCGAGAAGGAGGCCGCGCCCGAGAAGCCCGCCGCGCAGGAAAAGCCGGCCCCGGGCGTGGCGAGCAAGGCGCCGGCTCCAGCTCCGGCGCCCGCCAAGCCGGGCTCCTCGCCCGCGGCGCCGAAGCCGCACTCGGGTGAAACGTTCTGGCTGCAGGCCGGGGCCTTCTCCGAGGAGCGCGAGGCTGACAACCTTAAAGCCCGCATTGCGTTAACCGGTCTGGAGGCGTCGGTGAAGCCCGTGAAGGTCCCGGACCGCGGCACGCTCTATCGCGTGCGGCTGGGGCCTTACCAGAGCATCGACGACGCCAACCGCATGAAGACCGTGCTGTCGCAGAACGGCGTGGCCGCCGCCATCATCCGTACCACCGACGAAGCGAAAAACCCGTAGAGGAACCCTCATGTCCTTTCGCAAAGCCCTCGCAGCCGCCGCTGCACTCCTGATGCTGGCGTTCACCGCCGGCGCGCAGCAGCCGTACGCCCTGATGAACCCGCCGCAGCCGACCGAAGGCGGCGGCAAGATCGAGGTGGTCGAGTTCTTCTGGTACGGCTGCCCGCACTGCTACCACCTCGAGCCCGCGCTCAATGCCTGGCTCAAGAACGCGCCCAAGGACGTGGTCTTCAAGCGCATCCCGGCCGTGCCGAGCGCCTCGTGGGAGCCGCTGGCCAGCGTGTACTACACGCTCGAGGCGATGGGCCTGCTCGACAAGTATCACTCGAAGGTGTTCGACGCGATCCACAAGGACAACGAGAACCTCGGCAACAAGAACGTGCGCGAGAAATGGCTGGCGAAGAACGGCATCGACGCGAAGAAGTACGAGGAGATGGAGAAGTCGTTCTCCGTCGTGAGCAAGGTGCAGCGCGCCAAGCAGCTCACGCAGGGCTACAAGGTGGACGGCGTGCCGCGCATCGTCGTGAACGGCCGCTACTACACCTCGCCCGACCAGGCCGGCGGCGCCGACCAGCGCATGCTCGCCGCGGTGGACCAGATCATCGCGATCGCGCGCAAGGAGAAGGCGGCGATGCTTCCGGTGCCGGGCAAGCTGGCCCGACGGTGAGGTGAAGGTCTTCCTCACCGGCGCCTCGAGCGGCATCGGTGAGGCGCTCGCGCGTCACTATGCGGGCACCGGCGCGGTGGTGGGATTGTTCGCACGCCGCGCCGCGTCACTTCAGGCCCTGCAGAACTCGCTGCCGGGCGCGAGCGAAGTCTATCCCGGTGACGTGCGTGACCTCGCCGCCG
>DASTGG010000200.1:0-6806 GCA_035719385.1 Usitatibacter sp.
CCCCGGGGACGCACCCCGAGGCCGGCAAACGCTAGTTTGAGCGCCGGGGGTGCGTCCCCGGGGTGCGTCCCCGGGTTCAGCTGCCTTTTCGCGCCAGCCAGATTCCGCCCAGCACCACGGCGCCGCCGATGAACTGCGCGGGACCGACGGGCTCGCCGAAGAGCTGCCACGCGACGAAGGCGGCCACGACGGGCTGGATCAGCAGGCTCACGGACGAAAGCGACGCGGGCAGGTGCGCGAAGGCGTACGCGATGAGCCCCTGGCCCGTGATCTGCGACACGACGGCCAGCGCGAACACGACCAGCCAGCCGCTCGCGCTCGCCGGCAGGAACGGCTGCGGCGACACGAGCGCCACGGGCAGCAGCGCGATCGCGGTGATGGAGGTGCTCCACGCCATCAGCCGGACGGTGGATGCCCCCTCGTCACGCGCCACCTTGATCGCGAGCATGTAGCCCGCGTAGAACACCGCGGTCACCGCGCCCAGCGCATCGCCCAGCAGCCGCGTGCCGCCGATGCCGAAGTGCGGTCCCACGAGGATGAACATGCCGCCGATCGCCACGAACATGCCCACGAGGAAGGTGCGCGTGACCTTGCGATGCCAGAAGAGCCAGCCCGCGAGCGTCACGAAGATGGGCGCGAGGTTGGCGAGCAGCGTGGAGTTCGCCACCGACGTCCAGACGATCGACCAGTGCCATACGCCCAGGTCGCCCGCGAAGAACAGGCCCGCGAGGACGAGCTCCTTCCAGTGGCGGTTCTCGGCCTCGCGCCCGCGCCCCGCGTCGCGCAGGGTCCACATCCAGAGCAGCGGCGCGGCGAGCGCGGTGCGCCAGAAGGCGCTGGAAACCGGGCCGATGTCCGAGAGTCGAACGAAGATCGGCGCGAACGCGATGGCGCATCCGCCTGCCAGCAGGCAGAGGAAGGCACCGGCAGGGATGGAGGGCCGCGCGGCGGCGTCGAGGCTGGGCATCGCGAAGCGAATATCATATCGGACCCCGCGCCGGCGCCCCGCGCCATTCCCCGATGCCCGACCAATTCCTCTCCGAGGTGATCCTGCTGTTGTTCGTGGTGGACCCCTTCGGCAACGTGCCGGCGGTCAACGCCATGCTGGCGGGCACGCCCGCGCCCCGGCGCCGCCACGTGGTGCTGCGCGAATGCGCGATCGCCTTCGTGATCCTCCTGTTCTTCATGGTCTTCGGCGCCCGGTTGCTCTCGATCATGCATCTCACCCAATCGTCTCTGTCCATCGCGGGGGGTGTTATCCTCTTCATGATCGCGATCCGCATGGTGTTCCCGACGTCCGAGGGCATCTTCGGGTTGCAGGCGCAGGGCGAGCCGCTCATCGTGCCGCTCGCCACGCCGTTGATCGCCGGGCCGTCCGCGCTCGCCGCCGTGATGCTTCTCGCGTCCAACGACCCGCGCAACATGGCGCTGCTCGCCGGCGCGCTCACGGTGACCATGGTGGTGGCCACGGCCATCCTGCTCGCGGGCGAGCACCTGCAGCGCTGGTTCGGCGAGCGGCTCATGCAGGCGATCGCGCGGCTCATGGGCCTGGTGCTCACGGCGCTGGCGGTCGAGATGCTGCTCTCGGGCATTCGCGCCTTCGTGGAGGGACTGCGATGAGCAAGGCATTCACGCGCGAGGACGACGCGCCCGAAGACGAGCTGCCGGAAGACGAGAACCCGATACCGGCCGGCTCGAAGAACTACATGACGCCCGCGGGCTGGCAACGCATCCGTGACGAGCTCAAGTGGCTCGTCAATACCGAGCGCCCGCAGGTCACGAGCGTGGTGTCGTGGGCGGCGAGCCTCGGCGACCGCTCGGAGAACGCGGACTACCAGTACGGCAAGAAGCGCCTGCGCGAGATCGACCGGCGCATCCGCTACCTCACGCGCCGCCTGGAGGCGGCCGAGGTGGTCGATCCCGGCACGCGCGAGGAGACCGACCAGGTGTTCTTCGGCGCGACGGTCCTCTATGCCACGAAGTCCGGCGAGGAGCACACCATCCGCATCGTCGGCATCGACGAGATGGACCCGAAGCTCAACTACGTGAGCTGGATCTCGCCCATCGCCCGCGCGCTCATCAAGTCGCGCGAAGGCGACGTGGTGCAATTGAACACGCCCGGCGGCGTCGAGGAGATCGAGATCCTCGAGGTCCGCTACGAGCCCATCCCCATGTCTCCCTTCGTTCCCATGAAAAGCCAGTGGTCTCCCAACACATGATGAAAGCCTTCCTGCGCGCGGCCGCGTGCCTGCTCGTCGCCCTCGGCGTGCCGCTGCACGCCGCCGCCGCCGCCTTCCTGTGGGAAGTGTCGTCGATGACCAACAAGGTGTACCTGTACGGCACCGTGCACGCGGGCAAGCCCGATTGGTACCCGCTGCCCGCCGTGGTGGAGCAGGCGCTCGCCGCCTCCGACGCGCTCGTCGTGGAGGCCGACATCAGCGACGTGGATGCGCTGCGCAAGTCGCAGCCGGCGCCGTTCGTGCCGCCGGACACGCTCTCGAAGCACGTCGACCCGGCCGCCTACGAGCGCTTCCGCAAGCTGCTGGCGCGCTTCTCGCTGCCCGAGTCGCAGGTCGTGCAGATGCGCCCCTTCATGGCCGTGTCCCTGCTGGTGTTCGGCGAATGGGCGCGCCTGGGCTACAAGCCCGAATACGCGGTGGAGGCCTACCTCATCGCGAAGGCGCAGCAGGCGAGGAAGCCGGTGCGCGAGATCGAGGGCGTCGAGGCGCAGGTCGAGCTCATCGACTCGCTCACCGAGGAGCAGAACAAGCGCATCTTCGAGGGCACCGTCGATGCGCTCGACAGCGGGCTTGCCGACGAGCAGATCAAGGGGATGGTGAAGGCCTGGCAGGAAGGCGACCCCAAGGCCCTGCTCGAGGTCGCGCGCCGCTACAACGAGAAGGTGAAGGGCGCGGCCGAGCTCGAGGAGAAGTTCGTCTGGTCGCGCCACGACGCGATGACGAAGAAGGTCGAGTCGTACCTCAACGAATCGAAGGACCGCTGCTTCGTGGCCGTGGGGGCGCTGCACCTCGCCGGCCCGCGCGGCCTCGTCGAAATCCTCCGCAAGCGCGGATACATCGTGAGACAGCTAGGGACATGACAATCGAACGCGAAGGCGGCCGGCTGCTGGTCGACCAACTGGTGGTGCAGGGCGCGGAATGCGCCTTCACCGTGCCGGGCGAGAGCTTCCTCGCCGCGCTGGACGGGTTCTACGAGGCCCGCGGGAAGATCGGGCTCTACGTGTGCCGCCATGAGGCGAACGCGGCCAACATGGCGGAGGCCTGGGGAAAGATGACCAACAAGCCCGGCATCTGCTTCGTGACGCGCGGGCCGGGCGCGACGCACGCCGCCGTCGGCGTGCACACGGCCTTCCAGGATTCCACGCCGATGATCCTCTTCGTGGGCGACGTCGGCAGCGACTTCCGCGGGCGCGAGGCCTTCCAGGAGGTCGATTTCGCCGCGATGTTCGCGCCGCTCGCCAAGTGGGCCGCGCGCATCGACGACGTGGACCGCATTCCCGAATTCGTCGCACGCGCCTTCCAGGTCGCCACCTCCGGCCGCAAGGGGCCCGTGGTGCTCGCGCTGCCGGAAGACATGCTCGCGAAGAAGAGCCGCGCGGCGGACGCGAAGCGCCACACGCCGATGGAGCCGCATGCGGGGGCCGAAGACGTCGAGCGGCTGCGCAAGCTGCTCTCGAATGCGCGCAACCCGCTGGTGGTCCTCGGCGGCAGCGGCTGGACGCCGGAAGCGTGCGCGAACATCCGCCACTTCATCGAGGCGAACAACCTGCCGTGCACGTGCGCCTTCCGCTTCCAGGACCTCTTCGACAACCGTCATCCGAACTACGTGGGCGACGTGGGCATCGGCGTGAACCCGGTGCTCGCCGAGCGCGTGAAGATGGCCGACGTGCTGCTGGTGATCGGCGCGCGGCTGGGCGAGATGACGACGAGCGCGTACACGCTGGTGGAAGCGCCGCTGCCGCGGCAGAAGCTCGTCCACGTGCATCCGTCGCCCGACGAGATCGGCCGCGTCTTCCAGCCCGAGCTCGGCATCGTCTCGGGGTACGTGTCGCTCGCCGCGGTGCTCGCGGCGATGCCGCCGATCGAGAATCCGCCGTGGAAGGGCGCCGTGGCCGAGGCGCGCGCCGACTACATGGCGTGGTCCGCGCGCAAGGAGATCCCGGGGCGCGTGCAGGCGTGGGACATCGTCGACTGGCTCGACAAGAACCTGCCGGACGACACGATCTACACCAACGGCGCGGGCAACTTCAGCGTCTGGCTGCATCGCTTCCACCGCTACACGGGCCTGCGCACGCAGCTCGCGCCCACGTCGGGCGCCATGGGCTACGGCGTGCCGGCGGCGATCGCGGCGAAGCTCAAGTATCCCGATCGCCCGGTGGTGTGCTTCGCGGGCGACGGCGACTTCCTCATGTCGGGCCAGGAGCTCGCCACCGCCGTGCAGTACAACGCGCCGATCATCGTGGTCATCTTCAACAACGGCATGTACGGCACCATCCGCATGCACCAGGAGAAGCACTATCCCGGCCGCATCTCGGGCACCGAGATCCAGAACCCGCACTTCGCGGCGTTCGCGCGCTCGTTCGGCGGCGTGGGCGAGATCGTCGAGGAGACCGGCCAGTTCGCCGCCGCCATGGAGCGCTGCATCGCCTCGGGCAAGCCGGCCGTCATCGACGTGAAGATGGACCCGCAGGCGATCACGCCGAACACGACGATCGAGAAGATCCGCGCGGCGGCGCTGGCCACGCAGAAGTAGCGCGGCCGGCGGCCGTCACGAAACTGTCACAGTGGGCCCCTAGATTGGCGGGCGAACCCATGACAGACCACATCTACCGCCAGTTCGACCAGGACCTCGAGGCCATCCGCTCGCAGATGATGCGGATGGGCGGCCTCGTGGAGACGCAGGTCCGCCAGGCCATCGGCGCCTTCCTCGAGGCCGACGCGGCCCGCGCGGTCGCCCTCATCGCCGCGGACGCCGAGGTGAACGAGCTCGAGCTCGCCATCGACAACGAGGTCGCGCAGACCATCGTGCGCCGCCAGCCCGCCGCGTCCGACCTGCGCCTGCTGCTGTCCGCGAGCAAGATCGTGACGGACCTGGAGCGCATCGGCGACGAGGCCACCAAGGTCGCCCGCCTCGCCCGCGAGCGCGCCCGCGGGACGGCGCACGGCTCCGCGGCGCTGCGGCACGTGTCCGACGTCGCCATCGGCATGCTGCGCCAGGCCCTCGACGCGTTCGCGCGGCTCGATGCCGCCGCGGCCGCGCGCGTCTGCGGGGAGGACGCCTCGATCGACGAGGAATTCCGCGCGATCATGCGCCAGCTCATCACCTTCATGATGGAGGATGCGCGTACGATCACGGCATCGCTGCAGGTGGTCTGGGCCGCGAAGGCCTTCGAGCGCATCGGCGACCATGCCAGGAACATCGCGGAGCACGTGATCTACATCGTGAAGGGGCGCGACGTGCGCCATATCCCGCTCGCCGAGCTCGAGAAGGAAGCGCTGGGCCGATGAGCGCGTCGATCCTCGTCGTCGAGGACGAGCCTGCGATCCAGGAGCTCATCGCGGCCACGCTCAGGCGCAACGGGCACGACGTGCGCCGCGCGGCCAGCGCCGGAGAGGCGCAGGAGGCCATCTCGGAGGCACTCCCGGACCTGGTGCTCCTCGACTGGATGCTTCCCGATGGCTCGGGCCCCGCGCTCACGCGCAAGCTGCGCGCCGAGGCCCGCACGAAGGAAGTGCCCGTCATCATGCTCACGGCGCGCGCCGGCGACGACGACAAGGTGGCCGGGCTCGAGGCCGGCGCCGACGATTACGTGACGAAGCCGTTCTCGCCGCGGGAGCTCGAAGCGCGCATCCAGGCGGTGCTGCGCCGGCGCGCGCCGCAGGCCTCGCGCGAAGCCGTGGCGATCGAGGGGCTCGAGCTCAATCCCGCCACGCGCAGCGTGACGGGAAGCGGCCGCGAGCTCAGGATGGGCCCCACCGAGTTCCAGCTCCTGCACTTCCTCATGACGCACACCGACCGCGTGTATCCGCGCACGCAGATCCTCGACCAGGTCTGGGGCGACCACGTCTTCATCGAGGAGCGCACGGTGGACGTGCACATCCGGCGCCTGCGCGACGCGCTCGCGCCGTCCGGCCACGATGACCTCGTCGAGACCGTCCGCGGCGCGGGCTACCGCTTCCGCTCGAAGCGCTGAGCGCCCATGAGCGACGCCCTGTGGGCGGCGCTGTGCGCCGTGCTGCTGGCCGGCCTCGTGTACGAATGGCGCCGCATCGCCGGCATGGAACGCTCGCTCGAGCGGCTGGGGCGCGAGAGCGCGCGCCGCGAGACCGAGCTGCAGGAATCGCTCACGCGCTGGCGCGATGCGGCGCGCGCGCTGCCCGACGGCGTGGTGATCCTGGAGGCCGACCGCATCGCCTGGTCCAACGACGTCGCGCGCGTGCACCTGAACCTGGGCGAGAAGGACAACGGCACGCGAATCACGCACCTCGTGCGCGCGCCCGACTTCATGCGCTACCTCGACGGCGGCGACTTCGACAAGCCGGTGCAGGTCCGCACCGGTGAAAGCGAGCGGGTGCTGTCCGTGCTGGTGGTGCCCTACGGCAGCAACCAGAGGCTCGTGCTCACGCGCGACGTGACGCAGCTCGAGCGCGTCGAGCGCATGCGCAGCGAGTTCGTGGCGAACGTCTCGCACGAGCTGCGCACGCCGCTCACGGTCGTCGCGGGATTCCTCGAGATGCTCGGCGACGAGGAGGATCCCGCCGAACGCGAGCGCTACCTCGAGCTCA
>DASTGG010000201.1:0-5287 GCA_035719385.1 Usitatibacter sp.
AGGATCTGCAGCGCGCGCGCCTTCGTCTCGGGCGCCGTCCACGGCGCGCCGCACAGCTCCACGACGGGCACCAGGTGCGGCGGGTTCACCGGATGCGCGACGATGCAGCGCGCGCGTCCCGCCAGCCCCTCGGTGAATTTCGAGGCCACGATGGCGGACGTGGACGAGGCGAGGATGGTGCGCGGCGCGGCGGCGCGGTCGAGCGCGGCGAACGTGCGCAGCTTGGCCTCGAGCGTCTCCGGGCCGGATTCCTGCACGTAGTCGGCGCCCGCGGCCGCTTCCTCGAGCGTCGGCACGATGCTCACGCGCTCGGCGGCCGCCGCCGGATCGGCGACCAGGCCGTGGCGCGCGAGGTCGTGCAGCGACTGCGTGATCAGCCGCGCGGCATTCTCGCGCTGCTTCGCATCCGGGTCCCACACGCGGACGTTCCAGCCCGCGCGGGCGAACACGTGCGCCCACGCACGGCCGATGAGGCCCGCACCGACGATTCCTGCGTTGCTCATGATGTCTTCCTTGCTTTCATACCCATAGCACGCGCCGCCGCAGGTCGAGGTCCTTCGCGAGCGCGGAGGAGCCGCCCACGTGCACGACCTCGCCGTGCTCGAGCACGACGGTGCGGTCGGACAGCGCCAGCGCGAGGTCGAGATGGTGGTCCACGATGATGATCGACAGCTCGTGGCGCAGCTTGTCGAAGGCGATGAAGAGCTCCTCGATCACCGCGGGGGCGAGGCCCTCGAACGGCTCGTCGAGCAGCAGCAGCTTCGTGTCGCCCGCGAGGGCGCGCGCGACCGCGAGCATCTGCTGCTCGCCGCCGGAGAGGTAATCGGCGGGCGAGCGCCGCCGCTCCTTCAGCCGCGGGAAGAATTCGTAGATGCGCTCCTCGCTCCAGGACACGCCCTTGCCGTTGCGCCGCTTGAGGCGCCCGAGCTCCAGGTTGTGCTCGAGCGACATGCCGGCGAAGAGGCCGCGTCCCTGCGGCACGTAGGCGATGCCGCTGCGCGCGATGTGCGCGGAGGGGCGGCGCGCCAGGTGCTCGCCGGCGAGGTTGATGGAGCCCGTGGCGGGCGGCACGATACCCACGATCGTCTTCAGCAGAGTGGACTTGCCGGCGCCGTTGCGCCCGAGGAGCGCCACGATCTCGTTCTCGCGCACGTCGAAGCCCACGCCGTGCAGGATGTGGCTCTTGCCGTAGAACGTGTTCACGCCCGAGAGCGTGGCGAGCATGCTGTCCTTCGCCGCCGAGGCGCTGGCGCGGCCCGCGAGCGCGTGCGTTCCCGAGCCGATGTAGATCTCCTGCACCTTGCGCGATTCGCGCGCGTCGGCCGCGGTGCCGTCGACGAGCACCTCGCCGTCGTTCATCACGGTCACGGCGTCGGCGAGCGCGAACACGCGGTCGATGTCGTGCTCGACGAGGAGCACGGGCAGGTCCGCGGAGATCGCCTTGATGAGGCGGCCCACGCGGTCGCGCTCCGCCACGGCGAGGCCCGCGAGCGGCTCGTCGAGCAGGAGCACCTGCGGCTTCGTCGCGAGCGCGAGCGCCATGTCCACGAGCCGCTGGCCGCCATAGGAAAGCAGCGCCGCCTGCGCTTTCTCCAGTCCCGAGAGGCCGGCCATCCGCACGATCGCCGCGGTCTCGTCGTTCACGCCCGACAGCCCCTCGGCATCGATCCAGAACCAGAAGCGCCGCGGATGCCGCGCCTGCACCGCGAGGCGCACGTTCTCCAGCACCGCCAGCGTCGCGAAGAGGTTCGTGATCTGGAAGGAGCGCCCGACGCCGGCGCGGGTGATGCGCTCGGGCGACATGCCGGCGATGGAGCGCCCGCCGAGCGTGACGGTGCCCTCGTCGGGCCGGTACATCCCGGAGATCACGTTGAACGCGGTCGTCTTTCCCGCGCCGTTCGGGCCGATGAGGGCGTGCAGCCGGCGGTCGCCCATGGTGAACGACAGCCCGCGCACCGCCTTGATGCCGCCGAAGCTCTTGTGCAGGTTGCGCACCTCGATGACCGCCGCCTGCCCGCTGCGATCGGGCTTGAGGAAGGCGGGCAGGCGCGCATCTCCCTGCTCGCGATGGGCCATCGCGGCTTCCTCGTCGCCGCGCCGCTCGCCACGGCGGGTGATGCGCGCATAGAGGCCCAGCAGGCCTTCGGGCGACACCACGATGAACGCGACGAAGAGCAGGCCGAAATAGAGCAGCCAGTCCTCCGTGACGCGCGAGAGGCTGTCGCGGAAGATCACGTAGAAGAGCGCGCCCAGCGCGGGCCCGAGGAACGAGCGCATGCCGCCGATGATCACCATCGCGAGCAGCTCGCCCGAGAAGGCGACGGAGATCGGGTCGGCCGAGGTCATGCGCGTGTTGAACATGAGCAGGATGCCGGCGAGCCCCGTGAGGGTGGCGGAGGCGGCGAAGGCCATCAGCTTGTAGCGGTTGGTGGGATAGCCCACGAAGCGCGCGCGCTGCTCGTTCTCGCGGACCGCCACCAGCACCGAGCCCAGCGGCGAGCGGTGGAAGCGCCAGAGGAAGACCACGACGAGGAACGCGATCGTCGCCACCAGCGCGTAGAACGCGACGGGATCCTCGAAGGAGACCGGGCCCAGCACCGGGCGCACGATGCCGCCGAGGCCGTTCTCGCCGCCGGTGACTTCGGTCCAGCGGAAAGCGATCGCGTAGAGCATGGCCGCGAGCGCGAGCGTGAGGAGCGAGAAGTACACGCCGCGGCGCCGCAGGATGAGGTAGCCGAACACCCACGCGAGCAGCAGCACGGTGAGCAGGCCCATCAGCATCGGCAGCAGGAAGGCGCTGCCGGGGACGTTGCGCTGCGTGAGCGCCGCCGCGTACGCCGCGAGGCCGAACCATGCGCCGTGGCCGAAGGAAACGAGCCCGGTGTAGCCCACGAGGATGTTCAGCGCCATGCACGCGATCGCGAAGATCACGACCTCGCTCGCCGAGGTCATGCCCAGGCCCAGCGCCGAAAGCACGAACGGGAGCGCGACCAGGGCGCCGAGCGTGACGAGGAGGTCGCGCGGCTGCGGCACCGGCTACTCGAAGCGCACGATGCGCTCGCCGAAGAGGCCGCGCGGGCGCGCGAGCAGCACCAGGAGCATGAGGAGGTAGATGGCCGCCTCGGAGTATTGCGGGTATCCCGCCGCGGTGACCATGCCCTTGACGACGCCGACGATGAGCGCCGCGAGCACCACGCCCCAGAAGGAGCCGAGCCCGCCGATGACGACCACCACGAACGCCGAGGTGATGATCTCCGCGCCCATGGCGGGATGGATCGCGAAGATCGGCGCCAGCATCGCGCCCGCGAGCCCCGCGAGGCCGATGCCGATGAAGGCGACCGCGGCCATGTACGGCTGCAGCGAGATGCCGAGCGCGCCCACCATGTCCGCGTTCTGCACGCCCGCGCGCACCACGCGCCCGAACGGCGTGCGCTGCAGCAGCAGCCACAGGCCGCCCACGCACAGCACGGCTACCGCGATGAGGAACGCGCGGTACTTCGGATAGAAGAAGTCGCCGACCACGAAGGTGCCGCGCAACCCGGGCGGAATCGCCCACGCGAGCGGCGGCGCGCCGTAGATCATGCGCAGCGCCTGCTCGGCGACCATCGCGAGCCCGAAGGTGAGCAGCAGCGACAGCGCCGGGTCCGACTTGTAGAAGCGGCGGAAGAGCGTGCGCTCGATGACCATGCCGAGGATGCCCACGAGCACGGGCGAGATGAGGATCGCGCCCGTGAAGCCCAGGCGCGATCCGATGGTCACCGCGAGGTAGGCGCCGATCGCGTAGAACGCGCCGTGCGCAAGGTTCACGATGCCGCCCAGCGCGAAGATGAGCGACAGCCCCAGCGCGATGAGCAGGTAGTAGGCCCCGGCGAGGAGGCCGTTCAGCAGGTGCTGGAGGAGCAGCACGTCACGCCATGCGGCATTCGTTCTCTTCGGGCGTGGTGGCGATCACCTCGAGCGGCTCGTTCGGGCCCGGCACCGGCGGCGACGACGTGAAGATGTCGTAGTCGTTCTTGATCTGCGCGGCCGGTATGGCCTTCACGGTGTACATCTCGTGCATCATCTGGTGGTCCGACTTGCGGAAGTAGCCGTCGCGCGTCTTCATGAGCGGGAACCTGGCTCCCTTCTCGAAGTGCTCGACGAGCTTCGTCGAGTCCGTGGACTTGGTCTCGTTCATCGCCTGCGCGAGGAGCTTCATCGCGTTGTAGTCGCCCCACGCCTGGTTCTCCGGGGGGCGGTTGTAGCGCTTCCTGAAGTCGGCGACGAACTTCTGCGAGGCCGGCGTCTGGATGAGGTGGTGCCACACGAGCGGCCAGGTTCCGAGGAAGTTGCCGCGGCCGGCCGCCCACGCCACCGCCGTGTCGAAGCCGAAGCCCGCGACGGGGAATTCGAGGCCGAACTCCGTGTATTGCTTGAGGAACGTGGTGATCTGGTTGCCGGCGAGGTTCGAGATCACCAGGTCCGGCTTGGCGTTGCGGATCTCGAGCAGCAGCGGCGAGAAGTCCGTGGCATCGGTCGGGATCAGCTTGTCGGCGGCGAAGTTGCCGCCGTTCTCGCTCATGAACTTCTTGGCGACCCGCAGCAGGTCGTGGCCGAACGCGTAGTCGGCGGTCAGCGAGAACCACTTCCTGCCCTTCACGAGGCCCTGCTGCAGGAGAGAGCGCCCGCACGTCTTCACGTACATCGAGTTCTGGCTCTCGATGTGGAACATGTAGCGCTTGCAGCCCTTGCCGCGCATCTCGTCGGAGTTGCAGCCGGTGTTGATGAAGAGCGTCTTCGTGCGGTCGGCGACCTGCCCGATCGCGAGCCCCGAGGCCGACGAGATCTCGCCCACGATGCACGCGACCTTGTCGCGCTCGACCATGCGCTCGGCCTTGGTTGAGGCGGTCTGTGGGTTGACCGAGTCCTCCTTCAGCAGCTCGATCTTGCGGCCCATCACGCCGCCGGCGGCGTTGATCTCCGCGACCGCCATGTCCACGGCCTGCACGGCGAACTCGCCCAGCGGCCCGAGGAAGCCGGTGCGCGGGGTGAGGTGGCCGATGCGGATCACGTCCGACTGGCCGTAGCTGATGAACGGGAACCCGGCGAGGCCGGTGGTCGCGGCGCCGGCGAGCGCGCCCTTGATGACGGTGCGGCGGGAAATGCCCTTGCGTTCAGCCATTGCGCTCCTCCCGGTCGTTGTTTGATGAGGCCCCGGCCTGCGCCGGGGCGGCGGCGTTCAGCCATCACGCCTTGACGCAAACTGTGATCACAGTTACGGTAGGACACGCGGCGCGGGTTTGTCAAC
>DASTGG010000202.1:0-4987 GCA_035719385.1 Usitatibacter sp.
CATCGGGGGCGACATCGAAGTGCGCCGCGCCCGGCTCCACGCGGGGCAGCTCGTATGCGGTCCCCTCGAAGAGGTCGGTGACGCGCCCGCTGGACAGGTCGAGCACCAGCAGGTGCGGCACGCGCCCCATGGGCAGGCCGCGGTCCCAATGCCGGTACTGGGCCTCGGAGGTGACGTAGGCGCTCTCCTTGCGCTCCGTGAAAGCCTTGTGCCGCCGCTCCTGCGCGCGGCTTCCCCGCAAGCCGGGCCAGACCCAGGAGACGAACACGATGCGCTTTCCGTCGGGCATCCACTTGAAATCCTCGATGCCCGGGCGGAAGTCGCTCCTGCGCTCGGCCTCGCCGCCCGCCGCGCGGATCACGTACAGCTGGCGCTGCTCGTCCTTGCGGCCTTCCTGCTCGCGCCGGGCGAGGAACGCGATGCGGTCGCCCTGCGGCGACCAGGCCGGATTGCCGTCCTTTTCGCCGTGCCGCGTGAGGCGCCGCGGCGCGCACGACGCGCAAGGCAGCAGCCAGAGGCTGGTACTGCCCTCGTTGTCCTCCATCGAATGCGTCGTGACCGCGCAAGCGGCGGCCGAGCCGTCGGGAGCGACGGCGACGCACTCCACGCGTTCCATTTGCCAGAGGATTTCGATGTCGATGGGATTCGCGGCCACGGTCAGTCTTCTTCGCCAATCACTTCCCTGCGCTCCTCGGTAAGCGTGCGGGAAGTCAAGCCAATTATTTGAATATATCCCTAGGGAATCGCCGGCCCGGGGCGCATCCTTGGGCACCCCCGCGGCCATGAGGCGTTACATGTATGCATACGACACCCAATTCCAGTCGATCAGGGACGTCACGCGCATCGCGTGGCTGCCGCGCATGAATGCCCTCGCGCGCAAGCTGGAAGTCGGCCCCGCGGCGTCCCATGCGAGGCATGTGTGCAGGCTTTGCGGCGAAGGCCCGACGGGGCGCGAAGGCCATGCCGCGCTGGGCTACGAGCTTTGCGGACCGCAGGTCGGCCAGCTCGTCTTCCGCTGCCGCGCGTGCGGCGACCGCTGGATCCGCGGGACCGGCGCGACGGCCCGGTTCTCGTGGGACCGCTACCCTCCCAAGCACGCCTGAGCCGTTCCTTCAGCGGCGCTCGTCCACGTCCTTGCGCCGCTCCTCGAGCATGCGCGCGCGCTGGCGAAGGACGTACTTCTGGATCTTGCCGGTGGAAGTCTTGGGGAGCTCGCCGAAAACCACGGTCTTCGGCACCTTGAAGCCGGCAAGGCGCTCGCGGCACCACGCCATGATGTCCGCCGCCTTCACCTCGCCCGCGTCGGGCTTGAGCGTCACGAACGCGCACGGCGTCTCGCCCCACTTCTCGTCGGGGCGCGCGACCACGGCGGCCTCCATGACCTTCGGGTGCTTGTACAGGCACTCCTCGACCTCGAGCGAGGAGATGTTCTCGCCGCCCGAGATGATGATGTCCTTCGAGCGGTCCTTGATCTCGATATAGCCGTCGGGATGCCACACGGCGAGGTCGCCGGTGTGGTACCAGCCGTCGCGGAAGGCCTCCTCGCTCGCCTTCGGATTCTTGAGGTAGCCCTTCATGATGGTGTTGCCGCGAAGCATCACCTCGCCCATGGTGGCGCCGTCGCGCGGCACGGGCACGCTCGTCATGGGGTCGCCCACCTGCAGCTGCTCGAGCGTGGGGTAGCGCACGCCCTGGCGTGCCATGAGCAGCGCGCGCTCCTCGAGCGGCATCGCCTCCCACCCGTCCTGCCATGCGCACAGCGTCGCGGGACCGTAGCTTTCCGTGAGCCCGTAGAGGTGCGTCACGTTGAAGCCCATCTTCTCCATCGCGGCGATGATCGCCGAGGGCGGGGCGGCGCCGCCGGTCGCGACCTCGACCCGATGCTCGAAGCGGCGCTTGAGGCTCTCGGGCGCATGGACCAGCATGTTGAGCACGATCGGCGCGCCGCACAGGTGCGTCACGCGGTGCTGCGCGATGGCCGGAAAGATGAGCGCGGGATCCACCTTGCGCAGGCACACGTGCGTGCCGCTCACCGCCGTCACGGCCCACGTGTACGTCCAGCCGTTGCAGTGGAACATCGGCAACGTCCACAGGTACACCGACCGCGGCGTGAGCCCGAAGGCGAGCGCGTTGCCGAGCGCGTTGAGATAGGCGCCGCGATGGTGGTACACGACGCCCTTCGGGTCGCCGGTCGTGCCCGACGTGTACAGCAGCGCGAGCGAGGCCCATTCGTCGGCGAGCGCCGGGAAGGCGAAGTCCGCATCGCCCTGCGCGATCCAGGCCTCGTAGTCGATCGACCCCACGCGCGCGCCCGACGTGGCCAACGGGTCGTCGATGTCCACGACGAACACCTGCCGCTTCAGGCGCTTGAGCGCCTCGCCCACGACCGGCGAGAACTCGCGGTCGGCGATGAGCACCTTCGCCTCGCCATGGTCGAGGCAGAAGGCGATCGTCGTCGCATCGAGGCGATAGTTCAGCGCATTGAGGACGGCGCCCAGGGCCGGCACCGCGTAATGCGCCTCCAGCATCGCGGGCACGTTCGGCGCCATGATGGCGACCGTGTCGCCGCGATCGATGCCGTGCGCGGCGAGCACCGAAGCGAAACGATGCACGCGGGCGCGGAACTCGCGGTAGGTGATGCGCCGGTCGCCGTGGATGACGGCGACCTTGTCGGGGTAGACGTCGGCCGAGCGCTCGAGGAACGAGACCGGCGTGAGCGGCGTGTAGTTGGCGCGGTTGCGATCCAATGTCAGGTGCGGCGCCGGCGGCGCAGCCAGAATTCAAGCTCGCCCACGATGCCACGACGGAACGCCAGCACGCAAATCACGAAGATGATCCCCTGCACGATCGTCACCCAGCTGCCGAGGTCGGAGAGGTAGAACTGCATCGCGATGATGATCGCCGCGCCCACGAGCGGGCCGAACACCGTGCCCATCCCGCCCACGAGCGTCATCAGCACCACCTCGCCGGACATCTGCCATTGCACGTCGGTGAGGGAAGCGTTCTGGAACACGATGGCCTTCGTCGCGCCGGCGAGGCCGGAGAGCGCCGCGGACAGCACGAAGGCCGCGAGCTTGTAGCGCTCCGTGCGGTAGCCGATCGAGATGGCGCGCGGCTCGTTCTCGCGGATCGCCTTGAGCACCTGGCCGAACGGCGAATGGATGATGCGGTAGATGAGCAGGAAGGCCGCGGTGAACACGCCGAGCACGACGTAGTACATCAGCATGTCGTTGGAGAGGTCCCAGATGCCGAGCAGCTTGCCGCGCGGCACGGCCTGGATCCCGTCCTCGCCGCCCGTGAAGGGCGCCTGCACGCAGAAGAAATAGACCATCTGCGCGAGCGCGAGCGTGATCATGGCGAAGTAGATGCCCTGCCGCTTGATCGCGAGCAGGCCCGTCACGACGCCGAGCAGCGCGGTCCCGCCCACCGCGCCCACGACCGCGAGCGCCGGCGGCAGCGGCCGCAGCGTGAGCCCCAGGTGCAGCTGCTGGCCGAAGACCTTGACGTCCTGCAGGTTGATGCCTGACTTCGCCAGGTACGCGGCGAAATAGCCCGCCATTCCGAGGAACATGGCATGCCCGAACGAGAGCAGCCCGCCGAACCCGATGAGCAGGTTGAAGGCCGAGGCGAAGAGCCCGAAGCACAGCACCTGCATCACGAACTGCGGATAGATCACCCAGGGCGCGGCCAGCAGCGCGACCATCATCACCACGAAGGAATTGCGGTGATAGCGTGCTTCCCAGATCTCGTCGCCGGACAGAAGGCTCGTGGAGTTCGCGCGATCGTTCATCTAGCGCTGCCCGAAAAGGCCCTGCGGCCGGACCATGAGGACGAGCGCCATGATCACGAAGATCACCGTATTCGACGCCTCGGGATAGAAGTACTTGGTGAGGCCCTCGATCAGCCCGAGGCCGAAGCCGGTGACGATCGAGCCCATGATCGAGCCCATGCCGCCGATCACGACCACGGCGAACACGACGATGATGAGGCTGGAGCCCATCTGCGGGCTCACCTGGTAGATCGGCGCGGCGAACACGCCGGCGAGCGCCGCGAGGCCCACGCCGAAGCCGTACGTGAGCGTGATCATGCGCGGGACGTTGACGCCGAAGGCCTGCACCAGCGTGGGATTCTCCGTCGCGGCGCGCAGGTACGAGCCCAGCTTGGTGCGCTCGATGAGGAACCAGGTCGCGAGGCAGATGACCAGCGAGGCGATGATCACCCACGCGCGGTAGGTCGGCAGGAACATGAAGCCGAGCCCGTAGCCGCCCGTGAGGTTCTCCGGCATCGAATACGGCAGCCCCGCCGAGCCGAATTCGTTGCGGAACAGGCCCTCGATGATGAGGGCGAGGCCGAACGTGAGCAGCAGGCCGTACAGGTGGTCGAGCTTGTACAGGTGCTTGAGCATCAGCCGCTCGACCAGCACGCCGGTGATGCCCACGGCGACGGGCGCGATGAGCAGCGCCCACCAGTAGCCCACGCCCGCCTTGTTCAGGAGGAAATAGGCCACGAACGCGCCCAGCATGTACTGGGCGCCGTGGGTGAAGTTGATGATGTTGAGCAGCCCGAAGATCACCGCGAGCCCCAGGGACAGCAGGGCGTAGAACGACCCGTTGATCAGGCCGATCAGGAGCTGGCCGAAGAGCGCTTGTGTCGAGATCATGGGATCGTCCCGCACGCCGCAACGCTGCGGCTCGCCACACCGGGCGCCGCGGCAGCACAGCTCGTCACCCCGGGCGCCGCAACGCGGCGACGGCCCGGGGCCCATTGACTGGATCCCGGCCTGCGCCGGGATGACGGCATGGTCATTTCACCAGCGAGCAGCCGCCGTCCTTGAGCGGACGGAAAGCCTGGTCCGCCGGGATCGTCGCGAGGGTCTTGTAGTAGTCGTACGGCCCCTTCGACTCGCTCGGCTTCTTCACCTCGAACAGGTACGCCGGGTGGATCTTGCGGCCGTCGGCGCGGATCGTGCCCTTGCCGAACAGCGGGT
>DASTGG010000203.1:0-14113 GCA_035719385.1 Usitatibacter sp.
GGCGGCACCATGGCCGCCTCGCTCGAAGCGGGCGTCTATCCCATCGGGCCCGGCACGCACAAGGTCTTCATGAACCTGCAGCGCATGACGGGCGACACTGCCCCCGAAGCGGTCGTGGTCGTGGGCCTCGGCGAGGAAGGAAAGCTGCAGCCGGCGGACCTCGTCGACACCGTGCGCAACGGCGCGATCGCGTGGGCGCAGCGCGTGGCGGAGCGCTCCGCCGCACCGCCCACCCTCGAGCTCGCGGCCACGCTGATCGCGAGCGGCGGCAGCGGCATCACGCCGGCGCAGGCGGCCCAGCTATGCGCCGAAGGCGTACGCGAGGCGAACCTGCGGCTCGCCGTGGCGCGGGCGCCGATCGTCGCGCACCTGGTGCTGGTGGAGCTCTACCTGGAGCGCGCGCAGGAAGCGTGGCGCGCCATCGACGCGCAGGCGCAGGCGATGCCCGCGCGCTACCGCCTCACGCCGCGCATCGCCGACGGCGAGGGCGGGCTCATCCGCCCCCTCGACGCGGACTATCGCGGATCGGACCACGACTTCGTGAGCGCCGTCTCGCGCGACGGCAACACGGCCGATTTCACCATCGCCTACACCGTCGACACCAAGCGCGCGCGCAGCGAGGTGCACGCGCAGGCCACGCAGGCGCGGCTGGTGGAAACGCTCGTGCAGAAGGCCTCGAACGACTGGAACGGCGACCCGCACATCGGTCCCACGCTCTTCAACCTGCTGGTGCCGATCCAGATGCGGCCTTACCTGTCGGGAACCGGGGACACGATGATGGAGCTCGACGAGCGCACGGCGGGCATCCCGTGGGAGCTCCTCGACACGCGCGCCAATGGCGGCGACGACGAGCTGCCGTGGGCGATCCGCTGCCGGCTGGTGCGCAAGCTGCGCACCACGCAGTTCCGGCCGCAGGTGCAGGATTCGCGCACCGAGGACAGCGTGCTCGTGATCGGGGAGCCGAAATGCCCGGACGATTTTCCGCGATTGCCGGGCGCGCGCGCCGAGGCGAAGGCCGTGGCCGCCATGTTCGCCGACCCGGACCAGGGTGCGGCCGAGGTCGTGCCGCTCATCGCGCCCGACGACGGCACGAAGCCGGGCTTCGAGGCCGATGCCATCGTCGAGGCGCTCATGTCGCGCGACTGGCGCATCGTCCACATCTGCGGACACGGCCAACCGGTGCCGGAGCACGGCGGCGACGGCGGCGTGGTGCTTTCGGACGGCCTCTTCCTCGGGCCGCACGAGATCGACACGATGCCGGTGGTGCCCGAGCTGGTGTTCGTGAACTGCTGCCACCTCGGCGTCGCGCCGGGCATCGTCGCGAAGGGCCGCGACACGGCGACCAACCTCCCGGTGTTCGCCGCGGGCGTGGCGAGGAAGCTCATCGACATCGGCGTGCGTTGCGTCGTGGCCGCGGGCTGGGCGGTGGACGACGCGGCGGCACAGGCGTTCGCGACCGAGTTCTACCGGTCGCTGCTGCGCGGCGAGCGTTTCATGGATGCCGTGGGGCGCGCGCGCCTGGCCGCGCGGGAGCACGGCGGCAACACGTGGGCGGCCTACCAGTGCTACGGCGACCCCGACTGGATCTTCCGCCGCGCGGCCGCGCCCGCATGGATGCGTGCCGTCACGCCGCAGCGCGAATTCTCCGGCATCGCCTCGCGCGAAGCGCTCGCGATCGCGCTGCAGACCCTCGCCGTCGAGAGCCGCCTGCAGCGGCGCGATCCGCGCGCGCAGCAGGAGCGCGTCCGCTTCCTCGAGAACCGCTTCGAGGGCGACTACGGCGCCTGCGGCTGGATCGCGGAGCTGTTCGGCGATGCGTGGAAGGAGTCGGGCGATGCCGCGAAGGCGCTCGCATGGTACGAGCGCGCGGTGAAGGCGGCCGACCGCAGCGCGACGCTCGCGGTGACCGGAAAACGCGACGCCGCTGCCTTGGGCAAGGCATACCGCAAGGCGGTGCGCCATCCGGGAAAGCAGCCGCAACCGCGGTAGAGTGCGCCTTTCGCCCGCACGCTTCGCGGGCCGGGAGGTGAGGATGGCTCGGCGCTTCAGGCGGCTCGCCGCGGCGGCGGCATTGGCGATCGCGTCCGTCGCGGCGCTCGCGCAGGCGCAGGTGACGGCGATCGTCGGCGCGACGGTCGTGAACCCGGGCAAGGACGGCGGCGATGCCGTCGCACGCGGGCAGACGGTGCTCATCGAGGGCAACCGCATCCGCGCGGTCGGCGCGGCCGGGGCGGTGCGCGTGCCCGAAGGCGCGACGGTGCTCGATGGCCGCGGCAAGTGGGTCGTGCCGGGATACATCGACTCGCACGTGCACTTCTTCCAGTCGGGAAACCTCTACACGCGGCCCGATGCCGCCGACTTCAACGCGTGGATGCCCTACGCGAAGGAGGTCGAGCGCAACAAGTCGCGCCTTGCGGCGACGTTCAAGGCCTGGATCGCGAGCGGCGTGACCAGCGTCGTGGACGTGGGCGGCCCGTTCTGGAACTTCGAGGTGCGCGACCTCGCGGCGAAGACCGCCGCCGCGCCGCGCGTCGCCGTGGCGGGCCCGCTCATCTCCATGGTGGACGATCCCAAGCTCGACCTCGGCGACCCGCCGATCGTGAAGGTCACGTCGGCGGACGAGGCGCGAGCGCTCGTGGCGCGCGAGCTGGCGCGCAAGCCGGACTACATCAAGGTGTGGTTCATCCACCGCAAGGACGACGACCTCGCGGCGCAGGAAGCGATCGTGAAGGCGGCGGCGGACGCCGCGCACGCGGCCGGCGTGCCGCTCGCGGTGCATGCGACGGAGCTCGTGGTGGCCAAGGCGTCGCTGCGTGCCGGCGCCGATTTCCTCGTGCATTCGGTCGAGGACGCGCCGGTGGACGACGAGTTCATCGCGCTCGCCCGCCGCAACCATGCGCTCTATTGCCCGACGCTCTTCGTCGTCATGGGCTACCGCCTCGCGCTTTCGGGCACGTGGCAGCCGACCGCGGACGAGAAGCGCCTCGCCGATCCCGAGATTCTCGCGGCGATGGGCGATCTCGCGAAGATTCCGAAGGACAAGCTGCCGGCGCGCGTGGCGCAGCTCATGGCCGACCCGCCCGCGGTGAAGCCTTCGCCGGTCGCGCTCGCCAACCTGCGCAAGGTGTGGGATGCGGGCATCCCCGTGGCGATGGGCACGGATGCCGGCAACATCGGCACGCTGCACGGGCCTTCGGTGTTCCGCGAGATGGCGCTCATGGCGCAGGCCGGGCTCACGCCACTGCAGGTGTTGCGCTCGGCCACGCTGAACGGCGCGAAGGCATCGCGGCACGAGCGCGACCTGGGCGCGATCGAGCCCGGCCGCCTCGCCGATCTCGTGGTGCTCGACGCCGATCCGCTCGCCGGCGTGGAGAACCTCTCGCGCATCCATCGCGTGATCAAGGACGGCCACGTGTTCGACCCGGACGCGCTCATCCGCTCGATCGCGGCGCCGTGAGGCGCGCCGCGGCCTGGCTGCTGGCCGCCGGCATGGCGAGCGCGCAGGCGCAGCTCCCGCAGGCCGACATCGCGGCGGCGGCGCAGGCAGTCGTCGCGCAATCCAATGCGTTCCGGCAGCAAATGGAGCGTCCGCAATTGCGGGAAGAGCCGAGGCTCGACCGCGCGGCGCGGGAGTTCGCGCGCTACATGGCGCGTACCGGACGCTACGGCCACGAGGCCGACGGCCGCGAGGCGCCGCAGCGCGCCGAGGCGCAGGGCTACGATTACTGCATCGTGCTCGAGAACATCGCCTACTACTACGATTCGCGCGGATTCGACACGGCGCGGCTCGCGCACAAGATCGTGGAGGGCTGGAAACAGTCGCCGGCGCATCGCGAGAACCTGCTGAACGCGGGCGTCACGCACGTGGGCGTGGGCCTCGCGCGCAGCGAGGCGACGGGCTATTACTACGCCGTGCAGATGCTGGGGCTGCCGCGTACGGCCAGCGTGAGCTTCGAGGTGCGCAACGAGTCGCAACGCGACGTGCGCTACGACGTGGGCGGCAAGGCGTACACGGCGCCCGCGCGCTCGATCCGCACGCACGAGGTGTGCGGCCGCGAAGCGTTGCGCTTCGAGCGGCCGGCGGGAAGCTTCGAGCCGCGCCCAGGCGACCGCTTCGTGATCGCGCCGCAGGGCAACCGGATCAGCTTGCAGCGCCGCTAACGCCCGGGAGATCGGTCAAAATAGGAGCTGGAGGACCCCATGATCCGCACGCTGATCGCAACGCTCGCCATCATCGCCGGCTTCGCCCAGGCGGCCGACAAGCCCTACAACGAGGCGGCCGACGCCAGGGCCGACGTCCGGCACGCGCTCGCCCAGGCAGCCGCCGAGCACAAGCCGGTGCTCGTGGTGTTCGGCGCGAACTGGTGCCCCGACTGCCGCGCGCTCGACATCGCGATGAAGATCGGCCGCAATGCCGAGCTCATCGGCCGCGAATTCGAGGTGGTCAAGGTGGACGTGGGCCGCTTCGACCGCAACGTCGACCTGGCGGCCGCCTACGAGGTGCCGCTCAAGAAAGGAATCCCGGCGGTGGCAATCGTGTCGCCGGAAGGCCGCGTGGTGTATGCGACGCGTGGTGGCGAGCTCGCGGATGCGCGCCGCATGAGCGAGGATGGGCTCTACCGGTTCTTCCGCAAGGCGGCCGACGAGGCGAAGCCGCGCTAGCCGCCCTTGCGGGTGCTACTTCGAGAAGACCCGGCCCTGCTTCACGCCGACGAGCAGGCCGGCGAGCGCCAGCAGCCCGAGCCCGCCGATGAGCCTGGGATTGCGCCTGTAAACCTCCGTGGCGCGATCGACCACGGCGTTCGCCTGCGACTTCCATGCGGGAGTGGCTTCGGGCATCGGCGTGCTGGTGGGAACGATCTCGCCGGTGGTCGGCACCGGCGTGCCCGCCTGGGTCTTGAAACGTTCGAACATGGCCATCGTCGTCTCCTCGAGTGTGTTACAGGATAGATGCGGCCCCCGGGGTGCCGTTCACGGGCGCCCCGCGCGATAGCTCATTCGGCACGCCGAACCGATGCGCGTGCCAGGGCTGCCCAGGGCGCACGGCCTCCTGTCGCTCCGCGCCGATCGCGTGTGTCGTCAAGCGCCTACCCGCTCGGTATTCGTGACCAAATCTCGCCGGCAGATGACAGCCGGTGACCGCGCGTGTAGCCTCGCGCGCTTGTCCCGCAACGGAGAAGCGATTCCATGAAGCTCATCGCCCTCGCCGGCGTGCTCGCGCTGGCCGCCCACGCCGTGCACGCCCAGGAGCGCCCCGAGGACCGCGCGAACCTCGCCGACCTCTACCCCGACGTGCAGGCCTGGAACGCGGATGCCGCGAAGGTGGAGGGCCAGCTCCAGGAGTTCGCGCAATGCCGCGGCAAGCTGGGAGAGTCCGCGCAACGCCTGCTGCAATGCCTCGAGCTCGAGAGCGACTTCAGCAAGCGCTTCGCGCGCATGGCGGTGTACGCGGGCGAGCTGCTCTCGCACGACACGGGCCTGCCCGCGAGCCTCGAGCTCAACCAGAAGCTGCGCGTGCTGGGCTCGAAGATCAACGAGGCGACCGCGTTCACGTCGCCCGAGCTGCTGGCCGTGGGAAAGGCGAAGATCGACGGCTTCTTCGCGCAGGAGCCGAAGCTCGCGATCTACCGCCATCCCATCGACGACACGCTGCGCCGCGCGCCGCACACGCTCGACGCCGAGGGGGAGGGCATCGTCGCGGCCTTCGGCCTCGCCTCGGGCGCCGGAGGGTCCACGTACGGCATCCTGTCCAACGCCGACATGCCGTGGCCCACGATCAAGCTCGCCGACGGCAAGGAGGTGAAGCTCGACCAGTCCGCCTACGCGGCGCAGCGCGAATCGCCCAACCGCGAGGACCGCAAGAAGGTGATGGATGCATTCTTCGGCAAGTGGAAGGAGTTCGAGCGCACCGTCGGCACGACGCTCTACTCGAGCCTCAAGGAGGCGACGGTGTATTCGCGCGTGCGCAAGTACCCGGACTCGCTCGAGCGCTCGCTCGACAACAACCGCGTCCCGAAGGCGGTGTACGACCAGCTCATCGCCTCGACCAACAAGAACCTGCCCACGCTGCACCGCTATTTCCGCCTGCGCGCTCGCATGCTCGGCGTGAGCGACATGCGCTACTACGACATCTACCCGCCGCTGGTGAGCGGGGGGCGCCAGTTCCCGCTGGAGGAAGCCAAGCGCCTCACGCTGGAGGCGGTGAAGCCCCTGGGCGACGAATACGTCGCGGCGCTCGCCAAGGCCTTCGAGAGCCGCTGGATGGACGTGTACCCGCGCCCGCGCAAGCAGTCGGGCGCGCACATGGCGGGCGCCGCGTACGACGTGCACCCGTACCTCAACCTCAACTACACCGGCAACTACGAGTCGGTCACGACCATCGCGCACGAATGGGGGCACGCGATGCATTCGTACCTCTCGAACCACAACCAGCCGTTTCCCACCGCGGGATACGCGATCTTCGTGGCCGAGATCGCCTCGACGCTCAACGAGGAGCTGCTCCTCGAGCACATGCTGAAGATCGCGAAGAGCGACGACGAGCGGCTGCTCTACCTGGGCTCGGCGCTCGAGGGCCTGCGCGCGACGTTCTTCCGCCAGGCGATGTTCGCCGAATTCGAGCGCGACGTGCACGCGCGCGTGGACAAGGGCGAGCCGATGACGGGCGACAAGCTCACGAAGATCTATGGCGACATCCTGCGCCGCTACCACGGCGAGAAGGAGGGCGTCATGAAGATCGACGACCTCTACGCGATCGAGTGGGCGTACATCCCGCACTTCTACTCGAACTTCTACGTGTACCAGTACGCCACGTCGATCGCCGCGAGCTCGCTCTTCGCCGAGGCGATCCTCAAGGGGGAGCCGGGCGTGCGCGACCGCTACCTCGCGCTCCTCAAGTCGGGCGGCTCGGACTATCCCTACGAGCTGGTGAAGAAGGCGGGCGTGGACCTCGCCACGGCCGCGCCGTACGAGGCGATCGTCGCGCGCATGAACCGCATCATGGACGAGATCGAGGCGATCCTGGCGCGCCGCGGAAAATAGGGTGGGCCGGCTTCAGGCGAGCATGCCGGCCAGCTCGTCGCGCTGCACCTGGAGGACCTGCGTGCGCACGTGGCCGGCGCGCCCGAGCGCGAGCGTGGCCGCGGCGACCCACTCCGCGTCCGGGGCGTCCACGACCGCGACGACGTCGTGGCTGCCGGTGGTCCAGTAGATGTGGCGCACGCAACTGCCGATGTTGCGGGCCATGTCGCGTACCGCTTGCGCGCGCGCGACGCTGTCCTTGCGGCCGCGGAATCCGTCGCCCGCGAAATTGCTGAGGACGATGTAAGTGGCCATCGTGTTTCTCCCCGGGACGCATGGAATGCGCCGTGCTTGAGCGAGTCTCTTTCGCCGGCGCGGTGGGGTCAATCGGGTGTGACGGCAGGCCGCAGGGCAATTCCCGGGGGCGAAAAAAAACATTCCCGCGCGCGGCGCGTGTCTTTGATCCATCTCATCGCCGCTTGGATAATCAAGACGGCGCCGGCCGTGAAAGGAAGCGCGATGGATGAGGATATCCAGGCCTATCGGGACTTCTATGCCCGGTACATCGTGGCGAGCTGCGGCAGCTCCAGCGAGCGGCTCATCGCGGCGTTCGCGAAGGTGCCACGCGAAGACTTTCTCGGGCCCGGCCCCTGGCCGATCTCCACTGCCACGGGTTACCTGCCGACCATCTCGGACGATCCGAGACACCTGTATCAGGATCTCGTCGTGGGCCTCATCCCGGACAGGAAGATCAACAACGGGCAGCCGGCGCTCCACGCGAGATGCCTCGCGGCCATCGAGCCGCTTCCCGGCGAGACCGTCGTCCATGTGGGTGGGGGCACCGGCTATTACACCGCTGTCCTGGCCGAGCTGGTAGGCGCAGGCGGCGCAGTGCACTCGTACGAGATCGAGGAGGCGCTGGCGCAGCGTGCGATCGCGGCACTCGCGGACCGGCCGAACGTGCACGTGCATTGCACGAATGCATGCGAGGACGCGATTCCCGTGGCGGACGTCATCTACGTGAATGCCGGCGTGACCGGGCTTCCGGATGCGTGGCTGGAGGCGCTCCACATCGGCGGCCGGCTGTTGGCGCCTCTCACGCCGGACACGGGATTCGGCGGCATGTTGATGGTCAAGCGAACTGCACCGAACGCGTTCGCGGCCCGCATCCTCGCGCGCGTGGGCTTCATGGCGTGCGTGGGTGGCCGCAACGACGCGGAATCGGCGGCGCTGGCTGCCGCTTTCCAGAAGGGCGGTTCCGAAAACGTCCGGTCCCTTCGAAGGGTCGGCGATGCGGACGCATCCGCCTGGTATGCCGCCTCGAACTGGTGGCTTTCCACACGGGACGCCGAGCAAGAACCATAGCGATGAATGCGTCGCAGCTCATCGTGCGCATCGCCGTTCCTGAAGATGCGTCGGCGGCCTGCAGCGTCAACGGTCGAAAAAAAGCCCCGGTCTTAGCCGGGGCGTCTCCCTGAGCATGGCGTGAAACGAATCAGTTGACCGTTTGCGTGATCGGGCCGGCGATGCCGGCGCTGTTGTTCGAGTCGCCCGAGTAATAGCCGCTGATCGCATGCGTGCCGGACGAAAGGTCCGACGTCGTGCAAGTAGCGGCTCCATCCGATACGCCCACCGACGAGCAGTTGGCGATCGCGCTGCCACCATCGCGGAATTCCACCGTGCCGGTCGCGGCCACGGGGCCGGCGACGACGACGGTGAAGGTCACGCTCTGGCCCACGCTCGTCGTATAGCTCGACGAGTCGATGGTGAGGCCCGCGGCGACGCTGCCCCCGGTGATCACTTGCGTGATGGGACCCGCTACGCCGCTGCCGTACGTTGAATCACCCGAATACACGCCGCGCACGGCGTAGGTACCGCCCCCGAGCGCGCTGGTCGAGCAGAGCGCCTGCCCGTTCGATACGGCCACGGCACCGCAACCCGCGATCGCGTTGCCGTTCGCGGTGAACTTCACCGTGCCGGCGGGATTCGCGCCATTGCCCATCACGCGCACGGTGAACGTCACGCGCGAGCCCGCCGCCGCCGTGTAGCTCGACGAATCGATCGTGCTCGAGATCGAGGCGCTGCCGGTGGTCGCCACGGCCGGGGCGCTCGTGCCGAGCACCGGCGCACCGGGCAGGCGGCCGCTGCCCGCATTGGTCATCGACGCGCCCGTGTTGGGACGGTTGATGAGATTGCCGGCCGTGCCCGTGGTGGAGGAGCCGGTGCCCGTGTGCGTTCCGGTTCCGGTGCCCGTGGACGTCGCAGGGACTCCCGCGCCGCCAGCCGGGGCCGCCGAGGCGGCCTCGAGGCCGAACTTCATCGCCGCCGCGCCGGCTTCGGCCGCGCCCACGTCCGGGGCCGCGCCCTGGAAGTCGTCGTTGAAGTTCGGGATGCGCACGCCGCCGTCGAAGCCCGGCGTGCCGGCCTTCAGCGCGTAGAGGCCGCTCGGGCCCGCCTTCCAGCCGTTGCCGTCGGCGTACGTGGGAGTCGCGTTGATGCCGCCCACGATCGCCGTGTCGAAGCGGCCGTTGAACATGTCGTTCTGGAACGTGTTGTCCGAGCCGACCTGGTAGACCGCGGAGTTCGGTTTCCAGATGTGGTAGATGTTGTTCATCGAGACCGTGTTGTGCACGAGCTGCGAATCGCCCGTGCCGCCCACGCCCGCGCCGCCGCCGCCGCCGTATTGCTGCGATCCATCGTCCATCGGCTGCAGCATCGTGTTGTGGAAGAGGTAGCGGCGGCCGTTGTTGAAGTCCGAGCTCGAGCCCGACTTGAACATCGGCTGGCGGTCGTCGCTGTCGGCCGCGCGCTTGTCGAAGAAGCGGTTGTGCGCCCAGACGTTGCGGAAGATGTACATCGGGCCGACGGAATCCACCGTGCTCGCGATGCCCGTGGCGGTGTAGTCGAGGAAGTTGCCCCAGATGCGAACGTTCATGTTCGCGCCTTCGCTCTCGATGCCGTCGTCCCACGTGTGCGAGATCCTGTTGCCGTAGATGTCGCTGTCGCGGTTGGGGAAGCCGCCGGTCGAGAAGTTGTCCTCGCCGCCCATGCCGTCGTTGAAGTGGTTGCCGGTGGTCGAGTAGATCTCGTTCCAGCGGAACACGTGGTTGCCGCCGCAGTAGCTGTACGTGATGCCCTGCGGGCCGTCGGGGTGGCCGTCGGTCCACGAGTTGGCGCTGTAGCGCGGATCGTGGATCTTGTTGCGCTGGACCGTGGTGCGCTCGAGCTCCTCGTTCTTGCAGATGGCGCGCACGCCGGAGTCCATGTCGCTGCCCCACGTGCCGTCGCGCGTGCGGCCCCAGCCGCTGATGTCGTTGTCCTCGATGATGACGTCGTGCACGTCCTTCGAGATGAGGATGCCGCTTTCCTGCGCGCCCTTCAGCGTGAAGCCCCGCACGACGACATACGACGCGTTGACGGTGATGTTGTACTTGCCGCCGTCGATCGTCGCTCCGGAGCCGTCGTACACGACGTAGCCGCTCGCGCTGCCGCCCGAGGAGACGTCGTAGGTCGCCGATTGCGAGCCGACCTTCACGGTGCGCGCGACGGGATACTGGTTGGGCCACGTCGTGAACGTGACCGACTTGCTCGCGCCGCCCGCGCTCATCTGCGCTTCGTACGTGGTGCCGGGCGTGAGATAGACGAGGCTGCCCTTGCACTCGAGGGCGTTCGGGTCGTACCACATCGCGAGGCCCTGCCTCCACGACGCGTCGCCCTGCTTGCGGAACTTGACGTCACAGCCCGAGGACGCGCCCGAGCCGGGGTTGGACCAATAAAGACCGACGGATTCGTACGTGGGTACCGCACGGACTCCGGTGGCGTCCTGCGCGTGGGCGGATTGCCAGGCTACGGCGGCGCCGACGAAGAGGAAGGAAGCTGCGAGGAGGCCGGGTGCGCGGCGAATGGCATGTCTTTGCATGTCCCTTTTCCGTATCTTTCGTTGAAACGGGACAAACGCAAGCGCTATGCCACGCAATATTTCTTGTTAACTATCAAGTAATTAGGTGAATTTCCACGTTGTGGCAAGTGAACCACTGTAGTTGCATCGACGCACACCTGTAGTCTGCGGCGAATTTGCCTGTAGGACCAGCTCTACATCGCTGTCGGCGTGGGCTTACGTTGTAGTCGTATAACGACAAACCGTCGATATCGGCTGACGCATCCTGTCATTCGCCGACGACACCCCGGATTTGGGGGCTTAACGCCCGTATGGGTGTCACCGTACGGCGACGGTTGTCGCCGAACGCCGGACAGGGCCGCGGTCCGCGGGAACCTGCGGGAGACGCGCGATCGCCGAGCTCGCGCAGGGCGCGGGCGCATTCGCGGGATTGATATAGTGGCCGCTCCCTCCCCCCAGGATCCCTGCCGATGGCGCTCCCGTTCCCGCTGCGTTCCCTCGTCATCGCCGCCGTGCTGCTCGCTGCCGCTGCCGCGGGCGCGGCGCCGCTGAAATATCCCGACACGCCGAAGCGCCCCGTGGTCGATACGTACCAGGGCGTGAAGGTCACGGACGACTATCGATGGCTCGAGCAGGGAAACGATCCCGCGGTGCGCGCGTGGAGCGAGGCGCAGCTGCGGCTCACGCGCGCCACGCTCGATACGCCGCTTCGCGCGCGCATCCTGCCCCGCGTGCGCGAGCTGGTGGGCAACGCGCCGTACCGCTACTTCGATTTCCGCGACACGCGTGGAGGCCTCTTCGCGATGAAGAGCCAGCCGCCGAAGAACCAGCCCTCGCTCGTGCTCCTGCGCTCGCCGCGCAGCCCCGAAGGCGAGCGCGTGCTGCTCGACCTGAACGCGCTCGATGCGAAGGGCACGACGGCGATGGATTTCTACGCGCCCTCCCTCGACGGGCATTACGTGGCCGTCGTGCTCTCGGAGAAGGGCAGCGAGGACGGCTCCGCGCACGTGATCGACGCGCGCAGCGGCGAGCGCCTCGCCGACGTCGTGCCGCGCGTGAACTACCCGACCGGAGGCGGCAGCATCGCCTGGGACGCCCGCGGGACCGGCTTCTACTACACGCGGTATCCTCAGGGTGACGAGCGCCCGAAGGAGGACGTCAACTTCTTCCAGCAGGTGTGGTTCCACAAGCTCGGCACGCCTGCGAGCGCGGACGTGTACGTGATCGGCAAGGAGTTTCCGCGCATCGCCGAGACGCACCTGGAGAGCTCGCGCGACGGCGCGCACGTGCTCGCGAGCGTGGCGAACGGCGACGGCGGCGAGTACGCGTATTACCTCGGCGACGGCGCGGGACGGTGGACGAAGGTGGCCGATTTCGCGGATCGCATCCGCGGCGCCGCCCTGGGCCGGGACGGGCGCCTGTACGTGCGCTCCCTCAAGGGCACGTTACGCGGGCGGATCCTCGCGATGCCGCTCGACCGGCCCGTGCTCGCGGAAGCGAAGGAGATCGTTCCCGAAGGCGAGGACACGATCGAATCGTTCGCCGCGACACCGGATCGCCTCTACGTGAGCTACATGGTGGGCGGCCCCTCCGAGCTGCGCGTGTTCGACCTGTCCGGCAAGGCGCTGGGCAAGGTGCCCACGGAGCCGGTCTCCGACGTGCGTCTCGGCGAGACACTGCTCGATGGCGACGTGCTCGTGCGCGTGCAGAGCTTCGTCACGCCGCCCAGCGTCTTCCTCTACTCGGCGCGCGACGCGAAGCTCGAGAAGACGCGGCTCGCCGGCGAGTGGAAGGTGCGCTTCGACGACGCCGAGGTGGTGCGCGAGCTGGCGGCCTCGAAGGACGGCACCCAGGTTCCCGTCAACATCCTCATGAAGAAGGGCACCCGGCTCGACGGGCGCAATCCGGTGCTGCTCTATGCCTATGGCGGCTATGGCGTCAGCACGCGGCCGTGGTTCTCCGCGGTCAATCGCCTGTGGCTGGACCAGGGCGGCATCCTGGCGACGGTGAACGTCCGCGGCGGCGGCGAGTTCGGCGAGGCATGGCACCTGGCCGGAAACCTCACGAAGAAGCAGAACGTCTTCGACGACATGATCGCCGCGGCCGAGCACATGATCCGACGCGGCTACACGAGTCCCTCGAAGCTCGCCGCCCAGGGCGGCAGCAACGGCGGCCTGCTCATGGGGGCGATCCTCACGCAGCGCCCGGACCTCTTCCGCGCGATCGTGAGCCACGTGGGCCTCTACGACATGCTGCGCGTGGAGCTCACGCCCAACGGCGCGTTCAACGTGACGGAGTTCGGCACCGTGAAGGACCCGGGGCAGTTCAAGGCGCTTTACGCCTATTCGCCCTATCACCGGGTGAAGGACGGCGTGGCGTATCCCGCCGTGCTGCTGCTCACGGGCGAGAACGACGGGCGCGTCGATCCGTACAACTCGCGCAAGATGGCAGCGCGACTGCAGGCGGCCAACGCATCGGACCATCCGATCCTGCTGCGCGTGAGCTTCGCGAGCGGCCACGGCGTCGGCACGGGCTTGTCCGAGCGGGTGGAGCAGACCGCGGACGTGTACACGTTCCTTTTCCAGCAGCTCGGCATGGAGGAAGAGGCACGATGAGCACGGAGGCTTTCGATGGCGGCTGCGATTGCCGCGAGGTGCGCTATCGCATGACGAGCCGGCCGCTGTTCGTGCATTGCTGCCATTGCCGCTGGTGCCAGCGCGAGTCGGGCGCCGCCTTCGCATTGAACGCGCTCATCGAGACGAGCCGCGTGCAGCTGCTGTCGGGCACCCCGGAGATGGTGAACACACCCTCCAACAGCGGCAAGGGGCAGAGGATCGCGCGCTGCCCGGCGTGCCGCATCGCGCTCTGGAGCCATTACGCCGGCGCGGGCGACATCCTTTCCTTCATCCGCGTCGGCACGCTCGACGATCCCGACGCCTTCCCGCCGGACATCCACATCTTCACGTCGACGAAGCAGCCATGGGTCGTGCTGCCGCCGGGAGCGCGCGCGGTGCCGGAGTATTACGACGCGAAGAAGGAATGGCCGGCCGCGAGCCTGGCGAGGCGCGCCGCTTATCTCGCGCTGCTGCAGCGAACCTGACTTTGCACGGTCGTGACGAGGGGTGCCCGCGTGTGCCGGCCATGCCGTCCCTTTACACGGTCGTGACGAGGGGTGCCTGTGTGTGCGGCCCCTTGACG
>DASTGG010000204.1:0-18688 GCA_035719385.1 Usitatibacter sp.
CGACGCTTCCCACGGCGGCATCGCGAAGCTGTTCAACGACATCAAGAAGTACGTGGTTTCGCGCTCAGGCGATGTCGACACGGGTTGGGCGGGCTCGGTGCTCCTGCGCGACATCGCCGACGTGAAGCGCCTCAAGCACGCAGACGGCCCGAACCTCGTCACCCAGGGCAGCACCGAGCTCGTCCACGCGCTGCTCGCCGATGATCTGGTCGACGCCATCAGCATCTTCACGGTGCCGATCGTGCTTGGCGGCGGCAAGAAGCTGTTCGCCGACGGCTCGGCGCCACATTCCTTCAGGCTGACCAAGTCCCGCGTCTCTCCAAACGGCCTGATTGTCGGCCATTACGAGCGAGAGGGTGAGATCAAGGTTGGCGACTCTACGCTCGATTCCCCCAGCGAACGTGAGATTGCCCGCCGGAAGCGCGTGAAGCGCGAGGGCTGAAGGCAATGGCTCACGACACGTCCAAGCGCCTCGCTTGCCGGCTTCATCGCGCCGCTCGTATGCATGCAAGTACCCGTCAGATTGCTGGTATTGGTCAATGCGATGATCCCTGAGCCCCTAGGACGCCGGCCGCATAATGATCGCCCTTCAACCGCCGGGAGAACCTCCATGCCGATGGTGCGCATCGAGCTGCACAAGGGCCGCACGACCGAACAGAAGACAGCCTGCGCGAAGGAAATCGTCCGCGCGATCCAGCAGCACCTGAACGCGCCGCCTGAAGCGACCCAGGTCGTCTTCGTCGATGTCGAGAAGAGCGACTGGATGCTGGGCGCAACGCTACTACCGAAGTAGCCGGGCGCCGTGAGGCTTCATCTCACGGCGCCCCTTCCCTGCGGAATGTCCAGGCACACTCGTCGTGCAGCGAAGAAGCCCTCTCCGAGCACCGCGTCGACATCGGGGGCGCCGAACTGAACGAGCCTGAACTCCTGCGACCCGGCATCGTATCCGCCGAGTTTCAGGCCGTGGACGTTCAAGACGGGTGGGCCCTCATCGACCCGGCGCCCGAGGGCGGCGTCGGAAGGGAGAGCCGAAGGCCGGAAGACATTGTCGGTCGAGCCCGTATCCCACAAGAAGACGTGGCGACCGTATTCCGTCGACCCCGCGGTCACCGCGATCCCGTTGACCAGAGCAACAGGGAACGTGTTTTCGCCGCACTCGCTTGCGAGGGCCGAGGCGTCCCCGGACTCGTACAAGCGGATGCGCTTCGCAGGATAGTCGACCACCAGAAGGTAGCGTCCCAGCACCGGCATTCCGATGTATCCGTTCCGGTCGGGCGGCACGGAATCACCGAAAATCGATTCACCCCCTTCAAGAGCGCCGAGGGGAAGCGGCCCGAAGTAAACATCTTCCGCCACGAACTGCCTCGCCTCGAGAATCTGGCCAAGGGAGTTCCGGAATCGCTTCGAATGAGCGCCAAAGCGCACCTTCGTGCGGCTCAACTCCGGAGGAGTGAGAGCGATCGCCTGATACCCTGCGAGGTCCAGGAACAGCTGGAGCGGTTCGCCGGATATTCGTACCTCGACAGTGGGAAGCCGGTGACGAATTTCAATGGGGATATCGGCAATGGGTGTTGGAGTGACTCGAGGTGCCCAAGGCGCTATCGAGCAGGCGCCGCATAGCAGCGCGACGGCCAGGGCACCACCGTTCATCCTCTTGAGCATTTGAATGTTCAAAAGTCTCGCCGGACCACGCTTATGTCGCCTTGCGACCGAAGCGTACACTTCAGCACATGCCGCGATTCAAGACGTCCCGCGAGCTCCTCCTGACTGCCCATTCTGAAGACGAAGTGGCGCGCACGCTCTTTGATGCGGTTGGGCAAGTTGATCCAGACGAACTGAAAAGGCTGCCGCCAGAATGCCGGGAGGTGGTGGTCAAGCGCCACACCGACATTCACGACGCGGCCGTCACGCTGCTTCAGTCGGATCTGAGGCACAGGGGCGAGGACGCGTTGGGCGAATTGCTGAGGCAGCTCGCAGAGTTGTACGCCGCGGCGTCCGTGAGGCTCGGCCAGATCGAGCATCGCCGCCAGCGTCTCGAATAGCCGGCCCTGGGTCGAGGATAAACGTGCGACTGGGCGAATTCATCCTGCACGACATGGAACGCATTCTCGGGAAATGGGAGGCGTATGCCGCCACTTGCCTGCCCGCAGCGGCCTCCATGGAATCCCTGGAGCTCCGGGATCATGCGCAGCAGATACTCGAAGCGGTCGTCGCGGATTTGTCGACCCCCCAGACGCGGGAGGAGCAGGCCGCGAAGTCGATGGGGCTCGCGCCCGCCCCCTTTCCGGCACGGGAAACTGCGGCCCAGACTCACGCGGTGCTGCGGGCCAAGACTGGGTACGACATCCGGCAGCTCGTCTCCGAGTACCGGGCGTTGCGCGCCAGCGTCCTTTCGCTGTGGATGGATGCCTGCTCGCCGGCGGATCCGCCCCTGGACGATGTCATTCGCTTCAACGAGGCCATCGACCAGGCGCTGGCGGAGTCCGTGGGACATTTCAGCGCACAGGTGAACCAGAGTCGGAACCTGTTGCTTGGAATGCTGAGCCATGACATGCGCACTCCATTGCAAACCCTGCAAATGACGGCGCACTACCTGGGACAGCTCAATGCCGGCGCCAATGTGTCGGATGCCGCGCGACGCCTGATCAACAGCGGGGCTCACCTGCAAGGCCTGATCGACGACCTGGTCGATTTCAATCGGACGAACCTCGGTCTCGGCATCAACATCCTGCCAACCCAGGTAGATCTCGGGAGAATTTCCGCGGAGGAAGTGGAGCAGGTCCACGCTGCGTATCCCGACAGCAAGGTGGAGCTGCAAGTGGCGGGCGAATGCCAGGGCTTCTGGGACGGCAGGCGGGTGCAACAGCTGCTCGGTAACCTCATCGTGAACGCAATCCACCACGGTGAGCCAGATGCGCCGGTACGCGTCGCGGTGTTGGGTCGCGAGGCGGACGTTCGCATCGAGGTAAGCAACGACGGGCCTGCCATCGATGCTGCGGTACTGATGCAGATGTTCGAGCCATTGAAGCGCGGCACCGGCAACACCGGTCATGCTGGCCTCGGCCTCGGCTTGTATATCGTCCGCGAAATCGCCAAGGGCCATGGCGGCACCGTGGAAGCGCGCTCCGATGACCGGGGCACCGTCTTCACGGTGCTGCTGCCGCGCAGGAAATAGCCGGCGCGGCCCCGCGGTCAATACATGTGCTGGCCGCCGTTGATCGCGATGTTCGCGCCCGTCACGAACGCCGCCTCGTCCGACGCGAGATAGGCGCAAAGGCCGGCGACTTCCTCGGGCTTGCCGAGACGGCCCAGGGGGATCTGCGGCACGATCTTCGTGTCGAGGACGTCCTTCGGGATCGCGAGCACCATCTTCGTGCCGATGTATCCCGGCGAGATGGTGTTCACCGTGACGCCCTTGCGCGCGACTTCCAGCGCGAGCGCCTTGGTGAAGCCGTGCATGCCGGCCTTCGCGGCCGAGTAGTTCGTCTGGCCGAAGGCGCCCTTCTGGCCGTTCACGCTGGACACGTTGATCACCCGGCCCCAGCCGCGCTCCACCATGCCGTCCACGATGGGCTTGGTCACGTTGAAGACGCTGTCGAGGTTGGTGTGGATCACCGCGTCCCAGTCGACCTTGTTCATCTTCTTGAACGTCATGTCGCGCGTGATGCCGGCGTTGTTGATGAGGATGTCGATGGGGCCGACCTCTTTCTGCACCTGCTCGACCATCTTCTGGCAGGACTCGAAATCGGACACATCGCACGGATACGCCGAGAAGACGTAGTCGCGCTCCGCCATCTCCTTGAGCCAGTCGCTGTGTTTCGTATTGCCGGGCGAGTAGGTGACGACCACCTTGATGCCCATGCGCGCGAGCTTCATGCAGATGGCCTCGCCGAGGCCGCCCATGCCGCCGGTGACGAGTGCGGTGCGCTGGCTCATTGCTTACCTCCGATGCGGAAAAATTGTTGGGGAAATTGGATGATTGGGTCCCGGGCCATCGGCGCCGTGGCGCCGGCCGGGATGACTATGCGCGCTCGCGCGCGTAACGACCGGGCGCCGGCTCGATCGGCTTGTGCCGCGTGCCGCCGAGCTTCTTGCGCGCCGGGACCATCTTGCCGGCGTGGGGCTTGACCCAGCGGGACCACTCGGGCCACCAGCTGCCGGGCCTCTCCTTCGCGCCGGCGAACCACTTGTCGGCGTCGACCGTGACGTCGCCATCGAGCCAGTAGCTGCGCTTGTTCTTCGAGGCCGGGTTGATCGTGCCGGCGATGTGGCCGGAAGCACCCAGGACGAACTTCACGTTGCCTCCCAGGGCGCGCGCGCTCTTGTACCCGCCCTTCCACGGCACGATGTGGTCCTCGCGCGCCGCGAACACGAAGGAGGGCAGCTTCACGCGCTTGAGGCTCACCGGCACGCCGCACATCTTGAGCGCGTCGGGCTCGACCAGCTTGTTTTCCTCGTAGGTGTTGCGCAGGTAATACGCGTACATCGGCCCGGGCAGGTTGGTCGCATCGGAGTTCCAGTACAGCAGGTCGAACGCCGGCGGCTGCTTGCCCCTCAGGTAGTTGTTCACGACGTACGGCCAGACGAGGTCGTTCGCGCGCAGGCTGGAGAACGCCGTGGCGAGCTCCGCGCCCGGCACGAGGCCGCCCTTCTGCAGCTGCTTCTCGCGCTTTTCCACGAAGTTCTTGTCGATGTAGACGCGGATCTCGCCCACGTCGGTGAAATCGAGCAGCGTGGTGAGCAGCGTGAGGCTCTGGACGAAGTCCTGCTTGCGCTTCTCGAGCACCGCGAGCGCCGCGGCGACCAGCGTGCCGCCGATGCAGAAGCCCAGCGCGTTGACCTTCTTCGTGCCGGCGATCTCGCGCGCCTTCTCGAGCGATGCGATGACGCCGTCGGCGATGTAGTCGTCCCAGCGCAGGTGCGCCTGGTCCTTCTTCACGTTGCGCCACGACACCATGAACACCGTGTGCCCCTGCTCGATGGCGTAGCGCACGAGCGAGTTCTCGGGCTGCAGGTCCATGATGTAGTACTTGTTGATGCACGGCGGCACCATCACCAGCGGCAGCTCGTGCACCTTCGCCGTCGTGGGCTTGTACTGGATGAGCTGCACGAGCTCGTTCTCCCACACGACCGAGCCCGGCGTCACGGCGATGTTCTTGCCCACCTCGAAGGCCTTCTCGTCGGTCATCGAGATGCGGCCCTTCTCGACGTCCGCGAGCAGGTTCTTCAGGCCCTCCTGCAGCGACTCGCCGCGCGTCTGCATCGCCTCCTTGAGCGCCTCGGGATTCGTGAGCAGGTAGTTCGAGGGCGCCGCCGCATCGAGGTACTGGCGCATGAAGAAGCGCATGCGCTGCTTGGTGGAGGCGTCGAGATCGGCCTTCTCGACGGCCTGCATCATCATCTGCGACGTGAGCAGGTACGAGTCGCGGAAGTAACGGAACATCGGCAGCTCTTCCCACTCGGGCGCCGCGAAGCGCTTGTCGGCGGGCGGCGGCGCGGCTGCGTCGGCCTTGCGCGGCTGCAACGCCTCCATCCAGAGCCTCATCTGCTCCTGCATGTAGCGGCTCTGCAGGTCCAGCATGGTCTCGGGCTTGGCGGACACGGCTTCCAGCCACGCGCGGTACGCCTCCGCGAAGCCGGACATGACCTGCTGGGTAGCGCCTTCCCCGCCGATCTTTTCGTTGAGGGCGCCGTGGAGCTGGCGCACGTGGGCGGCGAGCTGCTCGGCATCGAACGTTGCGGCGGCGGTCTTGGGCATGCTTGGGGGCTCAGAAAAACAGGAAATTCAATGCTTTAGCGATTCTGCGGGGGCAGCCCGACAGTGTCAAGGAGCCGGGCGGACAAGGGTTTGCGGCGCGTCAAACGTGCGGGAAAAGGGCCGCGTGGATGAGCGCGATGAGCCCGATGCCGAGCGCGATGAACGTCACCTGCAGGATGCTCTCCCCGAGCGCCGTGCGCCGGTGCAGCCCGGGAATGAGGTCCGCCACCGACACGTAGATCATGCTCGCCGCGGCGATGGCGAGGATTTCGGGAATCCATGCCGTGACCTCGCGCAGCATGGCGAACCCCAGCAGCGCGCCGGCCACCATCGCGAGCCCCGTCACGGCATTCATCAAGAGCGCCGTGCGGCGATGGAACCCCGAATGCAGCAGGACGAGGAAGTCGCCCACCTCCTGCGGAATCTCGTGCGCGATGATCGCGAGCGCCGTCACCACGCCCACCTTCGGATCGGCGATGAAGGCGCCCGCGATGATGATGCCGTCGGTGAAGTTGTGGAACGAATCGCCGACCATGATCATCCAGCCCGAGCGGCCGTGATCGTGCTCGTGCACGCCCTCTTCGCCGTGGTGATGGTGGCGCCAGAGGAGCGCCTTCTCGAGCACGAAGAACGCGAGGATGCCGGCGAGGATGAACGCGGCGGCGCGTCCCGGCTGCTTGGCCTCCTCGAAGATGTGCGGCAGGATGTCGAGGAACACGGCGCCCAGCAGCGCGCCCACGGCGAAGCTCACGAAGGTCGGGATCCAGTGCGCCTTCACGCGGAACGCCACGAACCCCGCGATGGCGATCGACACGACGCTGCCCAGGACACAGGCGAGCACCACCTGGAGGAGGACCGGCAGCTGCAGGAAGGTGGCCATCATTCGAGCCAGATGAAGGCGCCCATGCGGCCGCTTTCCTTCACGCGCCGGTACGAGAAGAAGCGGTCGCGGTCGTGGTAGGTGCAGAAGCCGCCGCCGTGCACGCTCGCCACGCCCGCACGCGCGAGGCGCCGCCTTGCCAGCGTATAGAGGTCGGCCATGTACTTGCCGGGTCGATGCGCGCGAAACGCGACATCGGCCTGCGAATCGGCGGACAAGAACGCTTCGCGCACCTCGGGGCCCACTTCGAACGCATCGGGGCCGATGGCCGGGCCCATCCACGCGAGCACGCGCCCGGGCGCCTCGTTCATGGCCGCCACGGCGTTCTCGATCACGCCGGCCGCCATGCCGCGCCAGCCCGCGTGCGCCAGGCCGACGCGCGTCCCGCTCGCATTGCACAGGAACACCGGCATGCAGTCGGCGGTGAGCACCACGCAGACGCTTCGCGCGCTCGCCGTGACCGCCGCGTCCGCCCTGGGCCGCTCCGGGGCGGTTGCCGGATCGACCACGACGGCGCCGTGCACCTGCGCGAGGAAGAAGGGATCGGCCGGCAGCGCTTCGCGCACGATGGCGCGATTTCGCGCGACGTGTTGCGGGTCGTCTCCGCCGTTCATGCCGAGGTTGAGCGAGGCGTATTCGCCCTCGCTCACGCCGCCGGCTCGCGTGGTGAAGAAGGCGTGGACGTTGCCGGGCGCGGGCCACTCCGGCGTGATCCAGGAAGCGTGGCTCATCCGCGTAGCGTCTCGAGAAGTTGCCGCATGTCGGGCGGGACGGGGGATTCGAAGTGAACCGGCTTGCCGCTCGCAGGATGGACGAACGCGAGCTTCCACGCATGCAGCGCCTGGCGCGCGAAGAGCTTCGCGCCGCGGCCGGCGTACACGGGATCGCCCTCGAGCGGATGGCCGATCGAGGCGAGATGCACGCGGATCTGGTGCGTGCGGCCCGTCTCGAGGTCGCATTCGAGGAGCGTATGCGTGGTGAACCGCTCGCGCACGCGATAGTGCGTCACGGCGGGCTTGCCGCTCGCGACGACCGCCATGCGCGTGCGCTGGACGGGATGGCGGCCGATGGGCGCATCCACGGTTCCACGCTCTTCGGTGCGGCCGCGCACGATCGCGAGATACGTTCGCTTCACGGTGCGCGCCTGCAGCTGCTTCACGAGCGAAGCCTGCGCCGCCTCGTTCTTCGCCACGACCAGCAGGCCGCTCGTCTCCTTGTCGAGCCGATGCACGATGCCCGCCCGCGGCAGGTCGCGAGCCCGCGGCACGTGGTGCAGGAGGGCATTGAGCATCGTGCCTTCCCAGTTGCCGCTGCCCGGATGCACGACCAGGCCCGCCGGCTTGTCGATCACCAGCACGTCGGCATCCTCGTGCACGATGGGCAGGCCGATGGCCTCGGCGCGGAAAGCCGTATCGACGGGGCGCGGGGCGAGCCACACTTCCACCGATTCGCCGCTGCGCACCTTGCGGCGCACCGCCGCCGGCTCGCCGTCCACGTGGACGTGGCCCTCCTCGATGAGGCGGGCCAGGCGGCTGCGCGACTCGTCCGGCAGGAGCCGAGCCAGCGCCTGGTCGAGGCGCAGCCCCGCCATTTCCAGCGGGATCGTGAGCGTTCGGGAGGGAGTCGCGGATGGGCGCACGGTATAATTCACGCTCCGCGCAGCGCACTCTGGATCGACATATGGCTCGCAGTGTAACGGCATTGGCCGCCCTCCTCCTTTCGCTCACCCTGGCGGGCTGCGGGCTTTTCGGGGACAAGCCCGATCCGAAGAAGGACTGGACCGCCGCCCAGTTCTACCAGGCCGCCAAGGAAGAATTCGACAACCACAACTGGGAAGCGTCCATCAAGCTGTACGAGCAGCTCGAGTCCAAGTTCCCGTACGGCCGCTTCGCGCAGCAGGCGCAGCTCGAGATCGCCTACGCGTACTACAAGCAGGGCGAAACCGCGCAGGCGCTCTCGGCGATCGACAAGTTCATGAAGCTGCACCCGAACCATCCGAACCTCGACTACGCCATCTACCTGAAGGGCCTGGTCAACTTCAAGGAGGACCTGGGCCCGCTCACGCGGCTGGTGAAGCAGGACCTCGCCGACCGCGACCCCAAGGCCGCGCGCGAATCGTTCGAGGCGTTCAAGGACCTGGTCACTCGCTACCCGTACAGCCGCTATGCCGACGACTCGCGCGAGCGCATGGCCTACCTCGTCGAGGCGCTCGCCCGCCACGAGGTGCACGTGGCGCAGTACTACTTGAGCCGCGGCGCCTACCTCGCCGCCGCCAACCGCGCGCAGGACGCCATCACGCGCTTCCCCACGTCGCCTACGCACCGCGAGGCTCTCGAGATCATGGTCGAGGCCTACGACCGCATGGGCATGAAGGAGCTGCGCGACGACGCGCGCAAGGTGCTCGCCAGGAATTACCCGAAAGACAAGATGGCCTCCGAGGGGCAGAACCGCTCGAAGGCCTGGTGGAAATTCTGGAATTGACCGCTGCGCGGGAATTAAAGCCTTAACCGCCCGCCAGGGCCTCCAGCAGCTCGAGCTGCGCGCAGCGGCCCTTCCCGCGGCCGCGCTTGGCGCGCTTCCACACGCCGTCACCCTGCATGTCCCACGCCTGCATGTCGTCCTCCAGGTAGGGCTTGAGCCCCTCGGCCACGACCCGCCGGCGCAGCTTCGCATCGAGCACCGGTGCGGCGAGCTCGATGCGCTTGAAGAAATTGCGGTCCATCCAGTCCGCGCTCGAGATCATCACCTGGTTCTCGCCGCCGTTCCTGAAATGGAAGACGCGCGTGTGCTCGAGGAAACGCCCGATGATGGAGCGCACGCGGATGTTCTCCGACAGCCCGCGCACGCCGGGGCGCAGCGCGCACACGCCGCGCACGATGAGGTCGATCTTCACGCCCGCCTGCGACGCCTTGTAGAGCGCCGTGATCGTGTCGGGCTCGAGCAGCGCGTTCATCTTGGCGATGATGCGCGCGGGCTTGCCCGCCTTCGCCGCGTGCGCCTCGCGATCGATCGCCTCGAGGATCTTCTCGTGGAGCTGGAACGGCGACTGCCACACGCGCTTCAGCTTCGTCACCTTGCCCAGCCCCGTGAGCTGCTGGAAGACCTCGTTCACGTCGGCGCAGGTCTCCTCGTCGCAGGTGAGGAGGTCGAAATCGGTGTAGATGCGCGCCGTGCGCGGGTGGTAGTTGCCGGTGCCCAGGTGCACGTAGCGCACGAGCTTGCCGGCCTCGCGCCGCACCACGAGGCACATCTTGGCGTGCGTCTTGTGCCCGACGACCCCGTAGACCACGTGGGCGCCCACCTCCTCGAGACGCGCCGCCCAGTTGATGTTGGCCTCCTCGTCGAAGCGCGCGAGCAGCTCCACGACGACGGTCACCTCCTTGCCCGCCTGCGCCGCGTCGATGAGCGTCTGCATGATGATCGAGTCGGTGCCGGTGCGGTAGACCGTCTGCTTGATCGCGACGACGCTGGGATCGCGCGCCGCCTGCTGGATGAAATCGATCACCGGCATGAACGACTGGTAAGGGCGGTGCAGCAGCACGTCGCCGCGCGCGATGGCCTCGAAGAGGTCGCGGTCCTCCTTCCTGAGCGACTTGGGCAGCCCCGGCGTGAACGGCTCGTACTCGAGGTCGGGCCGGTTCACCATCTCGGGGATGTTGATGAGGCGCACGAGGTTCACGGGACCGTTCACGGCGTACAGGTCCTGCTCCTCGAGGCCGAACTGCGTGAGCAGGAAGCGCATCATCGCCTCCGACATCGTGTCGGCCACCTCGAGGCGCACCGCGTCGCCGAAATGGCGCTGCGGCAGCTCGCCCTGCAGCGCCTTGCGCAGGTCCTTCACCTCCTCCTCCTCGACGAAGAGATCGGAATTGCGCGTGACGCGGAACTGGTGGCAGCCGATCACGTTCATACCGGCGAAGAGCTCGCCCACGTGCGCATGGAGGATCGAGGTGAGGAAGATGAAGTCGTTCGGGCCCGGCGCGACGGTCTTCGGCAGCCGGATCACGCGCGGCAGCACGCGCGGGGCCGGCACGATGGCGGCGCGCGAATCGCGGCCGAACGCGTCGCGGCCCTCGAGCTCCACCGCGAAGTTGAGGCTCTTGTTGAACACGCGCGGGAACGGATGCGCGGGATCGAGCCCGATCGGCGTGAGCACCGGCATCATCTCGCGGAAGAAATACTCGCGGATCCACGCCTGTTGCGCCGCGTTCCATTCGGAGCGCCGCAGGAACCGGATGCCCTCCTTGGCGAGCGCCGGGAAGATCTCCTCGTTCAGCAGCTTGTACTTGCGGTGCACGATGTCGTGCGCGATACGCGACACCTGCTTGAACACCTCGCCCGGCGGAAGGCCGTCGGGGCCGGCGGCGGGCGCGCCCAGCTTGATCTGCTCCTTCACGCCGGACAGCCGGATCTCGAAGAACTCGTCGAGGTTCGAGGAAACGATGCAGAGGAAGCGCAGCCGCTCGAGCAGCGGCACGCTGCGGTCCTCGGCCTGCGCCAGCACACGGCGGTTGAACGCCAGCGCCTGCAGCTCGCGGTTGAGGAAGTGTGCCGGCGCGAGGCGCGACGATCGCGCGGGCGGCGCCTTCGGTCTCTTGGGCATGAACGGGATATGCTTCGCGCTTCATGGAATATAACACCCTCGGCGCGGTCGACCTCGGCTCCAACAGCTTCCACCTGCTCGTCGCGCGCGTCGTCGACGACCAGATCTATCCGCTCGACTCGCTGAAGGAGACGGTGCGGCTCGCGAGCGGGCTCACCGAGGACAAGCGCCTCGACCTGCAGGCGCAGGAGCGCGCGATCGCCGCGCTGCGGCGCTTCTCGGAGCGGCTGTCCGGCATGCCGAACGAGGCCGTGCGCGTGGTGGGGACCAACGCGCTGCGCGTGGCGAAGAACGCCGCCGAATTCCTGCGCCGCGCCGAGAAGACGCTCGGTTTTCCCATCGAGGTGATCCCGGGGCGCGAGGAAGCGCGGCTCATCTACCTGGGCGTGGTGCATTCGCTGCCGCTTTCCAATCACAACCGCCTGGTGATCGACATCGGCGGCGGCTCGACGGAATTCATCATCGGCAACCGGATGCGGCCGCGGCTCATGGAAAGCCTCTACATGGGCTGCGTGAGCTTCACGGGGCGCTTCTTCGGCGATGGGCGCATCGACAAGAAGTCGTTCAGGCAGGCAGAGCTCGCGGCGCGCGAGCAGGTGCAGACGCTCGCCACGCGATTCGCGCGCGAGGGCTGGAGCGAGGTGGTCGGATCCTCGGGCACGGCGCGGTCGATCGCCGAGATCCTGCAGCGCAACGGCCTTTCGGACGGCCACATCGGCGCCGCCGGCATCTCGTGGCTGCGCGAGGAGCTCATCGCGGCCGGCGAGCTGCGCAAGCTCGCCATCCCCGGCTTGCGCGAAGACCGCATCCCGGTCGTGGCAGGCGGTGTCGCGATCATGTCCGCGGCCTTCGCCGAGCTCGACCTGCACCAGATGACGGTGGCCGAGGGCGCGCTGCGGCAAGGCGTGCTGTGGGACCTCCTCGGGCGCGTGCACCACCGCGACATCCGCGACGTGACGATCGAGCAGTTCGCCAAGCGCTATCAGGTGGACGCAGCGCAGGCGGAACGCGTCACGGCCCTGGCGGACGAGTTGATGGAGCAGCTCGCGCGCGAAGATGCCGACCTCGAGCCCGTGCGGCATTTCCTCGATTGGGCCGGCAGGCTGCACGAAGTGGGCATCTCCATCGCCCAGGGGGCATACCACAAGCACTCCGCCTACATCCTCGCCAATGCCGACATGCCCGGCTTCTCGCGCCAGGAGCAGGCGTGGCTCTCCAACCTCGTGCTCGCGCAGCGCGGAAAGCTCCTGAAGATGCGCGCGGCCTTCGAGGCGGACGCGCGCCTTGCCACGCTCGCCTTCTGCCTGCGCCTCGCGGTCATCGTCTATCGCAGCCGCCGCACGGCGAAGCTCCCGCCGTTGCGCGTGGCACGCCGCGGCAAGACGTTCCAGCTCGAGGTCGACGCCGCGTGGCTCGCGGACCAGACCCTCATCGCGCACGCGCTCGAGGGCGAGCGCGCGCAATGGGCGTCCGTCGGCCATTCGCTGGAGCTCAGCTGAATCGCGCGAGCGTCATTTCCGCCCGCCGAAGAGGAAATCGAACACCGCATCGCCCATGTCGCCCTTCGCCATCGCCGTGCCGAAGTGGTGGCGCACGCCGGGAAGCGTGCGGAACTCGTACTGCGTGTCGAGCCCCGCGGCGCGAGCCGCCTCCCGCATGGCGTCGATCCAGCGGCGGCCGCGCTCGAGCCGCGTCCTGCCCTGCTGCTTGTCCACCGCCGCGGAGCGATTCAACGCCGAGTTGCGCTCGACGTCCTTGTCGCCGACCACCACCTCGACGGGGACGCCGAGATACGCCGGGTCGATCTGCGGCGAATGCTCGTCGCGCGCGCGAATGCCGCGCGGATAAGGCCTGTCCGGGTCGGGAAAGGTGTACCAGCCGGCCGCTCCGATCACCGCGCGCGCGACCCGCTCCGGGTGGGCCATCACGTAGCGGTGCACGAACTGGCCGCCTCCCGAAAAGCCGAACAGGTAGAGCTTCGACGCGGAAAGATGCAGCATCTCGCGCACCTCCGCCACGATGCGGTCGAGCACGGCGTCGGGCCGGTTGCCCGCGCGATCGGGCGTGAGGCACTGGTAGTGCGGGTAGCGGTTGCGCCCGAATCGCGGCGCGACCAGCACGACGCCGTGACGCTCGGCGTAAGGCGCGAACCGCGTGGCGTGTTCCTTCGCGTTGCGCGAGATGCCGTGGACGCTCACGAAGATCGGCGCGTCCTTTTCCAGGTGGTGCGGCACGTAGAGGTAATAGGACTGGCGCGGGTCGCGGCGCAGCGTCATGCGCTCGACCTCGCCCGCCTCGTAAGTCGCCGGCGGCGGCGCCTCGCCGGGTTTGGCCGCGGCCGGCGGCGGCTCGGGCTCCGGCATCTCGATGCACGACGGCACCTTCGCCGGCTGTCCGAAAGCGTGGGTCATGCCGAGGGCTCCGATGAGAAGCAGCAGGACAGCGCGCGCGCGCATCACGAGACGCGCCGCAGGCCGACCCCGCCATGGTCCGTGCCGCCGAGACGCGCGACGGCCTGCGCCACGTCCAACTCGGTCACGCCGCCATCGCGCGCCTCGAACGCGCGATCGGCACGCTTCACGCGCGCGGGGTCGTGGGTCACGAAGACGATGGTTCCGGGGAACGATTCCACCAACGCATCGAGCGCCTCGCGCGCGGGGCGGTCGAGGTGCGCCTCGGTTTCGTCGAGCAGGAGCACGGACGGCCGCGCCATCAGCGCGCGCGCGATCGCCACGCGCGTGCGCTCCCCGGTGGAAAGGCCGGCGCCCTCGCCCGTGAGCCGCGTATCGAGCCCGCGTTCGAGGCGCGCCACGAGCGGCTGCAGCTGGCAGAGCGCGACCACGCGTGCGAGCGCGGGCTCGTCCACATCTCCCGCGCCGTAGGTGAGGTTCAAGCGCAGCGAGCCGCGCAGCAGCCCGAGCTCCGGCGAAACCATCGCGACGCGGCATCGCAGCTCGCTCCAGCGATAGGCACGGATATCGCGTCCATCCAGGAGCACCTCGCCTTGCGCCGGCTGGAGGATGCCGCCGATGAGCCGCAGCAGCGTGGACTTGCCCGAAGCGCTGCCACCGATGACGGCCACGCGCTCGCCGGGCTCGATCGCGAGCGACACATCGGCGAGAACCGGCGGCCGCCCGACATGCCGCAGCTCGATGCGGCTCGCGCCTTCGGGCACCGCCTCCCTGCCGTTACGCTGCACGGGGCGCGCCATGGGCCGCAGCGCGAGGAAGCGCGCCTGCATGTCCCGCGCGACCGCCGCCGCGTTCCAGTACTCGAAGACGCGCCCGAGATCGCGCAGCCGTGGCGCGAGCAGCCCCGACACGACCATCGCCGCCACGACCGCGCCCGGCGTGGCACGGCCCGCGGCCACCTGCAGCGAGCCCACGAGCAGCGCGCACATGCTCGCGAACGCGGCGCTCGCTTCCGACAGCGCGCGCAGCAGCGATGCGATCCAGGCGCGGTCGACCAACGCCTTGTAGAGCCGGCTGCTCGCGCGCTCGACGCGCCGCAGCTCGCGCTCTTCCTGGCCGAACGCCTCGACCACGTTCATGCGCGCGATGCGGTCGTTCACGATCGCGGCGATCCGCCCGCGCCGGCGCCGCGCCTCACGCGTGCGGCCCCGCAGGCTGGGCCCGATCGCCAGAGCGACCGCGGCCGCCGCGAGCACCGACACGGTGACCGCCGCGGCGATCACGGGATGCACGACCGCGAGCACCGCGAGCGCGATCGCGATGCCCAGGCCGTCGACGATGAGCCGCGCGAGCCCCAGGCTCACCCAGTTGCGGATGGCCGTGAGGTCGCCCACGAAGCGCAGCATCATCACGCCATTGCTCATCTGCCGCGTGCCGTCGCCGCCCAGCGTGGTGGCGTGGCGGAAGAGCCGCATGCGCATGGCGTGCACGTAGTCCTGCCCGAGGCGCTCGGCATCGACGCCGCTGCGCCAGCGAAGCCACGATGTGCCGAGGATCGCCGCGATGAATGCGGCCGCGAGCGCCGTCGCCGCCTGCACGTTCGCGGCGTGCCCCTGGAGCACGAGCCGGTCGAACCCGCGGTGGACGAGCAATGCCGTGGCCACCGCCCCAGCCGCCTGGAGGATGCCGTTCAGCACGAGCCGGGCGAAAAGCCCCCGGCGCTCGCCTTCGAGGACGCGCGGAAGCGCCATGTCATGCGGCGCGCGGCCGGCGCTGGCGCGCGACGCTCGCCGGCAGCCAGCGCCCGCCCTTCAAGGTCTGCGCATCGAGAACCGGCACGTCCACCAGCTCGGCGCACTCGCGCATCGCGAGCGGCGCGGCGGTGAGCACGCCGGAAACGCCGATGACGTCGAGCCGCTGCTCGCGGCACCACGCCACGCCGGCCGCGGCGCCCATCGCATCGTCCGCCGAGAAGATGACGTGGTCCACGAGGCGCGAGAATGTCGGTGAGCCGACGAGCGCCCGCGTCTCGCGCTGCAGCACGCCGTCGGCCACCTCGAGCACGATCGCATCCGGGTCGTCCTCGCAGAGGTGCGCGATCAGGGTCTCCAGCACCGCTACGCATTGGCCGGGCTCGAGCAGATACGTCGACGCATAGCCGCAGTCGGTGAAGTCGAGCACCCGCACGCATCCCGCATCGACCATCTGCCAGGGATCGCAGCCGGCGCCCGTGCCGGTCACCTTGGCCGCGCCGACGACGAAGCCCTGGCGCGACAGGCCCAGCGCGAAGTGCGCCGCGGTGGTGGTCTTGCCGGCGTTCATCGAGGTCCCGACGACGGCCGTGACGGGGGGTCGATGCGGCGGCGCGCGCCGCGGCTCGAGCCCGAACTGCTCGAGGTTGAGGGCGGTGCCGTCGCGATGCGCGAGCACGCCGACAGGCGCGATGCGCGTCGCCGGCTGCATCTTCGCGTGGCGCGAAAGGCATTTCGCCGCGATGCCGCCCGCGGCCGCGAGGTCGCAGGGCGAGAGATCCAGGCCGACCTCCGCCTCGAACTGGTCGGGCGCATAGCGATTGCCGTAGCACACGACGATCTCGTCGCCTTCGTGCAGGTCGGCGCGGCGGCCCGTCACGAGCTCGAGGCGCTTGTGCTGGCCGATCTTCTCGACGCGCGCGAGGACGACATCGCCGGCGCGCGGGCCGTAACCGTCGGCCAGCAGCCCCGTCGCCTGCTCGAGGTTTACGCGGCGCGTGGCGTATGCGCGCTTCGCGCGCGCGACGCGATGCGCATCGAGCGGGTGGATGCGGACAGGCATGGGGCGATCTCCGGAGCGGGTATGCCCTGTTTGAGGCAGCGCTTTCGGGCCGGTTCCGCCACGTCCATCTGGAGCATGCGCCGGCAGCGCGGGGAATTTAGTCGCGTGCGCGCTGTTGCCGCGGCGATTTCACGCCAACCGCGCGATCTGCCTGTCGTGCACGCGCGACAGCGTGAGCAGCGCGGCGCCGGCGCCCACGAGCGCGGCGAACATGTCCGACTGCGTATCCCAGACATCGCCTTGCGTGCCGAGGAAGTCGTCCGCCCCCTGCCCCAGCGCGAGCGCGGCCGCCCACTCGATGAGCTCGTACGTGGCGCTCACCGCGAGCACCACGCAGACGGTGAGGAACGCGAGCATGCCACGTCCCTTGACGTAGCTGCCGCGCAGCAGGATCTCGCGCGTGGCGATGGCCGGCACGAAGCCCTGGAAGAAATGCCCGATCTTGTCGTAAGGGTTGCGCGCGGTATGCAGCCAGTCCGCGATCTCGAAGCCGACGGGCACGCGCGCATAGGTGTACGCGCCCCCCATCGCGAGCACCGCGCCGTGCACGGCGATCCCCACGTAAAGGAGCGTGGTGAGCGGGAACCTGCGGCGCGTGGCCCACAGCACCGGCAGCACGATCACGATCGGGAAGATCTCGAGCAGCCACGTCCCCCGGTCGTACGGCCTGAAGCCCGACACCGCGAGCTCGGCGAGCAGCACGGCGGTGACCCACGCCAGCGCCGTGGGGGACCGGGTCGCCGTCATCTCCGGGCCGGTCACGTCCGACTAAAGCGAGCGACCATCGAAGTGCTTCACCGGAATGCGGTCGAGGTCGAGCCCCTCGATGCAACGCAGGTTTACCGCGGCCATGGCGTTGCCCTTCGGGTCCTTGCCCTCGCCGAAGGTGTGGATGCCGCATTGCGGGCAGAAACGGTGCTGGATCACGTGTTTGTTGAACGTGTAGGCCGCCATGTCGCGCTCCGGCGTGAGCAGCTTCAGCCGCTCGCGCGGAACGAACCACAGCAGCGAGGCCCTTCGCGAGCACATCGAGCAATTGCACGCGAGACCGCCATCGATCTCGCCTTCGACCTCGAACGCCACGCGCCCGCAATGGCAGCTTCCCCTGTGTGTCGTCATGTCCCACCTCCGGTAAGCTCGCGCAACGCGATGCAGCATAACAGGAGGAAACAAGTGGCGGACAAGACCCTCTTCCAGAAGCTGATGTCGGGCGAGCTGCCCTGCGCGAAGGTCTACGAGGACGAGCGCGTGTTCGCCTTCATGGACGCGGGACAGGTGAACCCGGGACACGTGATCGTCGCCTCGCGCGAGCCGTTCGAGACGCTGCTCGATGCGGACGAGGCCACCGCGGCGGCGCTCTTGGTGGCCGCGCATCGCATCGCGCGCGCCGTGCAGGCGGCGTTCGCTCCCGAAGGCATCACCATCCTGCAGGCCAACCGGCCCGCGGGCTGGCAGACGGTGCCGCATCTGCACCTGCATGTGCTCCCGCGCCATGCGAACGACGGCGTGGGGCTCACGTGGCCGCGGAAGAATCCGCCGATCGAGGAATTGCGTGCGCTGGCGGCGCGCATTCGCGCCGGATGAAATGAAAACGCCCGCCGTTGCGGCGGGCGTTCTGGCGCCTCCCCTGAAAAGACGCCGCTTATTTGAGCAGGTGCTGGATGGACGCCCGCTCTTCCATGAGCTCTTTCTGCGTGGCCGCGATCTTGCCCTTCGCGAAATCGTTGTGCTCGAGGCCCTTCACGATCGTGAACTGGCCGCCCGAGCAGGTGACCGGGAAGCCGAACATGAGGCCTTCGGGAATGCCGTAGCTGCCGTCTGACGGCACGCTCATGGTGACCCAGTCGTTTTCCGGTGTGCCGAGATGCCATTCGCGGATATGGCTCAACGCCGCATTGGCGGCGCTGGCAGCACTGCTCAATCCGCGTGCTTCGATCACGGCGGCGCCGCGTTTCTGCACGGTGGGAATGAAGGTGCTTTCGATCCAGTCGTGATCCTTCAGCATGTCCAGCACTTTCTGGTTGCCAATCACGGAATGCGAAAGATCGGGATATTGCGTGGTGGAATGGTTGCCCCACACCACCATCTTGCGGATGTCGCGCACCGGCTGCGCCAGTTTGATGGCGACCTGTCCGATGGCGCGGTTGTGGTCCAGGCGCGTCATGCCGGTGAAGTTACGCAGATCCAGATCGGGCGCGTTCTTCATGGCGATGAGCGCATTG
>DASTGG010000205.1:0-32780 GCA_035719385.1 Usitatibacter sp.
CACCGCGGGGCGCCTGTTCGCGGGGCTGCGGATCACGCCGAATCTCGCCGTGGAAGCCGACTACGCGGACCTCGGCACGCTGAAGGGCCACGCCATGTGGCACGGCGTGGACCCGTTCTTCCAGTTCGAGCGCTTCACGCGGGTCGAGGCGCGCGCCGCGGGGCTGTCGCTGGTCGGCTCGGTCCCGCTCGCCTCGCGGCTCGAGCTCTTCGCGCGTGCCGGCGCCGCGTATGCATGGGTCGACTACGACACGCATGGCAACGCCTTCATCCGCAACCCGGGCGGCGGCGTCACGAGCTTCCCGTCGCCGAAGCCGCCCAACCTCAACGGCAATGGCACCGTCGGCCTGCTGGCGGCGGGCCTCGAGCACCGCTTCACGGATCGCTGGAGCGTGCGCGCGGAATGGGCGCGCTATTTCGGCTTGGGGCGCAGCTACGAGCTGATCGGGGAGCGCGGGAAGTTCGACCTCGACGTCGCGTCGGTGGGACTGGCCTGGCGTTTCTGAGGCGAGCCTAGGCCGCGGCAGCGCTGAAGCCGCGCTTGCGCATCAGCGCCTCGATGCCCGCATCGCGTCCGCGGAACTCCCGGTACGCCGCGGCCGGATCGACCGTGTTGCCGCGCGACAGCACGCACTCGCGCAGGCGCCGCGCCACCTCGCGGTCGTACGGCCCCCCGGCCTCGAGGAAGGCCTCGAAGGCGTCGGCGACGAGCGTGTCGGCCCACAGGTAGCTGTAGTAGCCGGCGGAGTAGCCGTCGCTCGCGAACAGGTGGTTGAAGTGCGGCAGGCGATGCCGCATCGCGACCTGCCTCGGCATCCCGATGAGCGCGAGCGTCTCGCGCTCGAAGGCCGCCACGTCGCGCGCCTTGTCCGGCTCCAGGTGCATGCGCATGTCCACGATCGCGCTCGCGAGGTATTCGACCGTGTCGAAGCCCTGGTTGAACGTCGCGGCACGGTCCAGCTTCGCCAGCAGCGCGTCGGGCATCGGCTCGCCGGTGCGGCAATGGCGCGCGAAGCGCTTCAGCACCTCGGGCGTGCGCAGCCAGTGCTCCAGGAGCTGCGACGGGAACTCGACGTAATCGCGATCGACCGCCGTGCCGGAGAGCGACGGGTATTCGACATCGGAATTGAGGCCGTGCAGCGCATGCCCGAACTCGTGGAAGAGCGTGCGCGCATCCTCCCAGCTGATGAGCACCGGCTCGCCCGCGGGCGGCTTCACGAAGTTGCAGTTGTTCGAGACGATCGTGGACACTTCGCCGTCGAAGCGCTCCTGCGGCCGGTAGGCGTTCATCCAGGCGCCCGAGCTCTTGCCCGCGCGCGCATAGGGATCGAAGTAGAAGAGGCCGACGTGCTCGCCGTCGCGCGAGACGCGCCACACGCGCACGTCGGGGTGGTAGACGGGAACGTCGGCGACCGGCGTGAAGCGCAGCGCGAACAGCTCGCCCGCGACCCAGAACATCGCCTCGCGCAGCCGCTCGAGCTCCAGGTAGGGCTTGAGCTCGTTCGCGTCGAGGCGGTACCTCGCCAGCCGCACCTTTTCCGCGTAGTAGCGATAGTCCCACGGCTCGATGGCGATGCCGGCGCCTTGCGCATCGGCGAGATCCTGCATTTCCGCCACTTCCACGGCGACGCGCGCGACGGCCGGCTTCCACACCGCCTCCATGAGCGCCATCGCGCGCTCCGGCGTCTTCGCCATGCTGCGCTCGAGCCGCCAGTGCGCGTGGGTCGGATAGCCGAGCAGGCGCGCGCGCTCGTGGCGCAGGGCGAGGATCTCGGCGATGGCGTCCTTGTTGTCGTGCGCATCGCCATGGTCGCCGCGCTCGCAGAACTTGCGCCACACGCGCTCGCGCAGGTCGCGGCGGTTGGAGTACGCGAGGAACGGCTCGACGCTCGAGCGCGTGTTCAGGATGGCCCAGCGGCCGGGATGGCCGCGCTCTTCGGCGGCGGCGGCGGCGCCCGCGACGACCGATTCGGGCAGCCCGTCCAGGTCCTCGACGCGCTCGACCAGCAGCATGTAGCGCGCCTCGTCGGCGAGGACGTTCTGGTTGAACTGCGTGAAGAGCGACGCGAGGCGCTGGTTGATCCGGGTGAGCCGCTCGCGCGGCGCGCCCTGCAACCGTGCGCCGCCGCGCACGAAGTCGGTGTACTTGAGCCACGCGAGCCGCTTCTGCTCCGCGGTGAGGGGCTGTGCGTCGAGCCGCTCGTGGACGGCCGCGATGCGCGCGAAGAGCTTCTCGTTCTGCACGATGCGGTCGCGATGTGCCGCGAGCCGCGGCGCCATCTCCCGCTCGACCGCCTGGAAGGCTTCCGACTTCATCGTGGACGAGAAGACGTTATGGACGGCGAAGGCGCGGCTGAACGCGCGTCCCGAACGCTCGAGCTCCGCGATGGTGTTCTCGAACGCCGGCGCCGCGGCATCCGTCGCGATGCGTTCGATCTCCGCGAGCTGCATGCGCATCGCCGCTTCGAGCGCCGGCGCGAGCAGGCCGGCCTCGACGCGGTCGAAGGGCGGGACGCCGCCGTAGGGCCCCGCCCACGGATCGAGGAGCGCGCGGGCGGCGTCCGTGACCTGCGCGGCGTCGGCATCGCTCGCGAGCTTCATCGCGGCCGGCTCTTCTCGTAGCGCGCGCGGTTCTGCGCATCCGGCGGATACAGGCCCGGCAGCGGATGGCCGCCCTCGACCTCGCCCATGATCCACGCCTCGAGCCGCTCCTGCTCGGGCGCCTCCGCCACCACCGTCTCGATCAACGCGGCCGGAACCACGATGGCGCCGTCGTCGTCGGCGACGATCCAGTCGCCGGGGAACACCGCGACGCCGCCGCAGCCCACGGGCTCGCCCCAGCCCACGAACGTGAGGGCCGCGACCGAGGGCGGCGCCGCGGCGCCGTTGCACCATACCGGCAACGCGGTCCCGTGCACCGCGGCGATGTCGCGCAGGGCGCCGTCGGTCACCAGCGCCGCCACGCCGCGCTTCTTCATGCGCGCGCACAGGATGTCGCCGAAGATGCCGGAGTCCGTCACGCCCATGGCGTCGGCCACGCAGATGCAGCCCTCGGGCATGGCTTCGATCGCCGTGCGCGTGGAGACGGGGCGCGATAACGATTCGGGGGTGGCGAGGTCCTCGCGCGCGGGCACGAAGCGCAGCGTGAAGGCCTTGCCCGCGACGCGCCGGCCCGGATGCAGCGGGCGCGTGCCGCGCATCCACGTGTTGCGCAGGCCCTTGCGCACCATGAGCGTCGTGACCGTGGCCGTGGTCACTTTCTCCAGCGTGGCGACGATATCGCGGTCGGCGGTCACGGGGCTCGCCTGCGTTTGCGGTGATAGCCGCAATCTTACGCGAGCCGTGCGAGAAACTCCCGGATGCGCCTGGCGTTGGTTCCCACGTCGCTGCGCCCCACGCGCGACATGCTGCGCACGTCCACGCGGCTGCCCGCCCCGTCCGGCTTCACGCGCACGACGACGTCGTCCTTGAATCCGAACCACGACGTCGTGGCGGTCGCCTCGATGCGCCCTTCGGCGGGGTCGCTGGACACGACCTGCCATCCCATGGCCTGCGCGGCCTCGAGCGCGCGTCGCATCGCTTCGGCCGGCGGCGAGGAGAGCACCTTCGGGCCGATGTCGGGATAGGCCTTCTTCTGCTGCGCGGCGAGCTGCGGCCCGCCGTAGTCCACGCCGTTGGGCGCGGCGCGCCGCTGCGCGAGCAGCGCCACGAACTGCGGCGGCTGCTCGACGTCGGTCGTGATGTCGTGTATCGGCGGCACCTTCTTCGCCTCGCCGAGCATGTAGAGGGGCGGTGCGAAGGCCGCGACCGAGAATGCCACCGCGAGGAACGGCACCAGCAGCCCGAGCGAGCGCCAACGCGGCATGAGGTGCAGCAAGAGCACGATGAGCGCCACGGCGCCCGCGCCCATGCCGACGTACGCCGCCCAACGCAGCATCTGCAGGCCGGTCTGCCACGTCCACAAGCCCATGCGCGTGCCGGGCCCGGAAGCCGCGAGCAGCGCGAGCGCCACGATCGATACCACCATCACGAGGATTCGCAGGCTACGCATGGGCTTCCGCCTCCGGCGCCGCGTGCAGCAGCCGCGCGAGGCGCGCGTATTCCGCGGGCTTGACGAAGTGATGGTCGAAGCCGGCCTCGCGCGCGCGCCGGCGGTCCTCTTCCTGTCCCCAGCCGGTGAGCGCGACGAGCAGCGCGCGGCGGCCCCAACGCTCGCGGATGGCGCGGGCGGCCTCGTAGCCGTCCATGCGCGGCATGCCGATGTCGAGCAGCACGACGTCCGGCTGGAACTCGGCGAAGGCCGCGAGGCATTCCTCGCCATCGGCCACCGTCTTCACCTCGTGCCCCATCATCCGCAACATGCGCGCGAGGCTGTCGGCGGCATCCGCGTTGTCGTCCGCGACGAGGATGCGCCGCGCGGTGGCGGTGGCGATGCCGATGTCGCCGCCTTCGTCCGGCTGCGGCTGGATTGGCGCGCGCGCGAGCGCCGGCAGCGCGATCTCGAACTCGCTGCCGCGACCCGGCCCTTCGCTGCGCGCCGCGATCGTGCCGCCGTGCAGCTCCACGATGCGCCGCACGAGTGTGAGGCCGATGCCGAGGCCGCCGCGCGAGCGTTCCAGCGTCCGATCCACCTGGGTGAACATGTCGAAGATCCTTTCCAGCATGTCGGGCGGGATTCCGACGCCCGTGTCCTTCACGACGATGCGCATCTCGCCCCCGGCCGCGAAGGCGCGCACCTGGATGCGCCCGCCAGCCTCGCTGTACTTCGCCGCGTTCGTGAGCAGGTTGTCGACCACCTGCACCAGCCGCGCGCGATCGCCATCCACCGGCGGCAGCCCCGCCGGCACATCGACCTGCACCTGGTGGCCGTATCGCGCCACCGTGGGCGAGCTCATTTCCAGCGCCGCCTCGATCACATCGCCGATCTGCACCGGCTCCTTGCGCATCTCCAGCTTGTTGCGGGTGATGCGCGAGACGTCGAGCAGGTCGTCGATGAGCCGCACCATCTGCTGCACCTGCCGTTCCATCATGCCCCACACCTGCTCCACCGCCGCGCGGTTGTCGCCCGCCATGCGCACGATCTGCAGCGCGTTGCGCAACGGCGCGAGGGGGTTGCGCAGCTCGTGGGCGAGAACCGCGAGGAACTCGTCTTTGCGGCGGTCGGCATCGAGGAGCGCATCCTCGGAGCGCTTGCGCTCGGTGATGTCGCGGATAACAAGGACCGCGCCGGCGATATTCCCGTCGGCGTCGCGGATCGGGGCGGCGCTGTCGTCCACGGGCCGCTCGGGACGCGCGCCGCGCGCGACGAGCTTGCCGCGGTTGGCGATCGGCACGCCCCTGCCGTCGCGCAGCGCGGCCTGCGCGGAGTTCTCGATGGGGACGTGCGTGCGCGGATCGACGATGCGCACGATGTCGTCGATGGGCTGCCCCACGGCGCGCGCGGCGCTCCAGCCGGTGAGCGACTCGGCGGCCGCGTTGAGGAAGGTGACGCGTCCGGCCGTATCGCAGGTCAGGACCGCTTCGCCGAGGCTCGCGAGCGTCGTGCGGAACAGCTCCTTCTGCTCGCCGAGGCTCGTGGCCACGCGGTCGCGCGCGAGCAGGATGCGGCGCATCTGGTACATGAGCGCGCCCAGCATCGCCATGCCGAGCAACGCCGCGAGCACCGAGCTGGCGCGTGCGATGTCGAGGCTGCGGAACGACGCCCGCGCGCGCTCGTCGAGGATGGCGGTTTCGGCGATCGTCATGCGCGACACCGTCTCGCGCAGCGCCTGCATCCGGTCGCGCCCGCTGCCGCCCGCGATGGCGGCACGCGCCTTCTCGAAGCCATCCTCGCGGCGGATCGCGAGGATGGTCGCCTGCTCCTCGGCGTGCGCGTCGAATCGCGCGCGCAGCGTGGCGAAATCGGCCTGCTGCTGCGGGTTGTCGCCGACGAGCTCGAGCAGGCGCTCCAGCCGCGCGGGCGAGGCGGCCATCGCGTTGTCGTACGGCTCCAGGTACGCGGACTCGCCGGTGATCACGAAACCGCGCACCGCCGACTCGGCATCCTGCGCGAGCGACAGCACCTGCTGCAGCGCATGCTGCACCTGCCGCGACTGGCCGACGCGCACCCGCGCCTCGAAGAGGTCGCGGATGTTGTGATAGGCCACCACGCCGTTGGCGATGGTGACCGCGAGCAGCACGCCGAGGACCGCGAGCATGCCCCTGTCGAAATAGCGTTGCATGGCGGCTTCCGCGCGCGCCGGCGGGCGCGCATGCGGACAAGCTTATGCCGGGCGCCCGCCCGCCGTCACCCCGGGCGAGCCGGCTGCCGGGCGCAGGGGCCCGGCTCGCGCCGCTTCGACGCGCTCAGACCGGATCGTGGTTCGCGTTCGTGACCGGTTGCGGCTGCACGTCCCCGGCGCCGCGGTTGCGATTGCGGTTCTTGTTGCGGCGATGGCGTCCGGGCTTGCCCTGCCCCTGCGGAGGTTGTCCCTGTCCCGGCTGTGCCTGCGCGGGAGCATGGGGATGGGCTTGCTTGCGGTGCTGTTGCCCCTGGCCCTGTGCCTTGGCCTGCCCCTGTCCCTGTCCTTGTCCCTGGCCCTGGCCCTGCCCCTGTGGCTGCCCGCCTCGCTTCTTTCCGAGGAAGGGCTTGCCGCCTTGCGGACGACGTTGCTGCTGCGGCCCCGGCTTGGGCGCGCGGGTGGCGCCCGGGTGATGCGCGCGATTGCCGTCGGGCTCGGCGTGCGCGCGCTGGTGCTCGCGCGGATGGATGCGGTTGCCGTAATCGTCGTCGGGCTCGGGCTCGGGCTCGCGCTCGCGCGGCATGTCTGCGATGCGGTTGCCGATGTTGTCGTGCTCGTCCTCCTGGTCCTCGCCGGCGGCGGCTTCACCGGGCGGCGGCTCGTTCATCCCGGCGAACGCCATGAGGCCCTGCACCTGTTCCTCGTCCATCTCGCGCATCTGGCCGCGCTTGAGGAAGCCCGGGAGCTCCACGCTGCCGAAGCGCACGCGGATGAGCCGGCTCACCATGAGGCCCACCGCCTCCATCATGCGGCGCACCTCGCGGTTCTTTCCTTCGCGCAGGATCACGTGGTACCAGTGGTTGGAGCCCTCGCCGCCGCGGTCGTCGATCGCGTCGAACTTGCACGACTCGCCGTCGATGTCGACGCCGGAGAGCAGCTTCGCGCCCTGCTCCTCGGTGAGCTCGCCCATGATGCGCACGGCGTATTCGCGCTCGACCTCGAAGCGCGGATGCGTGAGGCGATTGGCCAGCTCCCCGTTCGTCGTGAAGATGAGCAGGCCCTCGGTGTTGAAGTCGAGGCGGCCGACGGAGACCCAGCGGCCGTTGTTCACCTTGGGCAGCTTCTCGAACACGGTGGGGCGCTTCTCGGGATCGTCGCGCGTGACGATCTCGCCCGTGGGCTTGTGATAGAGCAGCACGCGCGGCAGCGGCTCGCCGAAGCGCAGGTGGATCAGCTTGCCGTCGAGCTTGATCTTGTCGCCGGGGCCGACGGAGTCGCCCAGCTTCGCGGCCTCGCCGTTGATGGTGAGGTGGCCCTGCGCGATCAGGATCTCGATGTTGCGGCGCGAGCCGTAGCCCGATTGCGCCATCACCTTCTGCAGGCGCTCGCGCTTGCCGCCGCCGCCACCGGCGCGGCCGCCCTTGGCGCGGCGCTTGCCGGAGTTCTGCTGTTTCGGGCGTGCCCATTCCGGCACGATGCCGCCCGGCCATTCCAGGCGAAAGTTCTTGTGGGGTCTATCCCGCATGGGCGTCAGGCTCCTGTGGCTCTTGCTGCTGGTCTTCGGGTGTGGGCTCGCGCGGCTCGATCGCATCGGTTGCTTCGGTGGCGTCCGCCTCCGGCGCTGCGGAGGCTTCCTGCGGCGGGGTTGCCGCGGCGATCGTGGCGAGATTGGGTGCCGGCTCGAGGGCGGACTGCAGCTCCTCGAGCGGCGGGAGCTCCTCGAGCGACCGGAGGTTCAGGTCGTCGAGGAATTTTCGCGTGGTCGCGAAGAGGGCGGGGCGCCCGGGGGTCTCGCGGTGGCCGACGACTTCGATCCATCCGCGCTCCTCGAGCGCCTTCAACGTGGGCGGCGACACGGCCACGCCACGGATCTCCTCGATGTCGCCGCGCGTGACCGGCTGGCGGTACGCGACGATCGCGAGCGTCTCGAGCACGGCGCGCGAATAGCGCGGCGGCTTCTCGTTCGTGATGCGGTCGAGGAATTGCTGGTATTCGGGCTTCACGCGGAAGCGCCATCCGGAAGCGACGGCGGTGAGCTCGATGGAGCGCTCGCTCCATTCGGCCTTCAGCTCGTCGAGCACCTTGCGCAGGTTGTCGGCATCCACCTGCCCGCCGAACAGCCGCCTGAGCTGCTGCACGCCGAGCGGCTCGGCCGAGGAGAGCAGCGCGGCCTCCAGCACGCGCTTCACGTGCGCGATATCGACCTGCGCGGGGGCCGTCTCCTGCGGCTCGGCGCCCTGCAGGGCGGCATCCTGCAGCGCCTCCGACGGCAGCTCGGTGGCCGGCTCGTGCTGCGGTTGCGGCGGCTCGGGTGTTTGCTCCTGGGCGGGCGTGTCTTCCATCACCGTTTCTTCGTTCATGGCATGCATGGCTCAGGCGATCGTCAGAGCGGTCCGCTCCGACCTCAATTTCACGTAGATGGGCTCGAAGGGGCTCTTCTGCGACAGCTCGATGAGCGCTTCGCGCGTGAGCTCGAGGAGCGCGAGGAAGCTCACGATCAGCAGCGGCACGCCGCGCCCGGGCTCGAAGAGCTCGGCGAATTCCACGAACTGCCCGGGCGCCAGCCGCTTCATGATGCGGCTCATGTGCGCGCGCACCGACAGCTCCTCGCGGCTGATGCGGTGGTGCTTCGTGAGCTTCGCACGCGCGAGGATCGAGCGCCACGCCTCGGCGAGGTCGCGCATCTCGACGCCCGGCAGCCGCTCGACGAGCGCCTGCTCGATGTACACCTCGACGAGCGAGAAGTCGCGGCCGGCCACCGGCAGCTCGGCGATGTCGGCGGCGGCCTTCTTCATGCGCTCGTACTCGAGCAGCCGGCGCACGAGCTCGGCGCGCGGATCCTCGGGCTCGGCCGCGTCGTCCTTCTTCGGCCGCGGCAGCAGCATGCGCGACTTTATCTCGATCATCAGCGCCGCCATGAGCAGGTACTCGGCGGCGAGCTCGAGCTGCGTGGCGCGCATCATCTCGACGTATTCCATGTACTGCCGCGTGAGCTCCGCCATGGGAATGTCGAGGATGTCGAGCGAATGCCTGCGGATGAGGTAGAGCAGCAGGTCGAGCGGCCCCTCGAAGGCCTCGAGGAAGACCGACAGCGCCTCGGGCGGGATGTAGAGGTCCGCCGGCAGCTCGGTGACCGGCTCGCCGCGGATCTTCGCGACCGGCAGCGCGAGGTCGAGCAGCGGCTCGTTCGCGGCAGCCTCGTGGGCCGCGTGGTGCGTGGTGCTCATGTGTAGCTCAGTCCCATCGCCGCGCGCACGTCGCGCATCGTCTCGTCGGCGAGGTCGCTCGCCTTCTCGCAGCCGTCCTGGATGATGTTGCGCACCAGCGTCGGGTCCTCCTCGAACTGCGCCGCGCGCTCGCGGATGGGCTTGAGCTCCGCGTTGATCGCGTCGATCACCGGCTGCTTGCATTCGAGGCAGCCGATGCCCGCCGTGCGGCAGCCCTGCAGCACCCAGTCCTTCGTGTGCCCGTCGGAATACACCTGGTGCAGGTTCCACACCGGGCAGCGCTCCGGCTCGCCGGGATCGGTGCGCCGCACGCGCGCCGGGTCCGTCTGCATCTTGCGGATCTTCTGCGTCACCGACTCGGGCGGCTCGCGCAGCATGATCGCGTTGTCGAGGCTCTTGGACATCTTCTGGCCATCCAGGCCCAGCAGCTTCGGCGTCTCGGTGAGCACCGCGTCGGGCTCGGCGAGGATCATGCGCCCGCCGCCTTCGATGTAGCCGTAGAGCCGCTCCTTGTCGCCGAGCGAGAGGTTCTGCACGTCGTTCACCAGCTCCTGCGCCTGCTCGAGCGCCTTCTGGTCGCCCTGCTCCTGGAAGGCCTGGCGAAGCGCCCGGTAGAGCTTCGCCTTCTTCGGGCCCATCTTCTTCACCGCCGCCTCGGCCTTCTCCTCGAAGCCCTTCTCGCGGCCGAACAGGTGGTTGAAGCGGCGCGCGATCTCGCGCGTGAGCTCGATGTGGGAGACCTGGTCCTCGCCCACCGGCACCTTGTTGGCGCGGTAGATCATGATGTCGGCGGCCTGCATGAGCGGATAGCCAAGGAAACCATAGGTGAGCACGTCGCGGCCATGCTCCGCGTGGCGCTCGACGAGGTCCTTGTACGTGGGCACGCGCTCCAGCCACGCGAGCGGCGTGAAGAACGACAGCAGCATCGTGAGCTCGGCGTGCTGCGGCACGCGCGACTGGATGAAGAGCGTCGCGCGCGACGGATCGATGCCCGCCGAGAGCCAGTCGATGAACATGTCCCAGACGGTCTGCTCGATGACGCCCGGATCCTCGTAGTGCGTCGTGAGCGCGTGCCAGTCGGCCGCGAAGAAGAAGCAGGGATACTCGTTCTGCAGGCGCACCCAGTTCTTGAGGGCGCCGTGGTAGTGGCCGAGATGCATGGCGCCCGTGGGGCGCATGCCGGAGAGGACGCGGTCCTGGAACATCATTGCAGGCCGAAAAGCGAGTAGACGAGGCCCAGGCTGCCCATCACGAGCGGGTTGAGCACGGTGCTCAGCACCGGCGTCATGATGAGCAGGATGAGGATGATCATTCCGTAGGGCTCCAGGCGCGAGTACGCGTAGGAAAGGCGGCCGGGCAGCACCGCCGCGAGCATGCGGCCGCCGTCGAGCGGCAGCAGCGGAACGAGGTTGAGGATCGCGAAGGCGATGTTCACGACGATGCCCGCCTCGGCCACCGCGATCCAGAAGCCGCCGGCGAGCCCGGTGGGCGACACGACCTCGAGCAGCACGCGCGCGACCGCCGCCCAGACGAGCGCCTGGACGACATTGGACGCGGGCCCCGCGGCGGCCACCCACAGCGAATCGGCTTTCGGGTTGCGCAGGTTGTGGAAGTTCACCGGCACGGGCTTGGCCCAGCCGAACATGAACCCGGAAAGCAGCAGCGTCACGATGGGCAGCAGGATGGTGCCGATCGGGTCGATGTGGCGTATCGGGTTCAGGCTCACGCGGCCCAGCATGTACGCGGTCGAATCGCCGAAGTGCTTCGCGACGTAGCCGTGCGCGGCTTCGTGGAGGGTGATGGCGAAGATGACCGGCAAGGCATAGACGAGGATCTTGATGACGACGTTGTACGGATCCATCAGTGCAGCGCTTCCTTCACGAACCCGAACGGCCGGATGTCGCCGGCGCCTTCGCGCACGAGCCGCGGCGATTCCGCCGACAGGTCGATCACGGTCGTCACCTGGCCGTCGCAGGCGCCCGAGTCGATCACCAGGTCCACGTGGTGCTCGAGGTGGCGGCGGATTTCCTCCGCGTCGTTCAGCGCGAAGCCATGCTCGGGCAGGATCAGCGTGGTGGACAGGAGCGGCTCGCCCAGCACCTCGAGCATCGCCATCGGCACCGCGTGGTGCGGGATGCGCACGCCGATGGTGTGCCGCGGCGTGAGCAGCCGGCGCGGCACGTCGCGCGTGGCGCGCAGGATGAAGGTGTAGCGACCCGGCGTGTTCGCGCGGATCAGTCGGTATTGAAGGTTGTCCACCTTGGCGAACTGTCCGACCTCCGAAAGGTTGCGGCACACCAGCGTGAAGTGGTGCCGCTCGTCCACGTCGCGGATGCGCCGCAGGCGTTCCATCGCGCCCTTGTCGCCGATGTGGCAGCCCAGGGCGTAGCACGAGTCCGTCGGGTAGGCGACCACGCCGCCCCTGCGGATGATGTCGACCGCCGCCCGGATGAGCCGCGGCTGCGGGTTGTCCGGGTGGACCGTGAAGAATTGCGCCATCTGTTTGGGTGCGCCGCGCGCGGCGCGCTCGACTTCTTCCTTTTCGCGCCGCTTCTCGCGGCGCCCTTATTGCAGGCGGCTCAGTGCGCCCAGGCCGACCATACCGGCGTGAGCGACGCGTGCAGCGCGGGCAGACGGCCCGGCTCGCACGGGCTTTCGCCCGGGCCGTGGTAGTCGGCGCCGCGCGAGGCGAGGAAGCCGTGCTCCAGCGCCACGCGCTGCCAGTGCGCATATTCCTCGGGGCGATGGCTCCCGGTCACCACTTCGATGGCCGTGCCCCCGGATCCGCGGAACTGCTTCAGCATCTCGTCGCGGAACATCGGCTTCAGGTCGTAGCGGCCCGGATGCGCCACCACGGCGATGCCGCCCGAGGCGCGGATCCACGCCACCGCATCCTCGAGCGCGGCCCATCGATGCGGCACGTACGCGGGCCTTCCACTCGCGAGGTACTTGTCGAAGGCGGCCTGCGTATCCCTCACCGCGCCGGACTCCGCGAGGTGCCTGGCGAAATGCGTCCGGCTCACCACGCGCTCGTCGCCGGCGATCTCGAGCGCGGCCTCGAACGTGTTCGCGAAACCGAGGCGCCCGAGGGCTTCCCCGATACGCCGCGCGCGTCCCACGCGGCCCGCGCGGATCGACTCCAGCCCCTCGCGCAACACCGTCGAAGCCGGGTCCACCTGCAGGCCCACGATGTGCAGCGTGGCAGCTCCCCAGCTTACCGAAATCTCCACCCCCGGGACGAACCCCACGCCCAGCCGCCGGGCCGCTTGCGCCGCCTCGGCGACGCCATCGACGGTGTCATGGTCCGTGAGCGCGATCGCGTCCACCCCGGTCCTGGCGGCGAGCTCGATCAGCTGGGTAGGCGTGAGCATTCCATCCGACGCGGTCGAATGGTTATGCAAATCAAAGTTTTCCAAAAGGGAAAGTTTCGGGAAGCACCAAAAAGTATAGCAAAATTGGGGATTTGGCTCCAATCCAATGACCGTACAGCGCATCCGTTTCGGCGACCAGGAACGCCTCGCCGCCGCCGACCTGCTGCGGCGCTTCGAGCAGGAGATCCGCCCGTCCGTGCCCGCGCCCGAAGCCGATGAGCTGCCGCGTTACCTGCGCGCGATGGTCGGCATCGACCGCGAGCATGGCGCCGAGGGGCGCCTGCCGCTCGAAGGTGCCGACGAGCTCGTGGCGGCGGCGCTCACGGGGCTCGCCCGGATCGCCCAGCATGCACCCGCATCCTTGCAGCTCGCTGTGGCGGACGTCACATCGGGGACGGCCCTCTGGGCCATGCGCCACGAGCTTGAAGTGGTGCCGGTCGAGCCCGTTGTCAATGCCCTCGCCAACCGGGCCAATGCCGCGCGCTCGCCACGGGATGCGGCCGCCGTGCTCGCGTTGATGGAGGCCGTCATCGCCAACGTGGCGCCGCGGCTCGCCGCCGACCTCGAGCGCTCGAACCCGGAGCGTCCGTGGCGCCTGCTGCACGCCAACCTCGCGATCACGGCGATCCGCACGGGCGAGCCGGCGCTGATGGACCGCGCCTTCGACGCGCTCGACCGTGCGTTGCCCGCCGAGGCGCCCGGTTTCTACGCCGAGGCGCTCGCCCTGGCGCTCAATCCCGCGGTCCCAGCGGCGGTGCGGGAAAAGATCGCGCAGCGCCATGCGCGCGGCTGATTGTCGCGCAAGCGGAAAGCAAGGACTTTTCTGAGATAATCATGGGCTAAGCTTCTTTTTTTCGGCCCCCCTTTCCGCTTGAAATTCTTCTTCGACTTCTTCCCGGTCATCCTGTTTTTCGTCGCCTACAAGATGAGCGACATCTTCGTGGCGACCGGCGTGGCCATCGGCGCGAGCATCCTGCAGATCGGCTGGGTGCTGGCGCGCCGGCAGCGCGTGACCGGCATGCAGTGGACCGGGCTCGGGGTCATCGTGGTATTCGGCGGCGCCACCCTGCTGCTGCACGACGAGACCTTCATCAAGTGGAAGCCCACGGTGCTCTACTGGCTGGCGGGGCTGGTGTTCCTGGGCGCGCTCGCGTTCGGCCAGAACCTCGTGAAGGCCATCATGGCCGAGGGCGGCGTGCAGCTGCCCGAGCCGGTCTGGCGCAAGCTCGCGATCGCCTGGGGCGTCTTCTTCCTCTTCAAGGGCACGCTCAACCTCTGGGTCGCCTACACGTTCTCGACGGACGTGTGGGTGAACTTCAAGCTTTTCGGCGGCATGGGCCTCATGCTCGCCTTCGTGCTGGCGCAGGCGGTGTGGATCTCCCGCCACCTGCCCGACGAATCGGCGAAGGACAAGGCGGCCGCGGGGCCGGAGGCCTGACCGTTGCTATACGCCATCATCGCGGAAGACGTGCCCGGCTCGCTCGCGCGCCGTCTCGAAGCGCGCCCGGCGCACCTCGAGCGGCTGCAGGCCCTGCACGAGGCCGGCCGCCTCGCCCTCGCGGGACCCAACCCGGCGATCGACGCGGCGGACCCGGGACCGGCCGGTTTCACGGGATCGCTCATCGTCGCGGAATTCGCCTCGCGCGAGGCCGCCATCGCCTGGGCGTCGGAAGACCCCTACTGTGCCGCCGGCGTGTACGCCAGGGTGACGGTCAAGCCGTTTCGCAAGGTGTTGCCGTAGTCCATGCACCCGGTCGAGAAAGCCATCCGCGAGCGCCTCGCGGCGCTGCAGCCGGTCTCGGTGGATTTGCGAGACGAAAGCGGGCAGCATGCGGGCCACGCCGGCTCGCGGCCGTCCGGCGGATCCCATTGGCAGCTCACGATCGTTTCGGAAGCGTTCCGGGGCAAGAGCCCCGTGGCGCGGCATCGAATGGTTTATGAGGCGTTGGGCGACCTCATGAAACGGGATATCCATGCCCTCAGGATCGAGGCGCTCGCGCCCGGGAAGCAGTGATTCTTCATCAGCAAAGGAAATATTCAATGCAACGTACCGTCATGAACCTCGCCGTCGCCCTCGTGGCGGGCACCTTCGCGCTCGCGGCCGGAGCGCAGGACAAGGCCGAGAAGCCTTCCAAGTCCAAGGCCGCCGCAAGCGCCTCCACCGGCAAGATGGTGGTCAACGGCGTCACCATTCCGCAGTCGCGCATCGAAGCGATGAACAAGGAGCTGACCGCGCAGGGCCAGCCCGACACGCCCGAGCGCAGCAAGGCGGTGAAGGAGGAGCTCGTGAACCGCGAGATCCTCGCGCAGGCCGCCATGAAGCGCGGCCTCGACAAGAGCCCCGACATCCAGGCGCAGATGGAGATGGCCAGGCAGGCCGTGCTGGTGCGCGCGCTCTTCGAGAACGAGGTCAAGCAGCACCCGATCACCGACGCGGAGCTGCAGCAGCAGTACGACCAGTTCAAGTCCTCGATGGGCACCAACGAGTACAAGGTGAGCCACATCCTGGTCGACAACGAGGCCGACGCCAAGTCGATCATCGAGCAGCTCAAGAAGAACCCGGCCGACTTCGGCAAGATCGCGAAGGAGAAGTCGAAGGACCCGGGCTCGAAGGACAACAACGGCGACCTCGACTGGGGCCCCGCCGCCCGCTACGTGAAGCCGTTCGCCGACGCGGTCCAGTCGCAGAAGAAGGGCGAGATCTCGGCCGCGCCGGTGAAGACCGATTTCGGCTACCACGTGATCCGCGTGGACGACGTGCGCCCGCTGAAGGTGCCCGAGTTCTCCGAGCTCAAGGAGCAGTTCCGCCAGCGCGCCCAGCAGCAGCAGATCCAGAAGCTGGTGATGGACCTGAGGCAGAAGGCGAAGGTCGAGGAGCGCTGAAAGGCGCTCGCGGACCGGGGCTCGTTTCCGATGTAACCCGCGCCAGCGCCATCCGGCGCGCCCCGCCCGACGAAAGGCAGCCCCCGGGGGCTGCCTTTTTCATTGGGACGGGTACAATGGCCCCGTTAACGGGGATTAAGGTCCGGGATGCCGCTCGACGCCTGTATCCGCATTGCCGAGCCGGTGCTGGAGACACTCCAGGCACTGGAGCGGCGCCTTCCGTCGATGGAGCGCGCGGAGCTGGCGCGCAGCCTCGCTCCCCTGGTCGAGCGCCTGCGCGACCCCCTGCCGCCGGACAGTGCCGCCGAGGTCGTCGAGGCGACGCTGCGATTTTGCCGGCTTCTCTACAGCAACGCCCGCTCGCGCTATGCGCTGCCGCTGGCCGAAGCGGTGCTGGCGCAGGCCAACCTGACCGGAACCCCTGCCATGCGGGGCCGCGCTGCCACCGCGTGCGGCGTCCTTAGCGCCGATACCGGCGACCCGGTCAACGCGATCGAGCACCATGTCGTCGCCCTGCGCTGCGCGGATGGCGACAGGCTGATGGTCAGCCGTTGTTGGAACAACATGGGCCTCGCCATGGCCGTCGCGGCGAACTACGAGATGGCGGGCCGCTGTTACAACCGTGGGCTCGCGCTGCTCGAGGGCGTTCCCGGCATCCTCGAGGCGCGCTACGTCGCGCTCCTGAACCTCGCGCGCAGCCAGTATGAGCTCGGCGCATACGAGGACGGGCTGGTGTCCGGCTACCTCGCGCTCCAGAACGAGGGCGACATGCTCGCGCGCGACGGCATGGCGGTGCTGCGCCTGCGCCGCAACCTCGTGCGCCTGCTGGTCGCGGTAGGACGCGTCGCCGACGCCGAGCCGTACATGCTCGAGGCGATGGTGCTCGCCGAGCGCATCCGCACGCCGCTCGCGGCCATCGCCGCATCGCTCGCGCGCGGCGTCTACGAGCTCGCGCGCGGCGAGACCGACATCGGCCTCACGAGGCTCGACGCGGTGCTGGCCCAGGCGCGAGCCGTTCCCGCCACGCTGCCGGAGACGCTCGCCTGCGTCATGCGCGCGGAAGAGATGGCGGGCCATTCCGAGCGCGCGCTGATGCGCCTGGGCGAGCTTTCGGACCACATCTATCGGCCCGCCGTTGAAGCGGCGCGCCAGCACATCGAGCTCGCCAGCATCGCCGACCGCGAGCGCATGGCCATCGAGCACGAGCAGGAACAGGTGCGCGCCCGCCTCATCTCCAAGCTCGCGCCGCCCCGGCGCCCGGAAGGCTGGAGCGCGCTCGAGCGCCTGGGCGTGAACGCCTCCATGCGCCTCGACAACTCCGGCTGGCACGGCAAGCGCGTGGGCGCCCTTTCCAAGGCCCTCGCCATGGCGAGCGGCGTCGACGCCCTCCACGCGCTCGAGATCGGCTTCGCGTGCGAGCTGCACGACATCGGCATGGTGTCGGTGCCGGACGAGATGCTGCTCAAGCGGCCGATGCAGCCCGAAGTCGACCGCGCGGTGATCGAGCGCCACGTGCGGGCGGGCGCCGAGATCCTTTCGGACGACGAGCATTCGCGGATCTTCCTCGCGCGCGAGGTGGTCCGCTATCACCATGCGCACTGGGACGGCAGCGGCCATCCGCAAGGCGTCGCCGGCAAGCGCATCCCGCTCGCCGCGCGCATCTGCGCGGTGGCCGACGGTTACGACGACCTGGTGTGCGGCCTTCGCGGCACGCCGCGTGCCACGATGGACGACGCGCTTCGCGAGCTGCGCGCGGCGGCGGGGCGGCGCTACGACCCCGAGCTGGTCACTTGTTTCGAATCGATGATCCGCACGGAGACCGACGACCTCGGCCTCGACCTGGCGGCGGATTCCGGGATGGAGAATTTCCAGCAGCTCGTGAGCGCGCTGCAGGAGGACCGAGGTTTCGTATGAACGACATGGCCATGATGGACCCGCGTAGCGAACGCATGCTGGAGCTCCTCGCCGAGGGCGCCTCCGCGCGAGTGATCGCCAAGAAGCTCGGATACAGCGAGGGCACGATGCGCGTGTACCTGCACAACCTGTATCGCGCGATCGGAGTGCGCAACAAGACCGAGGCCGTGATCTGGCACATGAATCGCGTGCGGCGCGCGACCGCGCCGGCGCCCGCCGCGCCCGCACCCTCCCCGGCCGCGACGGTTCCCGCCGGCTACGGATTGGCGGACATGGCGCTCGCCGAGGATCTCTACACGGCGCTCGGCGTCATGGGCTCCTTCGTCGGGCCGTACGGCCAGCTGTGGGAAGCGGGCCTGCGCCTCAAGGGAACGCCGATGGACGGGAACACCGTCGCGCAACGCGCGCAGTCGAGATTGCTGTGGCGCGCGCTGCTGAAGGGCGAGTTCGCCTACGCGAAGATGCTCTACGACGACGGCGCCGCCGAGCGCACCGCGGCGCAGTCGCCGATGGACGGCGTGTCGATCGTCTGCCTGCTCACGCTCGGAGGCTACTCCGCCGCGGCCGCGCGGCTGGTCGCGACGCTGGGCGACAAGCGCAAGGGCGCGCTCGCCATCGGCGGGCGCGAGATGGCGCTCATGCGGGCGGTGGGTGAAGCCGTGGACGCGAGGGGCGATGCGGCGATCACGCCGCTCTACGAGCTGGCGGCCGACAAGGGCCGCTCACCCGTGCTCAAGCAACTGGCCATCGCGGCGCTTTTCCATGTCTACCGCATGCGCAAGCACCCTGACGCCGCGCGCCAGGCTGCCGACGCGTTGTGGACCGAGGCGGAGGCGGCGCGCCAGCAGCTGGAAGCCATGGGCATCCGGCCGCTCCCCCGCGAGGCGACGTTGCCGGCGCCCGGGCTCAGGGAAGCGACCGCGCTGCTGCGCAAGGCTGCGCTCGCCCGCTGACGCGGGACGAGCCGTTCACCACAGCGGCTGGTCGCTGCCGCCGCCGACCCACGCCATCTCCAGGTCGCGCAACGTGCGCAGGCCGTCCTGCGCCTCCGCGGCGGCCGAGCGCAGGTCCTCGATCTCACGGGTGATTTCGCTGGTGAAGTCGCCTTTGGTGATCTGGTTCATCTGATTCCTCTCTAGGGAAGGGAAAGTGGATAGCGAAGGCCGTGCGTTCAGCAGGGCCGGGATCGCGCGGCCGTATCATTGCAAATGTTAATTGACACTGCAAGCATGTTAACTCATGCTAAGGGCCAATAGAAGCATTTAACACCAACACGAACCGGCGCACCGCATGGCTACACCGTTGCGAGGCAGGGAGAAGCGATCGAGGACCGAAGAGGCGCCGGCGCTCGACTTCGAGCTGCTGTGGCGAAGCGCGCCCTCCCTGCTGCTCGTCCTCGATGCCGGGCCCGCCTTCACGGTGCTCGACGCGAGCGACGCATACCTGCGAGTCACCGACACGAGCCGCGAGCGCATCGTCGGCCGCGGCTTCTTCGATGTGTTTCCGGAAACCGCGCAGGCGCATGGACCGACCGGCGTGGCGAGCTCGCGCGCCGCGCTCGAGCGCGTGCTGGCGACGGGCCGCGGCGACGGCTTCAACTCGCCCGTGCTCGCGACAGACGGCAGCGTGCGGTATCTCATCCATCGCCTCGATACGCTCGATCCGGGTGTCGTTCGCCGTGCGCGCGAGCGCGACGAGATGCTCGGCCAGCTCGAGCGCGCCAACGAGGAGCTGGACGCCTTCGTGCAATCCACGACGCATGGGCTGCAGACATCGCTGCGTGCGATTGATTCCTTTTGCAGACTTTTCGAGAAGATGCGCGCGAACTCGCTCGACGAGGGCGTGCGCCGACTGCTTATGCGCATCGCCGCCCATGTCAACCGGATGGACACCATCATCGAAGGGCTCCTCGGCCTTTCCAACAGCGGTCGCAGCCACATCAGCCGCCGCCGCGTGGACGTGACCGCCGTCGCAAGGCGCGTCGCGGAGCAATGGAAGGGCCGAACGCCGTCGCGAACCGTCTCGGTCCACGTGGCCGAGGGGATGGAGGCGTGGGCCGACGAAACGCTGCTCGTCATGGCCCTCGAGCACCTCATCGGCAACGCGTGGAAGTTCACGCGCCTCAGGCCCGATGCGCACGTGGACATCGGCGCGCGCCAGGTTTCCGGGCAGACCGTGTTCCACGTCCGCGACAACGGCGTCGGCTTCGACATGGGCGCGGCGGACAAGCTCTTCTCGCCGTTCGTGCGGCTTCACGGCGCCGGCGACTTCGACGGCCACGGCATCGGGCTCGCGACCGTGAGGCGCATCGTGGAGCGCCACGGCGGCGACATCTGGGCCGAATCGCAGCCCGGTGCCGGAGCCACGTTCTTCTTCACGCTGAGCGGGGCGCGCGCGATTCCGTAAACTGGGCGCATGTCGGAAATGCGCCGCGCCGCGCGCGCGTTGGTCGAGCGCCGCACGGAACGCTTCGAAAGCGCCCACGACCTGGGAACGTCGCAGCGCCGCCTCGCGGGGGCGCTGGAGCGCGCGCACCTGGCTCCCGACCCCACCTTCCGCATCGCCTGGCTCGAGGGAGCGGACCGTCCGGTGCTGGAGGCGAGCTTCCTGCCTGCGCGACGCACCGTGCTGCTGCTGCGGATGCTGTCGCTCGCGATGGCCGGGCTCCTCGTGCTGACGGTGTGGGTGCTCACCCAGTCGCAGGAGGGTGCCTCGCGCTTCCTGCTGCTGCTCTTCACGGTGCTGGCGATCCTCGCCCTGCCCTTCGTCACCCTCGGCCTCGCGTCGTCGCGGGAAGCGCGCGAGGCGCGCATCCGCAAGGCGATCCGCGTCGCGCTGAAGGACGAGGACGAGCGATTCCCGCCGGCGCAGCGATGGCCCGACGAGGACTGAACGCCGCCATCGCGGCGCTCGGCACGGCGCTCGCGATCAGTGCGAGCGCGGCAAACCCGCTGGCCCGCGGGACCGCGGTCGCTCCCGCCGACTGCCCGGCCACGAGCGACATGGTGGTCGAGTACGACCCGGCGCCGCTGGACCGGACGTACATGCGCGTGCAGCACATGGGCGATCCCGGCACCGACGAGCTCGCCGGCCAGGTCGCCAATGTCGTCACCTGGGATGTCGGTGCCATCACCGGGTTCGCGGCGCCCGCCCAGGCGCAACGCGGCTATCGCAACCAGGGGCCGCCCGAGGCTGCCAGCGCATTCCAGCTCGCGTGCGAAGGCGCCGGCCTCTTCATCGATACGGCGCGGTTCGCGCACCGTGCGCCGCTCGTGGGCGAAGGGCCGAACGTGAGCGTGGCACGCGACTTCGGCCGGCCCGTCGCGGCCTTCCGGGACGGCGCCGCGCTCGTGATCGAGGCAACGGTGCGCGTGCCGTGGATCCGCAACCAGCGCGGCCGCGTCGTGGACGCCGGCACGGCGCAGGCGGGTTTGTTCTACTACGCGCAGGATGTGCGCAGCGCAACGGTGATCGCGCACGTGCTCGCGATCTTCGACAACCGCGCGCCCGGCGTGAACGGCAGCGGCGTCGAAAGCTGGGGATCGGACGGCCACGTCGCCTTCATCGCGAGCCCCATCGCGGCCGTCGACGGCCTCGGGCACGCGGTGCGGTTTCTGTCGCACGCGGGGGCGGGCCCCACGATGCAGTACGGCGAGCCGTGGAGCGAGGGGCGGCGGTTCGTCGCGCGCATCACTCCCGACAATTTCCGCGCGGCCCTCGAGCTCCTGCGAGCGGGGCCGTTGCCCGGCATCTCGGCCGATCCCGCGGACTACCAGGTGCTCAGCTTCGGCTTCCTCGGCGAAGTGTTCCCCGGCACCGGTGACGACGACAACGTCGCGCTGGGCGCGAGCATCACCGGGCTCGCCCTGTGGCAGGCGCCGCCGATACGCGTGCGTGGAAGGGCCGAACGCTAGGCGAGCAGGCAGCTCATGCGCTCCTCGCGCAGGCTGGCGAACCCGTGGCGCTCGTAGAAGCGGCGCGCGGCGGGATTGTCGAAGTGCGTCGCCGTGTCGATGCGGCTCACGCCGATGCGCCGCAGCTCCTCCTTCAGCGATGCGATCATCGCCGTGCCGATGCCGCGGCCCTCGAGCCCCGGCTTCACGTTCACGTCGTCGAGCTTCGCGACGAGCCCGCCGCGCGAGGTGGAGATCGCGAAGCACACCACGCAGCAGCCCACGACGTCGTCGCCCTGCCGCGCCATCCATACGAAGCCGAGCTCCGGCCGTTCGACGAAGAGCGCGAGCGCGCGTCGCAACGCTTCCGGCCCCTCGTCGCCATAGACCTTCGCCACGTCGCGATAGTGCGGATCGCCTTCGAGGAACGCGCGGAATAGCGCCTCCGCGCCGCCCGTGTCGGCGGCGCCCATGCGCGAGCAACGAACCGTCGCCAACCCGCTAGCTGCGCGGCCAGGGCACGCCCTGCTCGCGCGCCGGCACGGGGCCCATCCCCTTGTAGACGAACTTCTGGATGCGCTTGCCTTCGTAAGTCTCGGTCGTGTAGATGTTGCCCTTCGAATCCGTGGCGATGCTGTGCACGCCGAAGAACTGGCCGGGCTGGCGCCCGCCGTCGCCGAAGTTCGTGATCTCCTGCAGCGTGTCGCGCAGCACGATGCGCACCTTCTCGTTCGTGCCGTCGGCCATGAAGATGAACTTCTGCTCCGGGTCCTTCGAGAACGCGATGTCCCACGTCGAGCCCGAGCCCAGCGTCTGCTTCGCGAAGAAGGCCTCCTTCACGAACGTGCCGTCCGGCTTGAACACCTGCAGGCGGTCGGCCTGCCGGTCGCACACATACACCAAGCCGTCGTTGCTGCGCTCGACGCAGTGCACGGGATTGCGGAACTGCTTCGGCGGCGGTGCGCTCGGGTTGTACTTGCCGAGGTCGGCATCGTCGGGCTTGTTGCCGTACGCGCCCCAGTAGCGCTTCATCTTGCCGGTGTCGGCGTCGAGCACCGCGACGCGCTTGTTCCTGTAGCCGTCGGCGATGTAGGCCTCGTTGGTCTTCGGATCCACCCAGATCTTCGCGACGCGCCCGAAGTTGTTCGGATCGTTGCTGCCCGCGTTGCCGCCGAGCTTGCCGACCTGCATGAGGAACTTGCCGTCCTTCGTGAACTTGAGGATGTGCGCATCCTTCTCGCCATTGCCGCCGATCCAGACGTTGCCCTTGTAGTCCACGTGCACGCCGTGGTTCGACTGCGGCCATTCGTAGCCCGCGCCGGGGCCGCCCCACGAGCGCACCAGGTTTCCGGCCGGGTCGAAGACGAGCACGGGCGGCGCGGCCGTGCAGCACTCGCCCACCTTCTTGTCAAGCGCGAGCTCGTTTTCGTTCAGCGTCGCGGCGCCCCGATGGATGATCCAGACGTTGTCCTGGTCGTCCACCCACACGCCGATCGTCATGCCGAGCAGCCAGTGGTTGGGCAGCGGCTTGGGCCACAGCGGGTCGACCTCGAAGCGCGGCGCCTGCGCGCCGCCGGCATCGGCCTGCTTCTGCAGCACCGCCTGGCAGGCGGCGAGGATGCCCACGACCGCTACTGCGGAAAGGCCGACCAGGATGTTGCGTCGCATGGGAACCATGGAGCCTCCTTCGTGTTTTGCCGGGCGCGCCGGAATGTTTTCGGGCATTGTATTCCGCATGCCGCACGGCCATTTCCTGCGCTGGCTCGCCGCCATGATGCTGCTCATGGCCGCAGCGGCGCGTGCGCACGACATTCCGGCCGATGTCCGCATCCAGGCCTTCGTGAAGCCCGAGCGCGGCCATCTCACCGTGCTCATGCGCGTGCCGTTGTCGGCGATGCGCGACGTGGACGTGCCGATGCGCGGGCCGGGCTACCTCGACCTCGCGCGCGCGGAGCCGGCGTTGCGCACCGCGGTGCAGCTCTGGCTCACCGACAACATGGAGATCGACGAGAACGGCACGCGGCTCGCGAACCCGTCGATCGTCGAGGCGCGCGTGTCGCTCGCCTCGGACCGGTCGTTCGGCGATTACGCGAGCGCCCTCGCCCACCTGCGCGCACCGCGCATTCCCGAGTCCACGCAGCTTTACTGGAACCAGCAGTTCCTCGACGTGCAGCTCGAGTACCCGGCGGCATCGGAGCGCGGCGATTTCGCGATCCGGCCGCGGCTCGAGCGCCTGGGGCTGCGCGTCTCGACGTCGCTGCGCTTCCTCGCGCCCGACGGCGCCGAGCGTGCCTTCGAGCTGCACGGCGATCCGGGGCTCGTGCGCCTCGATCCCGGCTGGCTGCAGGCGGCGCTGCGATTCGTGCGCGAAGGCTTCCTGCACATCCTCGACGGCATCGACCACCTGCTCTTCATCGCCTGCCTGGTCATCCCGTTCCGCCGCCTGAAGCCGCTCATCGTCATCGCGACCGCCTTCACCGTGGCGCATTCGATCACGCTCGCGGCGGTCGCCGCGGGGCTGGGTCCCGAAGGCCTGTGGTTCCCGCCGCTCGTCGAGACGCTCATCGCCGCGTCGGTGTTCTACCTGGCCATCGAGAACATCTTCGGCAGCAGCGCGCAGCGCCGCTGGATCATCGCGTTCGCCTTCGGTCTCGTGCACGGCTTCGGCTTCGCCTTCGCGCTGCGCGAATCGCTGCAATTCGCCGGCGCGCACCTCGTGACGGCGCTCGTCGCGTTCAACGCGGGCGTCGAGCTGGGCCAGGTGGCGGTGCTGCTGGTGCTCGTGCCGGTGCTCGACTTCGTGCTGCGTCGCGTGCCCGAACGCATCGGCGTCATCGTGTTGTCGGCGATCGTCGGCCACACCGCCTGGCACTGGACGATCGATCGCGGCGCCGACCTGCGGAAATTCGGCCTGCCTGCCCTCGATGCCGCGACCCTCGCGAGCGCGATGCGCTGGGCGATCGCGGCGATCGTGCTCGCCGCGCTGGTCTGGGTGGTGAACCGGTGGTTGAGACTGGATCCCGGGCCATCGCTGCGGCGCAGCGCCCGGGATGACGGCTCAGGCGACCCAGGCGCGCGCGTTGCGGAACATGCGCATCCAGGGCGAATCGTCGGGCCAGCCCTCGGGATGCCACGAGAGCAGCACCGTGCGGAACACGCGCTCGGGATGGGGCATGAGGATGGTGAAGCGGCCATCGGCAGTGGTGACGGACGTAATGCCCTGCGGTGAGCCGTTGGGGTTGTAGGGGTAGGTCTCGGTGACCTTGCCGCGGTTGTCCACGTAGCGCGCCGCGACCAGGTACTGGCAGGCTTCCATCGCCTTCGCATCCCTGAACACCGCGCGGCCCTCGCCGTGCGCGGTCGCGATCGGGATGCGGCTGCCCTCCATGCCCGCGAAGAAGATCGACGGCGACTTGCCGATCTCGACCAGCGCGAGGCGTGCCTCGTATTGCTCCGAGGCGTTGCGCTCGAAATGCGGCCAGTTCTGCGCGCCGGGAATGATGCCCTTCAGGTTCGACATCATCTGGCAGCCGTTGCAGGCGCCGAGCGCGAACGAATCGCCGCGGCCGAAGAAGCGCTCGAACTCGTCGCGCGCGCGGGCGTTGAAGAGGATCGACTTCGCCCAGCCCTCGCCCGCGCCCAGCACGTCGCCGTAGCTGAAGCCGCCACACGCCGCGAAGCCGCGGAAGCCCGCGAGCGAGATGCGCCCGGCGAGGATGTCGCTCATGTGCACGTCGATCGCCGTGAAACCGGCGCGGTCGAACGCCGCCGCCATTTCCATCTGCCCGTTCACGCCCTGCTCGCGCAGGATCGCGACCTTCGGACGCGCGCCGCGGGCGAGGTACGGCGCGGCGATGTCCTCGGCCGGATCGAAGGTGAGCTTCGCGCTCATGCCCGGATCGCCGTCGTCCAGCAGGCGGTCGTACTCCTGGTCCGCGCACGCCGGGTTGTCGCGCAGGCGCTGGATCTCGTGCGTGACCTGCGACCACGCGCGATGCAGGGCCGATCTCTGCTCCGCGAAGATCGCCTTGCCGTTCAGCACGAAGCGCACCTCGCCGTCCGCATTCGGGTGGCCGACGACCTGCGATTGGCGTGAAAGGCCCGCGGCGCGCAGGCGTTGCATCACCGCATCGCGATCGCCGCGGCGGACCTGCAGCACCGCGCCGAGCTCCTCGTTGAAGAGCGCCGCGAGCACGCGCTCGTGCAGGTTCCCGGCGAGGACGTCGGTCTGCCGCTCGTGGCCGTCGACGTCGAGTTGCTTCGGGTCGAAGGCGAGGTTGTCGAGGTAGACCGTGGTGCCGGCGCGCGCGGCGAACGCCATCTCGCAGAGCGTCGCGAAGAGGCCGCCGTCGGAGCGGTCGTGATAGGCGAGGATGCGCCCCTCGGCGTTGAGCGCCTGCACGGCGTCGAAGAAGGCCTCGAGCCTGGACGGATCGTCGAGGTCGGGCACCGCATCGCCCACCTGCGAGTAGACCTGCGCGAGAGCCGAGCCGCCCAGCCGGTTGCGGCCGTGCCCGAGGTCGACGAGGACCAGCTCGGTCTCGCCCGCATCCATGCGCAGCTGCGGCGTGAGCGTGCGGCGCGCATCCGTCACCGGCGCGAACGCCGACACGATGAGCGACAGCGGCGCGGTGACGGCCTTCTCCCTCGATCCCTCGCGCCACGTGGTGCGCATGGACATCGAATCCTTGCCCACGGGAATCGAGATGCCGAGCGCCGGGCACAGCTCCATGCCGACCGCGCGCACGGTGTCGAAGAGCGCGGCGTCCTCGCCGGGATGGCCCGCGGCGCACATCCAGTTGGCCGAGAGCTTCACTTCGCCCAGCCTCGCGATCGGCGCGGCGGCGATGTTCGTGATGGCTTCCCCGATCGCCATGCGGCCCGATGCGGGCCCGTCGATGAGCGCGAGCGGCGTGCGCTCGCCGATGGCCATCGCCTCGCCGAGATGCGTGTGGTACCCGAGCGTGGTGACCGCGCAATCCGCGACGGGCACCTGCCAGGGGCCCACCATCTGGTCGCGCGCGGTCATTGCGCCCACGGTGCGATCGCCGATCGTCACGAGGAAGGTCTTGTCGGCGACCGTCGGCAGGCGCAGGACGCGGTAGCAGGCCTCCTTCAACCCGATCGACTGCAGCTCGAGCGCGCGCAGCCGTGCAGCGCGGCGGGCGACGTCGCGGTGCATGCGCGGCGGCTTGCCGAGCAGGACCTCGAGCGGCATGTCCACGGGGCGGTTGCCGAACAGCGGATCGTCGACGACGAGCTCGCCGTCGTCGCGCGCGTGGCCCACGACGGCGAAGAGGCAGCGCTCGCGCTCGCAGATGCGCTCGAATTCCGCGAGCCGGGACGCCTCGATCGCCAGCACGTAGCGCTCCTGCGCCTCGTTCGACCAGATCTGCATCGGCGTCATGCCGGGCTCTTCGCTCGGCACCTTGCGCAGGTCGAACTGCGCGCCCACGCCGCCGGAATGCGCGAGCTCGGGGAACGCGTTGGAAAGCCCGCCGGCCCCCACGTCGTGGATCGAAAGGATGGGATTGCGCTCGCCCATCTGCCAGCAGGCGTCGATCACCTCCTGGCAACGCCGCTCGAGCTCCGCGTTTGCGCGGTGCACCGAATCGAAGTCGAGCGATTCGACGTTCTGCCCGGAAGCCATCGACGAGGCGGCGCCGCCGCCGAGGCCGATCAGGAAACCGGGGCCGCCCAGCTGGATGAACAGGGTGCCGCGCGTGAGCGGCTTCTTGTGCGTGTGCCGATCCGAGATGTTGCCGTAGCCGCCGGCCAGCATGATCGGCTTGTGGTAGCCGCGCACCTCGCCGCCGCATTCGAGCTCGAACGCGCGGAAGTAGCCCGCGAGATTCGGGCGGCCGAACGCGGTGTTGAACGCGGCGCCGCCGATCGGGCCCTCGATCATGATGTCGAGCGCGGAAGCGATGCGGCCCGGCTTGCCGTAATCGCCTTCCCACGGCTCGCGCGCGCCGGGAATGTTGAGGTTGGAGACCGAGAATCCGGTGAGCCCGGCCTTCGGCTTGCCGCCCACGCCCGTGGCGCCCTCGTCGCGGATCTCGCCGCCGGCGCCCGTGCCCGCGCCCGGGTGCGGGGCGATGGCGGTCGGGTGGTTGTGGGTCTCGACCTTCATGAGGATGTGCGTGAGATCGCGCTCGTACTTCCATTCGCCGTCGCCGCGCGGGTGGAAGCGCTCGACGGGCGCGCCCTGCATGACGGCCGAATTGTCCGCGTACGCGACGATGGTCCCGTGCGGGCTCTTCGCGTGCGTGTTGCGGATCATCTGGAAGAGCGAATGCTCCTGGCGCTCGCCGTCCACGGTCCAGGACGCGTTGAAGATCTTGTGGCGGCAGTGCTCCGAATTCGCCTGCGCGAACATCATGAGCTCCACGTCGGTCGGATCGCGGCCGAGCTTGCCGAAGCTCGCGACGAGGTAATCGATCTCGTCGGGGGCGAGCGCGAGGCCCATGCGGCGGTTCGCTTCCTCCAGCGCTTCGCGGCCGCCGCGCTGCAGGTCGATCGTCGTGAGCGGTTGTGGGGTGGCGTGGGCGAACAGCCGGTGCGCCTCCTCGACGTCGCCGACCACCGTCTCCGTCATGCGGTCGTGGATCGCGCGCACCAGTGCCTCGTGCAGCGCGCTTCCCGCCGGCGCAGCCGGCACGACGTGATACGCGATGCCGCGCTCGATGCGCACGACTTTCGCGAGGCCGCAGTTGTGCGCGATGTCGGTGGCCTTCGACGACCACGGCGACTCCGTTCCGAACCGCGGCACCACGAGGAGCATGCCGCCGCGCGGCGCCCGCACGCCGGGCGTGCCGTAGGTGAGCAGCCTTTCGAGGACGTGCGACTCGTCGGCCGTGAGCGGCGCGGAGATCGCGACGAAGTGCACGAAGCGCGCATCGATCGCCGGCGCCTCGCCGGAAGCGGCCGGGAGGGCGGCGCGCAGTTTTTCGATGCGGAAGGGAGAGAGCGCAACCGCGCCGGGCAGCGTGAGGACCTGCTGCAGCGGCGCATCCTGCGGGTTCATCTCGCCAATTATACCTTCACGCTGCGCCGGTCATTAAAGCGGAAAACGGTTCACTCGAGCTTGCGATCCTCCTCCTTCGCCTGCTCCATCGCCTCGGGCTCGAGCTTCTCCGCCGGGACGTTGAGGCGGATGAAAGCGCCCCAGCCGGCGAGCAGGATGCCGACGCTGCCCACGATGGCCGCCGCCTGGGTGAGCATCTCCATGTCCTCGTGGATGGCCTTGAACGTGGCGATGAGCCCCTCGATGGCGAGCGCGACGATGAGCACGACGAGGAAGCGCGAGAGGAAGCGGCGCACGCGCGTGGGCCCGCTCACGTGCGCCTCGCGGACGACCTCCTCCTCCGTGATGGTCTGCGCGATCTGCAGCGAGACCACCGCGATGGCGGCGAGCCCGAGCGCCTCGATCACCGTCTGGGCGGACTTCTCGTTCATCCCCTCGTGCACGGCGACCCAGGTCTCGTGCACCGCGCTCACCATCAGGACTACCGTGGACGCCACGAACAGCAGCGCGAGCAACGCGTGGATGCCGGCATAGAAACGCAGGACGACTTTCATGGCTCTCCTTCAGGCCCAACGCAGCAGCACCCGCAGCCGCCGGAAATCGCCGGCCGCGACCATGTCGGGCAACAGGAGGACCGTCCGGTCCCGCCGGCGGTTCTCGGGGCGCCAGCGGACGATCACGAGCCAGGGCGCGACGAACGAGCCCGGCCGCAGCGCGCCCGCGACGGCCTCGCCCGACGCGGTTTCGACCTCGATGCGGCCGTCGCGTTGCACCCGAAGCGACCGCACGGCGGCGCGGCCGCGCAGCCGGACGATGCGATCGAAGGCCTCGAGCGCGAGAGCGGCGATGAAGGCGGCGAGCGCCGTGCGCAGCGCGGCTCCCATCGGCACGAGGAAGAGGAGCGCGGCGGTGCCCGAGGCCATGGCGGCGAGAAGCGCGGCGCCGGCGCGGCTATACTGAAGCTCGATTCGAACCGTCTCGACGTCCTTCATGACTCCGTGGCTCACATTCCTCGCCAGTCGCGGCGCGCGGCCGGGCGGCGCGGGTGTGGCGGACTTCGGCGACCCGCACGCCGAGCTCGCGGCAGCCCGCGATGCAACCATCGTGGCCGACCTCTCCCATAACGCGCTCGTCAGCGTCTCGGGGGACGACGCGCCGGCCTTCCTCCACGGGCAGCTCACCAACGACGTGCAGTCGCTGCCCGCGTCCGCCGCGCAGTGGAACGGCTGGTGCACGGCCAAGGGGCGCCTCCTCGCCACCTTCCTGCTCTTCCGGCGCGCCGACGGCTACCTGGTGATGCTGCCGGCGGAAATTGCGGCGCCCTTCGCCAAGCGCCTGGGCATGTTCGTCCTGCGCTCGAAGGTGAAGATCGCCGACGTGAGCGAGCAGTGGGTGCGCCTGGGCCTCGCCGGCGCGCGCGCGAAGGACATCGTCGCCGGTCACTGGGAAAACGTTCCCGCGCCACTGCACGCGGTGGAGCGCGACGGCGTGTCCTGCCTCGCGCTCGACGATCGCCGCTTCCTCGTGCTGGCGCCGGCCGCGCAGGCGCAGGGCCTGTGGACCGTGCTCTCGCAACGCGCCACGCCGGCGGGCATGGACGCCTGGGAATGGACGGGCGTCCAGGCCGGCATCCCGACCATCTTCGCCGCCACCCAGGAAGCATTCGTGCCGCAAATGGCCAACCTCGACCTCGTCGGCGGGGTGAGCTTCCACAAGGGCTGCTATCCCGGCCAGGAGATCGTCGCGCGCACGCAATACCGCGGCATCCTCAAGCGCCGCATGGCGCGCGCGCACGTCGAGGCGCCCACCGCGCCCAGGCCCGGCGACAGCGTCTACAGCCAGGCCTTCGGCGAGCAGGCCGCGGGCACCGTCGTACAGGCCACGCCGTCGCCCGAAGGCGGGTTCGACCTTCTCGTCGTGGCGCAGATCGAGAGCCTGCAGCGCGGCGACCTGCGGCTCGGCTCGCCGGCCGGCTCCCCCCTCGAAGTGCGCGATCACCCGGCGCTCGCGACCGCCTCGTGAGGATGCGAGCGTCGGGGCCGGTCGCGGCGCTCGTCGCGATGGTGCTCATCTGGGGCTACGCCTGGGTGATGAACAAGATCGCGCTGCGCTACGCGAACCCGCTCGACTTCAGCGCGTGGCGCGTGGGCATCGGCTGCGCCGTGCTCTTCCTCATGGTGAAGCTGCGGCGCGGCCGCGGGCTCACGCTCTCGAGCTACCGCATGGCGGTGCTGCTCGGGTTCCTGCAGGTCGCGGTCTTCGTCGCGCTCACGCAGCTCGCGCTCGCGCTGGCGGGTCCGGGCAAGACATCGGTGCTGGTGTTCACGATGCCCTTCTGGATGATCGTGTTCGCGCACTTCATCCTGCACGAGAAGATGCGCGGCACGCAGTGGGTCGCCGTGGGTCTCGCCTTCGCCGGGCTCGTCCTCATCGTGGCGCCGTGGCACCTCACGAGCCTCGCGGGCTCGCTGCTCGCCGTCGCCTCGGGCGCGGTCTGGGCGATCACCGCGGTCCTCTCGAAACGCTGGCCCATCGCCGCGGAGGATCCGCTGCTCTTCACCGCGTGGCAGCTGCTGTTCGGTTTCCTGCCGCTGCTCGCGATCGCGTTCGCCGTGCCGAACCCGCCGATCCAATGGACCGGCGAGTTCGTGGTGGCGCTGCTCTTCTCCTCGGTGCTCGGCAGCGGCGTGGGCTGGTGGCTCTGGACCTACGTGCTCGCGAACACGCGCGCGGGCATCGCCGGGCTCAATTCGCTCGGCATCCCGGTGATCGCCGTCATCGCCTCGGCGCTGCAGCTGGGCGAGCGGCCGCCCGCGATGGAGCTCGCGGGCATGTTGCTCATCGGGGCAGCACTCGGGCTGCTCGCCTGGATCGGCTTGCGCAGGCGCGAGCTGGGCCGCTGAACCCGGGGACGCACCCCGGGGTGCGTCCCCGGGGTGCGTCCCCGGGTTATTTCTTCCGCGAGGGCGGCTTCTTCGCCCGCTTCACGCCTTCCTGGATCTCCCGCCGCGCTTCCTCCGGGCTGCCCCAGCCTTCGACCTTGACCCACTTGCCGGGCTCGAGGTCCTTGTAGTGCTGGAAGAAGTGCGTGATCTGCGAGAGCGTGAGCTCCGGCAGGTCGCGCGCGGTCTCGATGTGGCGGTAGAGCGGCGTGAGCTTGTCGATCGGCACGGCGAGCAGCTTCGTGTCGTGCCCCGCCTCGTCCTCCATCTTGAGCAGTCCGATCGGACGGCAGCGCACGACCACGCCCGGCATGAGCGCGAACGGTGCGATCACGAGCACGTCCACCGGGTCGCCATCGTCCGAGAGCGTCTTCGGGATGTAGCCGTAATTGCACGGATAGTGCATCGAGGTGGAGACGAAGCGGTCGACGAAGAGCGCCCCGGTCTGCTTGTCGACCTCGTACTTGATGGGGTCGGCGTGCATCGGGATCTCGATGATCACGTTGAAATCGTTGGATAAATCGCGACCGGAGTCGACTCGGTCCAGGCTCATGCTTTTTCCTTGGAAACAACCACTAGCAGGCGAAATTTGGTAAATTGGTGCAGCTTCGGACGGCAATTATCCATGAACAGGAGCTTGCCCCTCATCCTCACGCTGGACCAACACGGCGTGCCCCACCGCTGGGTCACCTGGCAGCAGGCGGTGTGGTACTACGCGAAGGAGCGCGTGGCATGGGAGCTGGGCAGCGAGGCGTTCACCGTCTGGGGCGGCCGCTGCCATCGCACCGGCGAGCGCTCGCGCATCACGGCCAACTCGATCATCGCCATCCGCGGCAAGGCGCTGGCCATCAAGGGCTTCAACCAGGTGCCGCCGCTCAACAACCGCGAGCTCTTCAACCGCGACAAGTTCGTCTGCGCGTTCTGCGCCGGGCACTTCACGCCGCTCAAGCTCACGTGCGACCACATCCTGCCGCTCTCCCGCGGCGGGCGCGATACGTGGATGAACGTCGTCACCGCGTGCCGCAATTGCAACCAGAAGAAGGGCAGTCGCACGCCGGAGGAGGCGCATATGCAGCTCATCTACGCCCCCTACGTGCCCAACCGCGCCGAGTTCCTGATCCTCGCCAACCGCCGCATCCTCGCCGACCAGATGGAGTTCCTGCGCCAGCACGTGTCGGCCAACTCGCGCATCAACGAGCACAACATCCCCGAGCGCGTTCGCAAGGTGCTCAACTAGTTCCCGGCGGCGAGCTCGCGCTGCAGCCACTCCACGAACTGCTGCACTTCCGGGCGCGACTGGGCG
>DASTGG010000206.1:0-4191 GCA_035719385.1 Usitatibacter sp.
CCATTCACCGCCCATGAGCGAGCGCGTCGGCCTGGTCCTCGGCTGCCGCGGCCTGGGCGACTGCCTCTTCGCGCAGGCGGTCATCCGGAAGCTTCGCAGCGCCTCGAGCTACACCTTCGACCTTTTCACGCACCATCCCGCGCTCTTCAAGGCCTGCCCGTACGTCGAGGAAGTGTTCCCCATCGACGATCCGCGGCTGCGCGGCTACCCGAACCGCATCGTGAAGCTCTTCGAGCTCGAGAAGCTGCCGCACTGGAAGATGGACACGTTCGACTTCATCAGCGTGCCGCTGGGCCTGGGCGAGCTGAGCTTCCGCGAGAAACGGCTCGAGTATTTCCCCACCGAGCCCGACGAAGCGCAAGCCTTCGACGTGGTGCTCAACACGTCGATGACGTGGCCGACGCGCAGCTGGCCGCTCGCGAACTGGCAGCGGCTCGCGAACGAGCTGGTCGCGCGCGGCCTGTCCGTGGCCGTCGTCGGCAAGGACGTGGAGAGCCTCGCGGACCGCATGACCAAGCGCTCGCCTGCGCTCGAGGGCGTCACCAACCTCGTGAACCGCCTCTCGCTCGACCAGACCTACTACACGCTGCGCAAGGCCGGCCTCTTCGTCACGGGGCAGAACGGGCTGTCGGTGCTGGCCGGGGCGACCGACACGCGCATCGTCGTGCTCGGCATGTCGATCGAGTGGAGCAAGCGCGCGATCTACCGGCGCGAGGACCCGCACTACAAGGTCGCTTACGTGAGCGGCACCTGCGAGGTGTACTGCGGGCGCGAGGACAACTGCCCGATCCCCGAGCACAAGGGCGAGCTGCGTTGCGTGCCCGGGTACGACGCCGTTCGGGGCGCGGTGATCGCGGCGATCGAGTCCCCGCCCCGGCCGCCTACCGCAGGCTCTCGTTGAACTTCGCGAGCGCCGCGCTGCCCGGGCACAGGTCGCGCTCGCCGAGCTGGTTCAACGGCGTGGCGACGGTATTCAGGTTGGCGTGCAGGTCCTTGGGATCCGGGTCCACGAAGAGCAGCCCCGTGGCGATCTCGCCTTCCGCGTAACGCGACTGCACGTAGTTCATCGCGGCGATGCGGTCCGACGGATCGTAGTCCGGGTGCAGCTTCCTCAGGCGCAGCAGCGAGCCGTCGTGCTGCCGCACTTCCTGCAGCGTGCCCGGCTCGTAGTCCGCCGTGATCTCCTTGTGGAAGGTGATCACGTCCAGGGAGTTGACCGCCTCGTTGTGCTCGCGGATGTACTCGTAGCTCTTGGTGGAGCCTTCGTGGTTGTTGAAGGTGACGCAGGGCGAGATCACGTCGATGAAGGCGGCGCCGCCGTGGCTGATCGCGCCCTTGATGAGCGGCACGAGCTGGCGCTTGTCGCCGGAGAAGCTGCGCGCGACGTAGGTGGCGCCCATCTGCAGCGCGAGGAGCACGAGGTCGATGCCCTCGTCCATGTTGATGGCGCCGCGCTTGGCCTTCGAGCCGCGGTCGGCGGTGGCCGAGAACTGCCCCTTGGTGAGGCCGTAGACGCCGTTGTTCTCGACGATGTAGCACATGTTCACGCCGCGCCGCATGCTGTGCGCGAACTGCCCCAGGCCGATGGAGGCGGAGTCGCCGTCGCCGGACACGCCGAGGTAGATGAGGTCGCGGTTCGCGAGGTTCGCGCCCGTGAGCACCGAGGGCATGCGGCCATGCACGCTGTTGAAGCCGTGGGACTGGCCGAGGAAGTACGTCGGCGTCTTGGACGAGCAGCCGATGCCGGAGAGCTTCGCCACGCGGTGCGGCTGGATCGCGAGCTCCCAGCACGCCTGGATGATTGCCGCGCTGATCGAATCGTGGCCGCAGCCCGCGCACAGCGTCGAGATGGCGCCCTCGTAGTCGCGTTTCGTGAACCCGAGCGGGTTCTTCGGCAGGTCCGGATGGTGCAGCTTGGGTTTGGCGAGGTAGGTCATCGTGGCCTCAGCTGATGGGCTTCTTGATCGCCGCGTCGATCGCGGCCTGCACCGCCGGCAGCGTGAAGGCGCCCAGGCGTTGCGAGATCTCGCTCGTGATGAAGCGGGCGGTGATCGGCGTGCCGTCGTAGTGCAGCACGGGGGTGAGCTTCTCGGGAGACAGCATCCCTTCGGCCACGAGGAGCGTGCGCAGCTGCGCGTCGCGGTTCTGCTCCACGACGAACACGTGGTCGCGGCCGTTGACGAAGTCGATCACCTCGTCGCGGAAGGGGAACCCGCGGATGCGCATGGCATCCACCTGCATGCCCTGCTCTTCCAGCGTCACGAGCGCCTCGTCCATGGCGGGCGCCGTCGACCCGTAGTAGATCACGCCGAAGCGCGAGCCCTTGCCCGCGAGCCGCGTGACCGGCCTGGGCACCAGCTCCTTCGCGGTCTCGAACTTCTTCAGCAGCCGCTGCATGTTGTCGACGTAGGCGCTGCCCTCCTCCGTGTACCGCGCGTAGCGGTCGCGGCTCGTGCCGCGCGTGAAGAAGGCGCCGCGCTTCGGGTGCGTGCCCGGATAGGTGCGGTACGCGATGCCGTCGCCGTCGAGGTCGAGGTAGCGGCCGAAGCGCGCGCCCGCCTCGAGGTCCTGGTAGTTGAGCACCTTGCCGCGGTCGTAGCGGCGCGAATCGTCCCAGGTGAGCGGATCGCACAGGCGCTCGTTCATGCCGATGTCGAGGTCCATCATCACGAACACCGGCGTCTGCAGGCGATCGGCGAGGTCGAGCGCGGCGGCCACGAACTCGAAGCTTTCGCGCGGATCCTCGGGGAAGAGGAGCACGTGCTTGGTGTCGCCGTGCGAGGCGTAGGCGCACGAGAGCACGTCGGCCTGCTGCGTGCGCGTGGGCATCCCCGTCGAGGGACCGGCGCGCTGCACGTTGACGATCGTCGCCGGGATCTCGGCGAAGTAGGCGAGGCCGATGAACTCGCTCATGAGCGAGACGCCCGGCCCGGAAGTCGCCGTGAAGGCGCGCGCGCCGTTCCACGCCGCGCCGATGACCAGGCCGATGGAAGCGAGCTCGTCCTCGCACTGCACGATCGCGTGGCGCGCCTTGCCGGTATCCGGATCGGTCCGGAACTTCTTGCAGTGGCGCCCGAAGGCCTCGGCGAGCGAGGAGGACGGCGTGATCGGGTACCACCCGCACACCGTGGCGCCGCCGTAGACCGCGCCCAGCGCGGCCGCGTTGTTGCCCTCGAGGAAGATCTTGTTGCGGATCTTGTTGGAGCGCTCGACCTTCAGGCCGATCTGCGGCAGGTGGTCGCGGGCGAAGTCGCGGCCCATGTGCAGCGCGCGCACGTTGGGCTCCAGCAGCTTCTCCTTGCCCTTGTACTGCTCGCCGATGAGCTTCTCGGCCTCGGTGAGCTCGATGCCCAGCATGTGGGCGAGCGCGCCCACGTAGATGATGTTCTTGAAGAGCTGGCGCTGCCGCGGGTCCGAGTACGTGGCGTTGCAGATCTCGGTGAGCGGCATGCCGATCACCTGGATGTCCTCGCGGAACTTCGACGGCGGCATCGGCTTGGTGGAGTCGTAGAAGAGATAGCCGCCGGGCTCGATCTCGCCCACGTCCTTGTCCCAGGTCTGCGGGTTCATGGCGACCATGAGGTCCACGCCGCCGCGGCGCCCCAGCCATCCGCGCTCGCACACGCGCACCTCGTACCACGTGGGCAGGCCCTGGATGTTGGAGGGGAAGATGTTGCGCGGGCTGACGGGCACGCCCATGCGCATGATCGACTTCGCGAAGAGCGTGTTGGCCGAGGCGGAGCCCGACCCGTTCACGTTCGCGAACTTGACGACGAAATCGTTGACTGCCTCGAGCCTCTTCACCGGCGGGAGCTCCCTCAAAGAGACGGCCCCAGTTTACCTCGGCGACAGCGGCACCGGACGGGGGCCTTCGGAATTACGTTTTGCCATTTCGGGGCGCCTGGCCGGTTGACCGGTGTCAATCGGAGGCCCCTGGCCCCGCGGGAAGCCTGCGCCGGCTCAGAAGATCTCGACTTTGCTGCCCTCCGGCGTGCGCAGCTCGCCGCCGTCGACGACGTCGTGGCTCACGCCGAGCGCGTCCAGCCGGTGGCCGTCGGCCTCGAGCCCGTCGCGGTTCATGCGCGGCTTGAGCGCGCTCTGCGCGTAGGCGCGCACCGCGCGATAGAGGTCGCGCTGCAGCAGGGCGTGGGTCTCGTGGGACAGCAGCGCCATCGACTCGATGGCCGCCCC
>DASTGG010000207.1:0-11835 GCA_035719385.1 Usitatibacter sp.
CAGGTTCCTGCAGGGTGGGATCTCAACCAGCCCGTCCAGTGTGTCGTCACGACCGGCAGCCACACCGGGATTACCTATGTCGCGGGTGGCGTCACCGTCAAGCTCGGCACTACTGGAACCAACATCGATGCGGTGGCCTGCCAGTTCACGGACGTCAAGCGCGGCAGCATCACGATCGTGAAGAAATCGTCGCCCCAGGACCCGTACGCGTTCACCTTCGCGTCCACGAGCAATCCGGCGACGACGGCCCTGCCGGCGAGCTTCACCCTTTCCGACAGCGGCACGCCGCCGAACTCCATCACGTTCCCGGATCTCCTGCCGGGTGTCTACACCGTGACCGAGGCGGCCGCCTCCAACTGGGTGCTGGCGGGCCTCGTGTGCAGCGGCGGAAGCAACGTCGTCACCAACGTCGCGACGGGCCTCGCGACCATCACGTTGCAGGCGGGCGAGAACGTGTCGTGCACGTACTCCAATGCGAAGAACGGCACCATCACCGTCACCAAGAACGCCATCGGTGGCGCCGGCGGCGAAACGTTCACGTTCGCCGGCGCGGTGTCCGGCACGATCCAGGCCGGGCAGATGCTGAGCGGGACGTTCGCCGCCGGCACGTATTCGGTGACCGAGGCCGTGCCGTCCGGATGGAGGCTCTCGAACATCGCGTGTCCGGGCAACGCCGCGGTCACGTTCACCGGCGCTGCCGGCGGAACGGATGCCTTCGAGCCCGGCGATACGACGGCGAACATCACGCTCGGCGACGGGCAGTCGGCCGCATGCACGTTCACCAACGAGGGCGGCGGCTCGATCCGCATCGTCAAGCGCGCGGCCGGCGGCGACGCTACCTTCTCGTTCTCCGGCGCGCAGTCGTTCCAGATCTCCACGAATGGCGGCGTCGGCGAGGTGAGCTTCGCCCCGGTGCAGGCGGGAACCTACACGGTGCAGGAAGCGGCGCTGGCAGGCTGGCGCTTCAACGGCCTCACGTGCTCGAACTCGAGCGCGGTCGACGTCGCGACGGCGACCGCGACCGTGTCCGTGGCGCCGGGCGAGCAGGTCACGTGCACGTTCGAGAATTCGCGCGTCATCGAGCCGCGGCGCACCAGCGTGCTCATCGTCACGAAGCGCGTCGTCGCCGATGATCCGATGACGGCGACCTTCCAGATCTCGTCGAGCCTGGGTGAGAGCGAGACGTTCACGCTGGCCCCAGCGATCGGCCCCGACCATCGTGGAGAACAGAGCCGCCCGTTCGGCAACCTGCTGGCTGGCACGTACACGATCGTCGAGATGCAGCCTGCGCAAGGCTGGGCCAGCGCGGGCGTGACGTGCACCGATCCGAGCGGCGACACGGTGGTCGATGCGCAATCCAGGACCGCCGTCGTGCAGCTGGCCGAGGATGAAACCGTGCAATGCGTGTTCGACAACGTGTCGCTGTCGAACATCACCGTGAACGTCGTCTCCACGGGCGGGACCGGGTACTTCGGCTTCAGCACGCCGGGCATCGGCCCCGATTACCTGGAAGCGACCCTGAGTTCCGACGTGCCTGCCGGCCGCACCTTCTCCGGCCTCATGCCGGGAACCTACCAGGTAGTCGGCCAGGGTGGCGGACCCAGCTGGCAGCTCTACGGCGTGAACTGCGTCGGAGACGAAGAAGGCGACAACTACTGGACCATCAGCGGAGGGCTCACCACGATCGTGCTGCCGCACGGCGAGGACATCACCTGCACGTATTACTACCGCTTCGGCACGATCCCGATCCAGGAGGGTCCCGTGGCCGAGATCCCCACGCTCAGCGAGTGGGGCATGATCCTGATGGCCACGCTGCTCGCTTTCACCGCGGTCGTCATGCTGCGGCGGCGTGAGGCGGCGTTGCGCGAAGGCGGTCGATGAAGCCGCGGTTGAACGCGGCCCAGAGAAGAACCGGGACCACCGGCGGGAAGATCAGCGATCCGAGCTGGTAAGCCAGCGCGATCGCTTCCATCTCCCCGCCGGTGAGCCCGGCACGCGCGGCGGCCTGCGGGCCTGCCCGCACGACCTGCGCGAGGACGTCGAAGCTCACTCCCCACGCCTGGAAGGGCAGCAGCGCCACGGCGCCCGCCACGAGCGCCCAGGCGCGCGCGCGCGAACCCAGCATCAGCGCGAGGAAGAAGGCGAGGCCGTACGTGTAGATGAGCGGGTTCACGTCGGGCACGAGCACGCCCACGCGCCCGCCCTCGGCCGGCACCTGGATGCGGGTGACGAAGACGATGCTCGCGCCCTCGCGCTCGGTCGCGTCCACGAGCCCCGAGTGCACGAGGTCGATCAGGCCGCGCGCGAGGCCGCCCACCACCTGGCCGTGATACGGCGCGGCGAAATACCAGGCCGCCAGGCACACCGGCAGCCACAGCACCGTGCGCAGCACGAAGCGGCCGAGCGGCTCAGCCTGCATGGGCCGGCGTGGCCGTCTCGCGCGGGAGCTTGCGCACCCAGATGAGCCACACGACCAGGGCGTCCAGCATGATCAGCGCCTGCCACACGTAAAGGTGCGCCCACTCGAAGGCGCGCAGGCTCCACTGGCCGAGGTAGAAAAGCGTCACCAGGCGCACGATGTTGAGCGCCTGGATGGCGACGAGGCCCACCGCGATGCCCACGAGGCGGTGGATCCAGCGCGCGGGGAACGCGAGCATCGCCGCGACGAGGATCAGCGACGCCTCGATGCCGTTGCAGCCGGCCTCGATGGACACGCCGAAGCCGTTGCGCGTGCTCTGCAGCACCTTGCCGTGCGCGATCACGTCGGAATCGAACAGGGAAACGAGCCCGGAGCTGATGTGCGCGAGCGCCGCGGTCCACGGCAGGACGAACGCGGCCTGCGCCGGGCGCGACAGCTCGAGCGCGAACAGGGCGACGAGGATCGTCGCGAAAAGCACCAGGAAACGGGTCATCACACCCCCACGGACCCACGTTAGGACGTTGGCCCGCCGCGGCGTTGATGTCCATCAAGGCGCCGCGCGGGCGCCGCCGCGCTCACGCCAGCTGGAAGAGCAGCATCGAGCGGCCGGTAACCCCGTATTCGTGGCCGAAATCGAAGGGCGGGGACTCGGGAGCCTGCATGAGGTTGGTGTCCATGAGCAGCGTCCAGCCGCTGCCGCCCGGCGCCTCCGGCAGCTTGAAGTTCACCAGGTCCTGCCATGAATTGAAGACGAGGAGCAGCGTGGCCATCTCGCCGCGGCGGCGGATGCCGGTCTCGCGCGCGCGGCCGTCGAGCAGCATGCCGAAGCAGCGCATGTTGGGATCGCTCCATTGCTCGTCCGTCTTCGCCTGGCCGTTGGCGGCGATCCACGTCACGTCGCGGACCTCGAGCTCGGGGTCGAACTCGCCGCTCAGCCAGCGCACGCGGCGCAGGATCGGGAAGCGGTGCCGCAGCTCCGTGAGGCCGCGCGTGAACTCGATCAGGCGCTGCGCGCGCCCGCCGTGTGTCCAGTCGATCCACGAGATCTCGTTGTCCTGGCAATCGGCGTTGTTGTTGCCGTGCTGCGTGCGCGCGAACTCGTCGCCCGCGAGCAGCATCGGCGTGCCCTGCGACAGCAGCAGCGTGGCGAGCAGGTTCTTCATCTGGCGCTCGCGCAGCCCGCTCACGTTCGCGTCGTCGGTCTCGCCCTCGACGCCGTGGTTCCACGAGCGGTTGTGCGAATGACCGTCGCGATTCTCCTCGCCGTTGGCCTCGTTGTGCTTGTCGTTGTAGGTGACCAGGTCGTTCAGCGTGAAACCGTCGTGCGCGCTGATGAAGTTCAAGCTCGCCCACGGCTGCCGGCCGCGGTGGTGGAAGGCGTCGGGCGAGCCGCAGAGGCGCGGCGCGAGGTCCGAGGGCCGCGCTTCGCCGCGCCAGTAGTCGCGCACCGTGTCGCGGAACTTGTCGTTCCACTCGGCCCAGCCGGGCGGGAAGCCGCCGACCTGGTAGCCGCCGGGGCCGCAGTCCCAGGGCTCGGCGATGAGCTTCACCTTCGCGAGCACCGGATCCTGCATGCACGCCTTCATGAAGCCGTTGTGGGTGTCGAAGCCGCCGGGCTCGCGCGCGAGAATGGTCCCGAGGTCGAAGCGGAAGCCGTCCACGTGCATCTCCTGCGCCCAGTAGCGCAGGCTGTCGCACACCATCTGGATCACGACCGGGTGCGAAAGGTTGAGCGTGTTGCCCGTGCCCGTGTCGTTCACGTAATGGCGCCGCTGGTCCGGCACCAGCCGGTAATACGAGGCGTTGTCGATGCCCTTGAACGACAGGGTGGGACCGCGCTCGTTTCCCTCCGCCGTGTGGTTGTACACGACGTCGATGATCACCTCCAGCCCCGCGTCGTGGAAACGCGCGACCATCTCCTTGAATTCCTGCAGCGTGCGCGCCTTGTCGGCGGCGTAGCGCGGGTCCGGGGCGAAGAAGCCGATGGAGTTGTAGCCCCAGTAGTTGGCGAGCTTGCGCTCGAGCAGGAAGCTGTCGTCGATGAAGGTGTGGACCGGCAGCAGCTCCACGCTCGTCACGCCCAGCGACTTCACGTAGGCGACGACGTCCGGGTGGGAGAGGCCCTTGTACGTGCCGCGATCGCCTTCCGGCACCTTCGGGTGGAGCTTCGTGAAGCCCTTCACGTGCGTCTCGTACACGATCGTGCGGTCCCACGGCGTGCGCTTGCGCATCTGCTCGCGCGCCCAGTCGAAGTTCGGGTCCACCACGACGCACTTCGGCATGAAGGGAGCGCTGTCGCGCTCGTCGAACGAGAGGTCCGCGTTGGGGTCGTCGAGCCTGTAGCCGAAGACCGCCGGGTTCCACTCGAGCGCGCCGATGTGCGCGCGGGCGTACGGGTCAAGCAGCAGCTTGTTGGGATTGAAGCGGTGTCCCTCCTCGGGCGCATACGGGCCGTGGACCCGGTAGCCGTACACCTGTCCCGGGCCGATCTCCGGCACGTAGCCGTGCCAGGTCTCGTCGCGGTATTCCGGAAGGTCGATGCGCGCGCTCTCGCGGCCGTCGGAATCGAAGAGGCAGAGCTCGACGCGCGTCGCGTTCGCGGAGAAGAGCGCGAAGTTCACGCCCTGGCCGTCCCACGTCGCGCCGCGGGGGTACGGCGAGCCTTCCCGCACGAGCGCGGGAATCCGGATGTCGGGAGCGTTCATGCGCGCGGGCCTTTCGCTGTCTCTGTCGTCAAAACGAGACAGCCACCCGCGCGCTTTGTTCCTACGTCATCCCCGTGCAGACGGGGAACCGATCATCCCTTCAGCCGATTTCTCACCAGCCAGTCGTCCACGCACGCGACCGTGTCCTCGACCATCTGGTGGCGCATCCCGTTCTGCGCGGCGAGCGCCTGCACGAGGCGATCGACGCGCTCGATGTGGGGCGCGCCGGCGCAGAGGGCGCGGGCAGCCGACGACGGGCTCTTCAACGAGCGGGCCGCGGCGGCGTACTTTTCGAAGGGCACCATGTCCTCGTCGCTCGCGCCGAGCGACTTGCACAGGCCCGTGACCCAGTCGTATACCGACTGGGAGGCCTCGACGTCGGCATGGACCGCATGCTCGATCGAGCGCACGCCCTCGGGCATCAGGCAGCGGTAGTTGCCGGTGAGCAGCATGGCCCACTTGGCGAGCGGCACGAAGAGCGAGTCGTGCACCTTGAGCTTCACCGGCAGGTCGTAGGCCTCGCCGTTGGGCTGGTAGCGCGCATTCTCGATGCCGTCGGCGAGCTCGCGCAGCAGCGCCGTGTGCTTCTCCGAGGCGAAGCGCGCCGCCTTGAAGTTGGTGGGCAGGCGCACCTGCAGCACGTTGCCGTCCTCTTCGGGCGGGCGGAAGGCCTGCGCATCGGGGCTGCACAGCGTGATCGCGCCCGGCGACACGGTCTCCCAGACGGAGGCGTCGGTGTAGCTTTCGCTGCACAGCTGCGTGTCGACGCCGGCGACGCGGGCGAGGTACGGCAGCGGCGGCATGTTCATGAGCGACAGGCACGGCACGCCCGCCGCGCCGGCGCGTGCGAGCAGCTCCCGCACGCCGGGCAGGCGATACTGCGGCTCCTGCATCGCGAGGACGACGAGGTCGTACTCGCCGGGGTCGGCCGCGTCGGGCGTAGTGGCGCGCACTTCACCGTCCAGCCTGCGCGACTCGACGTCGAGCAGCCCCTCGCGCCCCTTCACGGGCATGCGCACCGTGACGCCCTTCGCGTTGATGAGGTCCGCGGTGCGGGCGCGGCACACGAGCGTGGCGGAGTGGCCCGCGAGCGCGAGCTTCACGCCGAGCAGCGAGCCGTACGAAGCACCGAACACCAGGATGTTGCGCGTTGCCATGGGAAGCCTCCAATGCCGTCCTTGTCCGCATCTCACCATGCGATCCGTCAAGGGCGGAATTGGTATTGCGGCAATCAGCCCTTCGCGTTTCGCGAAGGCTGTCGGACGATGCGCCGCTCGTGCAGCACGAGCGCGACGCCACTGCCCACGATGATGGCCATGCCCAGCGCCGAGAGGCCGTCGGGCAGGTGGCTGAAGACGAGCCAGCCGTAGATCGTCGCCCAGATCATGTGCAGGTAGGTGAACGGCGCGACCAGCGAGGCGGGCGCGCGCAGGTACGCGCCGATCAGCATGCCGTGCCCCGCGCCGCCGAAGACGCCCAAGGCGAGGAAGAGCGCCCAGTCCCGCAAGGGGAGCGCGCCCGGGATCTCGGTGAACGGCAGCGCGAGCGAAAGCAACACCGTGCCGACGAGCCCCGAATAGAAGAGCGTCGTATCGGCCGTGTCGCCGGTGAGCTTGCGCGTGAGCAGCTGGTACAAGGCGTTGGCCACCGCCGCCGTGACCATCAGCGCCGTGGCCGGGTGGAATACCGCCGATCCGGGCCGCACCAGGATCACGATGCCGGCGAACCCGCTCACCGCCGCGATCCACCGCGCGCGCGTCGGGCGCTCACCCAGCACGGGACGCGACAGCACGATCGCGAACATGGGCGCGAGGAAGGCGATCGCCGTGCCCTCGGCGAGCGGCAGGTAGCGCAGCGCGCCCACGAAGCAGGCCGTCGCGATCACGAGGCAGAGCGAGCGCGCGAGCTGCACCCGCAGGTGGCTCGTGCGCCAGAAGCCCGCGCCGGCCCGATGCCAGGCGATCGGCGTGGCCACCACCATCTGGCCGGCGTAGCGCGCCCACACCACGAAGAGGAGCGTGTGGTACTGCACCAGCCACTTGGCGGTCGCATCCAGCGTGGCGAAGAACACTCCGGCGAGCACCACCAGCGGCAGCGCGCGCCTCAGCGCATGCGGTCCTTCCATCCCTCAACGATACAGGGACTGGCGTGGTTCTTTCGGCACGGTGCGTTTCGACATGCGACTTCATCGGTCGTCCGTACAACGAAGGCTCCTACAGGAAAAAGGGGAAGCAACATGGGAGTCCTTCATCGGGGCGCGGCGCTCGCGGCCGCGGCGATGATCGCGGCGCCGGCGCTCGCCGCCGCGCAGCCGTCGGGCTGGGCGCTGGTGGACATCGGCACCCTCGGCGGCCCGGGAAGCTACGGTGCCGCGGTGAGCAACCGCGGCGTCGTCGTGGGCTGCTCCGACGTGATGCCTTCGGGCGTGCACGCGTTCGCCTACCGCGACGGGCGCATGGAGGACCTGGGCACCGGCACCGGCTCGGCGGACGGCAACAGCTGCGCGCTCGCGGTGAACGACGAGGGCGCGGTCGCAGGCCGTGCGGCGACGGGCGAGCTGGTCGTGTGGAAGGACGGCAACGTCACGAAGCTCGGCGTGCACGGCAACGTGGCGGCGATGAACGACTCGGGCGCGATCGTCGGCAGCTACCAGGACACGGGCGTCGAGCGCGCATTCCTCTTTCGCGAAGGCGTGCTCACGGACCTGGGCGCGCTCGGCAACGCCGCCGGCGCGGCGAGCTTCGCCACCGCGCTCAACTCGCACGAGGATGTGGTCGGCAGTGCCAACGGCCGCGCCTTCCTGTACACCAACGGCGCGCTGCGCGACCTCGGGACGCTGGGCGGCAACACGAGCGTGGCCAAGGGCATCAACGATCGCGGCCAGATCGTGGGCTTCTCCTCGAACGCGTACGGGCAGCCGAACCCGTTCATCTACGAAGGCGCCATGCGCGCGCTGCCCGGCGACGGCTACACCGAGGCCGTGGGCATCAACAACCGCCTGCAGGTGATCGGCAGCGGGGAAGGGCGCTACGGCTTCCTCATCGCGGGCGGCAAGGTCATTGCGCTCGACACGCTGCCTTCCGTGCGTGCGAAGGGCTGGCACCACCTCGAGCCCAAGGGCATCAACGACCGCGGATGGATCGTGGGCACGGCGATGAACGCGCAGGGCGACACGCGCGCCTTCCTGCTGGTGCCGCGCACTCCCTAGGCGTTACTTCCCGTGGTCGCCGCCGTCGTTCATGCGCCGCGAGAAGCGGCTCACCGCGCGGCCGTCGGGGCCGAAGGTGACGGAGAAGTCCACCATGTAGCCCCACGTGTCGTAGGCGATGTAGTCCCACGCCACGGTTTGCGACAGCGGGAAGGGCATCGTCTGGTACGGCTGCCCGAACATCCGGCGCACGTCTTCCTGCGTCATGCCGGGCTCGACGCGGGAGAACATCTCGTCGCTGGTGATCGCCCGGGCGGACGGGCCGCCCGCGCAGGCGGCGAGGAGGGCGGCGGCGGCCGCCAGCGCGTACATCGGCGCATTCTTCACGAGCGTTGCTCCTTCGGCGCTACAGCGCCTCGATGGCCCCACGATACGCTTCCGGCGCTTCGCCGGCGGCGCTCACGGTGGTGCGCAGGTCGCGGATGCGGCCATCCTTCAGCCCGTAGATCCAGCCATGGACCGAGAGCTGCTGGCCGCGGTCCCAGGCGTCCATCACGATGGACGTCTGGCACACGTTCGACACCTGCTCGATCACGTTGATCTCGCACAGGCGGTCGGCCTGCCGGTCGGGATGGTCGAGCGGCGCGATCCTCTCGCGGTGCTTCGCATGCACGTCCTGGATGTGCCGCAGCCAGTTGTCGATGAGGCCGAGGCGCTGGCGCTCGAGCGCCGCGCGCACGCCGCCGCAGCCGTAATGGCCTACGACCATGATGTGGCGCACCTTGAGCACGTCCACCGCGAACTGCATCACCGACAGGCAATTCAGGTCCGTGTGCACCACGAGGTTCGCCACGTTGCGGTGCACGAAGAGCTCGCCCGGCAGCAGGTCGACGATCTCGTTGGCGGGCACACGGCTGTCCGCGCACCCGATCCAGAGATATTCCGGCCGCTGCAGGCGCGACAGGCGCGGAAAGAATTCCGGGTCCTGCCGGCTGATGCGCTCGGCCCATTGCCGGTTCTTCTCGAAGAGATGCTGTAGCGAGGGCACTTAGCTTGAGAGTCCCAGCAGGCGCGCCGGGTTTCCTTTCATCATCCGGTCGATGTCGGCCTGGGAGATGCCGGCCGCGCGCAACGCCTGCACCGCATTCTCGATGCCGTCGGGCGGCGTCATCATGCCCTGCTGGCCCAGGTCGGTGGACAGCACCAGGTGGTCGGCGCCGATCTCGCGCACGGCCTGCACGACCTTGTCGGTGCCCACCTGCTCCCAATGCTTCATCCAGGCGTATTGCGCGTTCGGGCCCGTCATGAACTGCAGGTAGCAGATCTCGATCATCGCGCCCATGCCGGCGACTTCCTTCGCCTGCGCCATGGTGAGCCCGGGGATGTTCGTGAGGCCGTGGGTCACGAGGATGTTCTTCACGCCCAGCTCCTTCGCGCGCCGCGTGACGGCGACGACCTCCTCGGCGTGGATGTGGCCGGTGGCGAGGATGAGGTTCTCGCGGGCGACGATCTTCAGCACCTCGTCCAGCTCCGGCGTGGTCTTGCCGCCGGGCGCCACCACGATGCCGGACTTGTTCTTGTCGACGAGCGTCTTCACGTGCATGTCCGAATCGAACGTCGGCAGCCAGACGACTTTGCCGCGGCCGCCGGACATGCGGTGCATCCACTCGACCGCCGCCGGGTTGATGCCGCCGACGGAATTGTTGAGCACGATGCCGCCCCAGACCTCGATGCCCGGCACCTGCTGCATCGCGAGCGCGGCGCGATCGGCGGTCGGCACCACGTGGTTCTTGAGCACGATGCCGCGCATGCCCTTGCGGCGGGCCACCGTGACCACCTCGATGTCGGTGAGCGCGCGGCCGAAGACGTCGGGATCCGGGTGCACGTGCATGTCGATGACACCGGCGGCGGGGCTCACTTTCGGCGGCGGCGGCGGGAAGCCCACCTGCGCGAGCGTCATGCCGAGGAATCCGAAGCCGAGGAGCGCGAGGAGGATACCGAAGACTCGTGCGGTTTTCATTGTTCGTCCCCTTCCGAGTTGGGCGCCCGATTCTACGCGCGTTTCGGCACCCCGTATCTGCATCCCGTCCGTCCGGATTGCCGTCCGGTCGCACCGGCCATGGCGGGCCGCGCGGCGGTGCTTATACTTCGCGCCAATCCAACAATACGAACCCAACATGGATCGCCGCTTTCCGCTCTGGCTCTTCGCGCTGCTCCTCGGCGCTGCCGGTTTCGCGTTCGCCATCGAGGTGCACCATCTCGCGCCGGGCGAACGCATCACGCTCGACGGGCGCTTCGACGAACCGGCATGGGAGCGGGCGAGCGTGCTGGACCGGTTCTACGAAGTCGCGCCGCAGAACCAGGCCGCGCCGAAGGTGCGCACCGAGGCGCGCTTCCTCTACGACCGCCAGGCGCTCTACGTGGGCATCAAGGCCTACGACCCGGACCTCACGCAGCTGCGCGCGCCTTTCGCGCGGCGCGACAACGTGCTCGCCGACCAGGACATGCTGGTGGTCGACATCGATCCCGTCGGCAACCGCAAGTTCGCGCATTTCTTCCGCGTGAACCCGCGCGGCTCGATCGGCGACGGGCTGTTCAACGACGACACGCTCAACGAGGATTTCTCCCCGGACATCGACTTCGACGTCGTCACCGGGCGCTTCGAAGGCGGCTGGACCGCGGAATTCCGAATCCCGTTCTCGTCGCTGCGCTACACCGATCCGCCGTCGAAGACCTGGAGCGTGATGGTGTACCGGACCTGGCCGCGCGACCAGCTCTACCGGATCTCGTCCAGCCCGCTGCCGCGCGAGCAGACCTGCTTCCTGTGCCTGAACGAGCCGCTCACGGGGCTGGACGACCTGCCGGCGGCGGGCCACCTCGAGCTCACGCCGAACGCCACCTGGCGCACGTCCATCACGCGCGAAGGCGATGCGCCGCGCCGCCGCGAGAGCGAGCTCGTGCCGAGCCTCGACGTGAAGTGGCGGCCGCGCGCCGACGTGGTCGTCGACGCGACCCTGAATCCCGATTTCTCGCAGGTCGAGCTCGACACGCCGCAGCTCGCGGGCAACACGCAGTTCGCGCTCTTCTTTCCCGAGAAGCGGCCGTTCTTCCTCGAAGGCGCCGACATCCTGCAATCGCCCCTGCAGGCGATCTACACGCGCTCCGTGACGGACCCGGCGTGGGGCGCGCGCGCCACGCAGCGCGCCGAGCGCTTCGACGGCACGGTGCTCGTCACGCGCGACGACGGCGGCGGGCTGGTCCTGCTGCCGAACAGCTACACGACGAACGTCGCGCTGCAGGACTTCAAGTCCACCGCGACCTTCGCGCGCGCTCGCTGGCACGCCGACCACGAGATCGGCGTGGGCGGCGTCTTCACCGACCGCACGCTCGACGGCGGCGGCTACAACCGCGTCGCCGGCCCCGACGTGGTGTGGTTCCCGAACACGGCGCACCGCTTGCGCGCGCAGGTCCTCGGATCGTGGACCACCGCGCAGCCGACGGCGGACGGCACGCTGCGCAAGGGCGAGCTGGAGACGAGCCATGCGGCGCTGCTCGACTGGGCC
>DASTGG010000208.1:0-2015 GCA_035719385.1 Usitatibacter sp.
AGCCTTCGCTCGCGGCGAGGCGGCGGATTGCTTCGAGGGTGCGGGCGCTGGAGCAGACGATGTCGATCTTCATGGTGGGCTCAGGTTTCGCCGAGAGCTTCGGCCACGCTCGTGGCCGTGACGGTCGGCATGGTCATGGCCTTGGGCAGGAACCAGACGAGCCATGGCGTGAACTCGTAGTCGACGCTGACGCGCACGTACTGGCATTGCGCCTCGCCGCAGCCGGCCTCGCTCCACGAGCCTTCGGTGCCGTCGATGGAATACTCGATCGTCGCCTGCGGATGGAAGACCTTCGCATCGCCGCGCGTGCCGGCCGGGCGGTTCATGTCGGGCACGACGAGGCGCATCTGCGCGAGGACGGCGTCGGTGTCGCCGACCGCCGCGATCGCCGCGGCGCGGGCGCCGCGCTGCGCCGCGTCGACCGCGCCGTTCCAGCGGTAGAAGGCCCGGCCGAGCTCGAGCAGCCCGAGCACGAGGAACAGCAGGATCAGGATGCTGAGCGCGAACTCGATCAGCACCGCGCCGCGGGACTCGCGTGGGAATTGGGCGTTCATGCGACGGGTTGCCTCATGCTGGTGCCGATCGAGGCGAAGGTCATGTCGCGCACGACGAAAGGCACCATCGAACGGAATGGATAGCCCTCGACGGTCACGCGCACCATCTCGACCGTGCCGGGCCCGGCTTCGACGCCGTGCTGGTAGCGAATCTGCACCATGCCCGTGGTGAGGCCCGGAACGAGCGGCGTGCCGGAGCAGCCCGGATTGCCGTACACGGCGACGCAGCGCGCGCCATCCTCGCCCTGGCCCTCGGGAACCGTGCTCAGGTAACGCGCCGCGGCGCGGGTCGACGACACGATGCCGTTGTAGTAATGGACCGCGCGGCCCAGCTCGGTCATGCCGAAGGTGAGGATGATGAGCGGGACCAGCAGGATCGCGAGCTCGATCACGGCGACGCCACGTTGCTTGCGCATGTTCATCTCGTTCATTTCACGAGGACCGGTCCGGTTCCCGGGCCCGCCGGGAAGCCGGCGCAATTGCTTTCGCCCCGCATGCCCAGGAACTCGAACTGGACGAGCATTCCGGGCTGCGCGATCGGCGACAGCATGAGGATGCAGGCGTAGTCGATGACGGGAATGTTCGTCTTGTTCGGTCCCCACTCGGCGCAGTTGATGACGGGGGCGAGCGCCAGGCGGCGGTTCACGCCGTACTGGTTGTGCTGTCCGGAGGTGATCGGTGCCGGAAGATTGGCCGGGCTTCCGTTCGGCTTCAGGATCGAATTGGGGTCGTAGGGATCGTTGGTTCCGCGGTGGGTGATGAACGAGTCGTAGGCATCGTGCGCCTGCGTCCACGTGCCGCTGCCGGGAATGGGCCGGTTGCGGTTGTCGAGCTGCGCCGGCGTGAAGGCGTACCCCGTCAGGTCCGGGCGGTACGTCGCCATGTCGTTGTACGGCGGGCTGTACAGGCCGAACCGGCTGTTCCACGCCGCCGACACGGCCCCCATGCTGACGCCGGGTTGCGCATCCACGTGGCCGGCCGGCGTGCAGATGCCATCGCCCGCGATGACGTTCGCGAGGTCGCGCCCGCCCGTGCCGGTGAACTCGATCCAGTCGTACATGCCGGTGGCGGCCGCGCCCGAGCCCAGGCGCCCCGAATACCAGTGACCCAGGACGAATGCGTCCGGCCCCTTGCAGAGCGCGAGCGGGATCGCGCACAGGGGCGGGTTCTCCTCGCGCTTGGCGATCGCCTCGGCGCTGAGGCTCCTCTCGAAGATGCCGGCGAACTGCATGAACCACATCGCCACGCTCTTCAGGTTCGACTCGTGCGGCGCGCAGCGCACATAACGGGTGTTCGGCGTGACGGCGTGCTCGTACGGGCCCTCGAAGGCGTCCGAGAACTTGACCTCCTGCAGGCCGTCGACCGCTACCGCGTCGCGTTGCAGGTCGACCCGGTTGGCCTGGCCCGCGGCCGTGGCCGCGCCCGTGGCGCGCTCGAGCAATCCCTCCGAGAGGTCGGATA
>DASTGG010000209.1:0-16208 GCA_035719385.1 Usitatibacter sp.
TTTCGTGATACATGGCGACAAATGTCGCCAGCACGAAAATGGAGTCTGACCCCATTATTCAGCCCTGCGTGAAGATCGCCTCCCAGGTGCGGGGCGGCGACAGGAAGAACCCCTGGCCCGACGGGATCCCGATCTGCGCGAGCTTCCTGGCGATGTCCTCGGACTCGACGTATTCGGCGATGGTCTGCAGGCCCAGCCCGATGGCGATCTTGTGGATCGACTCGACGAGCGCGTAATCGAGGTAGTTCTTCGCCACGCCCTTCACGAACAGGCCGTCGATCTTGATGCCGTCCACGGGAAAATGCTTCAGGTAGTTGAACGAGGACAGGCCGCTGCCGAAATCGTCCAGCAGGAAGCGCACGCCCATGTTGCGCAGCGACTCGATCAGCGAGCGGGCGCGCTCGACGTTCGCGATGGCGGCCGTCTCGGTGATCTCCAGGTAGAGGCTGTTGGGCGGCACGCCGTACTCGGCCAGCTTGTCGCGCATGAACTCGGCGAACTCGGGGCTGGAAAGCGTGTGCCCCGAGAGGTTGATCGAGAATTCGGCCGGCGCGGGATCGTCGCGCAGCTTCGCGAGGCGGCGGTAGTCGCCGAACGCGCGCTCGACCACCCACCGGTCGATGGTGCGCATGAGGTCGTAGCGCTCCGCCACCGGGATGAAGGACATCGGCAGGATGAGCTCCCCGCCCGACTCGCTCATGCGCAGCAGCGCCTCGACGCGCGGGATGCTCGTCGTGCGCGGCTCCTCGATGGGAAGGATCGGCTGGTAGAGCAGCGTGAAGGCGCCCTCGGCGAGCGCGTCGTTGATGCGCTTCAGCCATCCGCGGCTCGTCTGCCGCATGTACTGCGACGTGGTCACGTCGTGGAAGGCGAAGACGCGGTTTCGGCCCTGCTCCTTCGCCGTGAAGCACGCCGTGTCCGCTTCGGAAAGCACGGCCGAGAGGCTGGGCGACAGCCGCGTGACGGCCACGACGCCCACGCTCACGCCGACCTGGAAGGCCTTGTCGCCCCATTCGAACTGCCACGACTGCACGGCATCGCGCAGCTGCGTGGCGGCCTGCTGCGCGAAATCGGCGCTGCAGTTCTCGATCAGCACGGCGAATTCGTCGCCGCCGATGCGCGCGAGGAGCTCGCCGGGCCGCACCGCCGCCTGCAGCACGGGCGTGACGCGCCGCAGCAGCTCGTCGCCGGCGAGGTGGCCGAACGAATCGTTGATGCGATGGAAGAAATCGATGTCGATGTAGAGCAGCGCGTGCGTGCTGCCCTGGCTCTTGGCCGAGCCGAGCGCGCCCTCCAGCCGCTCCTCGAGCATCTTGCGGTTCGGCAGGCCGGTGAGCGCATCGTGGTTCGCGAGGAAGAAGATCTGCTGGCGCGCGGTGTCCAGCCGCTCCTGGATGCGCGCGTGCTGGCCGTGGAGGTCGCGCGCGAAGCCGAGCAGCTCGTGCTTGAGCTCCTCGAGCGGCGGCGTGAGCGGCGGCAGCTCCGGCGCCTCGCCGCCGCTCGCGATGGCGCGCACGCCCTCGCGCAGCGAGTCGATCTCGCCCACGATCGCGCGGGCGATGAGCCGCGACAGCAGGAACACGCTCGCGATGCTGCCCACGAGCGAGAGCGAGATCGTCCACGCCTGCGCGGTGATGTTGTCGCTGCCGAGCAGCGCGCGCGCGAGCACGTAGACGCCGCAGAAGACGGCGATCGGGATGGCGCCGAGGGCGACGATGCGCCCCGAGAGGACCTTTCGCGGCTCGGGCTCGGGGAAGTCGGACACCGGCGTCAGGCGGCCTGGGGTAGGCGCAGCCACAGGCAGCGTCCCTTGCTTTCCTTCTCGATGCGCTCGCACATGGCCGCGTGCGCGGCGAGCTCCTCGTCGCTCGGGCGGATCACCGCGAGCAGCACCTGGCTCGGCGCCGCGTGCTCGGCGAGCATCACCGCGGGGCTCACCGCCATCGCGATCTCGAGCGTCTCCTGGCCGCGCGTCATGGCGATCCAGACGTCGGCGAGCAGCTGCGCGTCGAGCAGCGCGCCGTGCAGCGTGCGGCGCGAGTTGTCGATCGCGTAGCGCTCGCAGAGCGCATCGAGCGAGTTCTTCTTGCCGGGGTGCATCTCGCGCGCCATCGCGAGGGTGTCGGAAACCGTGCACACCGCGTCGATCCGCGGGCGGCCGATGCGCTCGAGCTCGGCGTTGAGGAATGCCACGTCGAACGGCGCGTTGTGGATGAGCAGCTCGCCGCCCTCGACGAACTCGAGGAGCTCGTCGGCGATGTCGGCGAAGCGCGGCTTGTCGGCGAGATCCTCGGCGGTGAGGCCGTGCACCTGCGTGGCGGCGAGATCGACCGTGCGCTCGGGATTCAGGAAGCGGTGGAAATGGCGCCCCGTCGGGCGGCGCCCGAAGAGCTCGAGGCAGGCGACCTCGATGATGCGGTGGCCCTCACCGGGCTCGAGGCCGGTGGTCTCCGTGTCCAGCACGATTCTTTTCATTCTCCCCCATCCCTTCATCGTCCCGGCCGGCGCAAGGGCGCCAACGGGCCGGGGCCCAATTGGACCCCGGGCCATCGCGGCATGAGCCGCGCCCCGGGTGACACCTCACATCAGCGACGCCACGCCCTTGTTCGCGAGCCTGTCCGCACGCTCGTTCCCATCATGCCCCGAATGGCCGCGCACCCACACCCAATCGATGTCGTGCTGGCCCGCCAGCTCGTCCAGCCGCTTCCAGAGGTCCGCATTCTTCACCGGCTCCCTCGCGGCGGTGCGCCAGCCGCGCGCCTTCCAGTTGCGGATCCACTCCGTGATGCCCTTCTGCACGTACTGCGAGTCCGTGTGCAGCACGATGCGCGACGGGCGCTTAAGCGCCGAGAGCGCCTCGATCACCGCCATGAGCTCCATGCGGTTGTTCGTGGTCGAGCGCTCGCCGCCGAAGAGCTCGCGCTCCGTGCCGTCGTACTCGAGCACCGCGCCCCAGCCTCCCGGGCCGGGATTGCCCTTGCACGCGCCGTCCGTGTAGATGTTGACCGGCTTTACTTGACGATCCTCAGGTGGGCGGCCGACCGGGCGTCGTGCGCCTGGCGCTTGGCGGCGGCCACGAGCGCCTTCTCGCGCGCGGCCTTCTCCTGCCATGCCGGGGTGATGAGGCGCATCCCGCGCACGCGCTTGATCGCCTGGAGCATGTACACCGCGCCGCCCACGGCCCACCAGCGGTCGCCCGCGGGCTCCATGAAGCCGAAGCGCCGGCGCCAGCGTTCCGAATCGAAGGGCGGCGCATAGCCGATGAGCCGGCCCGCGGACACGTCGAAGCCCAGCAGCGCCAGCCAGTCCTTCACGCGCAGCAGCGAGAGGAACCGGCCGTTCCACGGGTACTGCTCGCGGGAGAAGCCGAGCGCGCTGCGCAGCCCCCAGAGGCTCCACGGGTTGAAGCCGACGATGACCAGCCGCCCTTCCGGCATCATGATGCGGTCCACCTCGCGCAGGATGGCGTGCGGCTCGTCGGCGAACTCGAGCACGTGCGCCAGCACCACGAGGTCGATCGACTGCGTCGCGATCGGCAGCTCCGGGCAGCTCGCGAGCACGTCCACCTGGCCCGATTTCGCGATGCGCATCTTGTGCGTGATGCGGTTCTCGCGCAGCAGGTCCACGTCGCTCATGCCGAGCTGCAGGGCGTGGAAGCCGAAGATGTCCGGCGTCACCTCGTCGAGGTACGCGCGCTCCTTCTCGAGCAGGTATTGCCCGAGCGGGGCCTGGAACCAGTCGCGCAGCGTGTTCGTGGGCATGTCCGGCTCAATTCTAATAGACTCGAAGCATGCTGGCGATTCATGGCGTACCGGCCTTCGAGGACAACTATCTCTGGGTGATGGCCCGCGGCCGCGATGCCGCCGTGGTGGACCCCGGCGACGCCGGCCCGGTGGAGGAGTACCTCGCCGCCAACCGGCTCACGCTGCGCGCGATCCTCGCCACCCACCACCATGGCGACCACGTGGGCGGCCTCGCCGCGCTCGCCGCCCACTGGAAGTGCCCCGTCTTCGGGCCCGCGGGAGAGTCCATCGCCGGCCTCACCCGCAAGCTGCGCGAAGGCGAGCGCATCACGGTGCCCGGCCTCGAGGCGGCGTTCGAAGTGCTCGACGTCCCGGGCCACACCGCGGGGCACATCGCGTACTGGCACCCGGACGTGCAGGACCCGTTCGTGTTTTGTGGCGACACCCTGTTCGCGGGCGGCTGCGGGCGCCTGTTCGAGGGAACCGCCGCGCAGATGGTCGAGTCCCTCGCGAAACTGGGCTCCCTGCATCCGCGCACCCGGGTGTATTGCGCACACGAATACACGCTCGCAAACCTGCGCTTCGCCCGCGCCGTGGAGCCGGAGAACGCCGCGCTCGCCGAACGGCAGGCCCGCGAGGCCGCGCGGCGCGAGCGCGGCGAGCCGACCGTGCCCTCGAGCATCGGGGTGGAGCTCCAGACCAACCCCTTCCTGCGCTGGGACGCGCCCGCCGTGATCGCCGCGGCCGAGGCGCGCGCCGGCCATCCCCTGCCCGACCGCGTGGCGGTCTTCGCCGCGATCCGCGAATGGAAGAACCGGTTCTGATCCGGCCGGCGGCGCCCGCGGACGTCGCCGACCTGCTGCGCCTCATCCGCGGGCTCGCCGAATACGAGAAGCTCTCGCACATGGCCGTGGGCACCGGGCCGATGCTGCATGCGGCGCTCTTCGGCGAGCGCCCGAGCTGCGAGGCGCTGATCGCCGTGCGCGACGGGCGCGCGGTGGGCTTCGCGCTCTTCTTCACCACCTTCTCCACGTTCCTCTGCAAGACCGGCCTGTACCTGGAGGACGTGTTCGTCGAGCCGGCGCATCGCGGGCTCGGCATCGGCAAGGAGCTGCTGCGGCGCCTGGCGCGGCTCGCGGTCGAGCGCGATTGCGGGCGCCTCGAATGGCGCGTGCTGGACTGGAACCAGCCGTCGATCGACTTCTACAAGTCGCTCGGCGCGCAGCTCATGCCGGAGTGGATCCTGGTGCGCATGACGCAGGGGGAATTCGCGCTGATGGCCGTAGAATGACGGCTCCCATGCGCAGCCTCAAAGCCGCCTTTCTCGCGGCCGCGCCCGCGGCCGATTTCTGCTCCCTGCGCTTCGTCGAGGAGACGAGCGAATTCCTCCAGGTCCGCCAGGACGTCGCGGAGCCGCCGCAACTGTCGACGAGCCGCGGCGCGATGGTCAGCGTCGTCCACGGCGGCGGCCTGGGCTACGCGGCCACGAGCGACCTGTCGCCCCCGGGGCTCGCGCAAGCCGCGCGCCGCGCGCTGGACCTCGCGCGGCTCACCGCCGGGCGCTCGGTCGTCGATTACGGCGCCATCGCCCTGCCCCGTCCGCGCGGGACGTACCGCTCGAAGGTGGAGCGCGATCCCGACGCGTTGAGCCGCGGCCAGAAGTACGACCTGCTCGCCGCGGAAGCGCGCCAGTGCCGCATCGACGATCGCATCGTCGATTGGGACGCGAACCTCTGGATCACGAAGACGCGCCAGCTCTACCTCACGGCCGACGGCGGCGAGGTGGAGCAGGAGTTCCGCTACGTCGTGCCGTACCTCTCCGCGACCGCGCACGCCGGCGGCCAGACGCAGACGCGCACGCACGGCGGGCGCTACAACGGCTTCTGCCGCCAGGGCGGCCTGGAGATCCTCGACGCGTTCGGCCTGAAGGGCGCCGGGCGGCAGGTCGCGGAAAGCGCGCTCGAGCTGCTCGCGGCGCCCAATTGCCCCACCGGCCGCATGGACGTGCTGCTCATGCCGGACCAGATGATGCTGCAGATCCACGAGTCGATCGGCCACCCGCTCGAGCTCGACCGCATCCTGGGCGACGAGCGCAACTTCGCGGGCACCAGCTTCGTGACGCTCGACATGTTCGGCGCCTATCGCTACGGCTCGGAGCTGCTGAACGTGACGCACGATCCGACGCGCGCGGAAGAATTCGCCTCGTACGGCTGGGACGACGACGGGCTGCGCGCCGACAAGCAGTTCCTCATCCGCGCGGGCATCCTCGAGCGCCCGCTCGGCGGCGCCATCTCGCAGGCACGCGCGAAGATCGCCGGCGTGGCGAACACGCGCGCGTGCTCGTGGAACCGGCCGCCGATCGATCGCATGGCCAACCTCAACATCGAGCCGGGGACCGCGTCGCTCGACGAGCTCGTCGCCGCGATCGACCTCGGCGTGATGATGCGCACGAACACGTCGTGGTCCATCGACGATTCGCGCAACAAGTTCCAGTTCGGCTGCGAGTGGGGCCGCGTGATCCGCAACGGCAAGCTCGCCGAAGTCGTGAAGAACCCGAACTACCGCGGCGTCTCGGCCACTTTCTGGCGCTCGCTCGCGGGCGTGGGCGACGAGTCCACCTTCCACGTGAACGGGACGCCCTTCTGCGGCAAGGGCGAGCCGTCGCAGGCCATCCGCGTGGGACATGCGTCGCCCGCATGCCGCTTCAGCGGCGTGGATGTGTTCGGGGGGGAAGCGTGATGCGCGAGTACTTCGAGTCGATGGCCGCCTTCATCGACACGCTGGCCCGCGCCGGCGAAGTGCTGATCTCGCGCTTCTCGGCGGAGTCGAGCGATTTCATCCGCTTCAACCGCAGCGCCGTGCGCCAGGCCACCGCGGTGGAGCAGGCGTCGTGGAGCGTCTCGCTCGTCCGCGGCATGAAGCGCATCGACGCATCGACCTCGGTGCCGGGCCGCCCCGAGGCCGATCGCGACGTCCTGCGCGCGCTCGTGGAGAGCCTGCGCGCGGGCATCGACGACGCGCCCGACGATCCGTTCCTGCTCTACGAGACGGGCGCCCCGAAGACCGCGGTGGAGCGCCGCGGCCGCCTGCCCGATGCGGCGCAGGTGATCGACGCGGTGCTGGGCGCCTCGCGTGGCGTGGACCTCGTGGGCTTCCACGCCGGCGGTCCGATCTGCAAGGGCTTCGCGAGCTCGCTCGGCGCGCGCCACTGGCACGCGGTGGAAAGCTTCGCGTTCGAGTGGTGCCTCTATCACGATCGCGACAAGGCGGTGAAGACGGCCTACGCGGGCGATGCCTGGGACGAGGCCGCGTTCGCGGCGCGCATGCGCTTCGCGCGCGAGCAGCTCGCACGCCTCGGCGACAAGCCGAAGGAGCTCGCGCCCGGCGCGTATCGCGCGTTCGTCGCGCCCACGGCCATGACCGAGCTGCTCGGCATGCTCTCGTGGGCCGGCTTCGGCCTGAAGAGCCGCAACACCAAGCAGAGCGCGCTCATCCGCATGGCGGACCAGGATGCGCGCCTGTCGCCGCTCGTGACGCTGCACGAGAACACGCAGGAGGGCATCGCCACGGGCTTCCAGGACGAGGGCTTCGTGCGCCCGCCGCGCGTGCCGCTCATCGAGGGCGGCCGCCTCGCGACCCCGCTCGTGAGCCCGCGTTCGGCGCGCGAATTCGGCGTCGAGACGAACGGCGCGAACGCGGGCGAGACGCCCGAATCGCTCGACCTCGCGGCCGGCTCGCTCGCGCAGGAAGAGGCGCTGCGCGCGCTCGACACCGGCATCTACATCGGCAATCTCTGGTACCTCAACTTCTCGGACCGGTCCGCTTGCCGCATGACGGGAATGACGCGCTTCGCATCTTTCTGGGTCGAGGGCGGTCGAATCAGCGCGCCGCTCAACGTGATGCGCTTCGACGACACCGCCTACCGCATCCTGGGCGAGAACCTCGAGGCGCTCACCCGCGAACGCGACCTGGTGCCCGACACGGATACGTACGGCGAGCGCTCCACGCTCTCCATGCGCACGCCGGGCGCCCTGGTCCGCGAATTCGCCCTCACCCTCTGAGTGAAGGATTTGGTTGACGCGCCCGGGAGTGTCCGGTAGGCTCCAAAAACCTTAGCAGAAACAAGCACTAATTTGAGCGACTTAAGGCGGAAGCTGAAGATCCTGGGACTCGCCGCGGCGCTGGCCGCAGGCGGGACCATCGCGCTTCTGCCGCTCGCGGCGCTCGGCGCGGTGAAGCCGCCGCTGCCTCCGGCCTTCGACGCGCCCGACGACGTGCCGCTGCCCGACCCGGACCTCTGGCAGCGCATCCGCATGGGCTTCTCGCTCGAGCCGCTGGACTCTCCGCTCGTCCAGGAGCACGAGGCGTGGTACGCGAGCCGCCCCGACTACATCAAGCGCTTCGTCGATCGCGGCAGCCGCTACCTCCACTACATCGTCGAGCAGGTCGAGAAACGCGGCATGCCGACCGAGATCGCGCTGCTGCCCGTGGTCGAGAGCGCCTTCACGCCGCGCGCGATGTCTCGCTCCAAGGCCTCGGGCATCTGGCAGTTCATCCCGCAGACGGGCAGGAATTTCGGCCTCACGCAGGACTGGTGGCGCGACAACCGCAACGACATCGTCGCGGCGACGGACGCCGCGCTCAACTACCTGCAGAAGCTCTACGACCAGTTCGGCAGCTGGGAGCTCGCGCTCGCGGCGTACAACTGCGGCGAAGGCTGCGTGAGCCGCGCGATCGCGGCGAACCAGCGCCGCGGCCTGCCCACCGACTACCAGAGCCTCAACCTGCCGCCGGAGACGAAGAACTACGTCCCGAAGCTGATGGCGGTGAAGAACATCGTGCTCTCGCCGAGCACCTACGGCGTGGACCTGCAATCCGTGCCCGACCAGCCGTACTTCACGACGGTGCCCGCGCCGGCGAAGATCGACGTGAAGCTCGCCGCGCGCCTGGCCGGCATGAGCGAGGAGGAGTTCCTCGCGCTCAACCCCGCGCACACCAAGCCCGTGGCGGTGAGCTCCACGCACACGCTGGTCGTGCCCGTGGACAAGGCCGAGGAGTTCAAGGAGAACCTCGAGAACTACGACAAGCCGCTCGTGTCGTGGACCACGTACACCGCCAAGCGCGGCGAATCGCTCGCCACCATCGCCAGGCGCCACGGCGTGACGATCGCGCAGCTGAAATCGGTGAACGACTCGTTCAAGGTCGACCGCAAGGGCCGGCTGCGCGTCGCCGGGCCGATCCTCGTGCCGATGGGCAACGGCAAGCCCGCCGCGCCCACGCGCTACGCCGCGGTCTCCGTTCCCACCGCCTCGGTCGCCGCGGTTCCGCGCGCGGGGCTGCACGCCACGCTGCGCGTGCACGTCGTGAAAGCCGGCGAGACGCTCTACAGCATCGCCCAGCGCTACAACACCGCCGTCGAGACGCTGCGCTCGCTCAACCGCCTGAGCGTGCGCTCCATGATCCAGCCGGGCCTTCGCCTGCGCCTGCCCTGATCCGCCGGCTGCTTCGTTTCCGCATTCTCCTCGCGGCGGCGCTCGCGACCGCCGCCGCGCCCGCGTGGGCGCAGGTGCACGTGTGCCAGGACGCCGATGGCCGCCGGACCTTTTCCGACGTGCCGTGCGGGCCCGATGCGAAGCGGCTCGACGTGCGCCCCGCCTCGGGCGGCGCGGCGGTCAACCCGACGGCCACGATGGCGAACGAGTACTACGACGTCCGCGGCCTCACCTTCGCGGACCTGCGGCGCGAGATCGACGCCAAGGGCCCCGAGGGCTGGTGGGGCGCGGCCACCACCCGCATCGCCTTCCACGTCGACACGCGCATGACGCGCGAAGGATGCGTGGTGCAGGACGTGCACGCGACGGCCAGCTCCCGGGTGCGGCTGCCGCGCTGGGCCAATCGCCACGAGGCCGTGCGGCAGGTCCAGGATCAGTGGGACAGCGCCTTTCGCTCGCTCGACCTGCACGAGCGCGGGCACGTGCGCATCAGCCTGGAAACCGCCCGCGACGTCGAGCGCGTGATCCGCGCCATACCGCCGGAGCCGTCGTGCGAGGCGCTCGAGGCCGAAGCCAAGCGGCGCGGCGACGAGCTCGCCGCGCGCGAGGGTGAATTGCAGGCGCGCTACGACCGCGACACCGACCACGGCCGCAGGCAGTGGACGCCGTACCGCTGATCAGCGCCGGCCGGTGATCTCGGCGAAGAACGCGTCGCTCGAGGGCTCGCGCCCGAGGAAGTGGCGCACCATGTCCATCTCCTCCTCCTGGCCGCCCTGCGACAGCACGTCCTGGCGGTAGCGCAGGCCGACCTTCGGATCGAGCATGTGCCCCTTGAACTGCGACAGGAAGTCGAGCGCCAGCACCTCCGACCACATGTAGCCGTAGTAGCCCGCGGCATAGTTCGACGCGATGTGGCTGAACGAGGCGGGGAACATGGTCCCCTCGACATAGCCCAGAGGCGTGGCGGATTCCAGGTTCTTCCAGACGGCGAGCGGCGGCCGCGGGTTGGTCGAGAGCTCCATGTCGAACTTCGCGTACAGCCACTGGCGCGCGTAGCGGATGCCCTGCCCGTACTTGCGCGCCGCGTCCAGCCGCTCGATCTCGTCGTGCGTGAGGTGCGGGCACTGCGGGCAGATCTTCTCGAAGAGCCCGAGCGACTCCTCGCGGCGGGCCCACTCCTCGAACATCTGCGACGGCGCCTCCACGAAGTCCACCTTCACGCTCGTGCCGGCGTGCGGGTTGTAGTCCGCCTGCGAGAGCACGGCGTGCAGCACGTGGCCGAACTCGTGCATCAGCGTCTCGAGCTCGTTGTGGTCGAGGCCCTCGCGGTTGAAGTTGGTGACCAGCGCCGAGAGCGGCGTGCGGTGCGCGATCCGGCTCACGCCACGGATGGGGAACGCGGCCGCGTGGTTGTACTTGCCCTCGCGCGGGAAGAGGTCGAGGTAGAAGCCGGACATGAATTGCCCGGTCCTGCCGTCGAACACGTCGAAGTAGCGCACGTCGGGATGCCACGTGGGCACCTTGCGCTCGCGGAACTTCACGTTGTAGAGCGTCTGGGCCACGAGCAGCGTGTACTCGACCGCCTTGTCCGTCGGGAAATACTTGCGCAGCTTCTCCTGGTCCACGTTGAAGCGCTCGCGCCGGACCTTCTCCTGGTAGTAGCTCACGTCCCAGCGCTCGAGCTTCGTCTGCTCGGGCGGCGTGCCGAGCTCCTTCGCCTTCTCGGCGCGCAGCTCGCCGAGCTCCTTCTTCTCGGGATCCGTCACGGCCGACTTCACGCTGTCGAGGAACCGGCTCACGGTCTCCACGTTGCCGACCATCTTGCGGCGCAGCGAATATTCGGCGAACGACGAGAGGCCGTAGAGGCCGGCGAGCTCCTTGCGCAGCTCGAAGATCTGGTCGAGCACCTCGAGGTTCTTCGCCCCGCCCTCGTTCAGCTTCGCGAGGTAATAGCGCCGGCGGGCGTCGCCGTTCTTGGCGTTCGTCAGGAACGGGACGTAGGACGGGTACTTCAGCGTGAGGACGTAGTTGCCGTCCTTGTCGCGGGTGTCCGCGTGCGCCTTGAGATACTGCTCCGGCATGCCTTCCATCTCGGCGGGCGTGAAGGTGACACGGGTGGGATCGTCGCGCACGTTGCGGTCGTAGACCTGGCGAAGCTCCTCGAGCTTGTCGAAGATCTCCTTGGCGCGCGCGCGCTTGTCCGGCGGCAGCGCCACGCCGCTGTCCTCGAAGCCCTCGATGAGGTCCTTCTTCAGCTTCTTCTGGTGCCCGTTGGCCGTGGCGGCCGCCTGCACGCGCTTGAAGAGCTTCTCGTCCTGGAAGAGCTCCGTGGACAGCGTCGTGAACTTCTGCAGGCACGGCTCCGCGGCGTCGCGCAGCGCCTTGTCGGGCGACACGTTGGAGAGCAGGTAGATCGGGTTGATGACGTCCTCGATGTCGATCTGCAGCTTGTTCCATTCGCCGAAGATCGCCCCGGCGCCCTTCTTCGCGTCCATCGCCTTGATCTCGCGGTGCGCGCGCGCGAGCCCCGCATCGCAGGCGCGCGTGAGGGCTGCGGCATCGGGATAGAGAGTCATCAAGGGGCGCTGCGGCTGCGGCGCGGCGGCCGCGGGTAGCGTGAGGGCGGCGGCCGCGAGGGCCGCGAAGGCGAATCGCATGGGAAGGCTCCTGGGTCAGGTGGGCTCGGCGGCGCGCTCGAGCCCCTTGGGGATCGAGGACAGCAGCCGGCGCGTGTATTCCTGGCGGGGGTTGCGGTAGATCTCGTCGGAATCGGCCATCTCGACGATCACGCCTTCGTTCATGACCATCACCTGGTCGGAGATGTACTTCACGACGGCGAGGTCGTGCGAGATGAAGATGTACGACAGGCCGAACTCGTCCTGCAGGTCCTGGAGCAGGTTGAGCACCTGCGCCTGCACCGACACGTCGAGCGCGGACACCGATTCGTCGCAGATGAGCACGTCGGGCTTCATCGTGAGGCAGCGCGCGATCGCGATGCGCTGGCGCTGGCCCCCCGAGAACTCGTGCGGGTACTTGTAGAACGACTGCTCGGCCAGCCCAACGCGCTCGAGCATGCGGAAGGCGAGGCTCACGCGCTCGCGCTCGTCGCGGCCGATGCGGTGGATGCGCATCGGCTCCACGAGGATCTGCCCGACGGTGAAGCGCGGGTTGAGCGACGCGTACGGGTTCTGGAAGATGATCTGGATGCGGCGGCGATAGGCCATCATCTCGCGCTCGGTGAGCGTGAGCAGGTCGCGTCCCTCGAACAGCACCTCGCCGCTGGTGGCCTCGTGAAGCCGCATCACGGTGAGCCCGACGGTCGTCTTGCCCGAGCCCGACTCGCCGACCAGCCCGAGCGTCTTGCCCTTGGGCAGGCGGAAGCTCACGTCCTTCACCGCGGGCACCGAGCGCTTGCCGAAGAGCCCTTCCTTGAGGAAGAAGGTCTTCGTGAGCCCCTTCACCTCGAGGATGATGTCGTCGCCCGGCGAGGCTCCGCGATGGCGCTCCTCCAGCTGGTGCGGATGGCCGTTGCCGCGCATGAAGTCGTCGATCACCGGGAGGCGCCGCGGCCGGCGGTCGAGGCGCGGGCGGCACGCGAGCAGCGCCTTGGTGTAGGGATGCTGCGGCGCCTCGAAGATGGCGCGCACCGGCCCCTGCTCCTGGATCTCGCCGTCCTGCATCACCACCACGTGGTCGGCGATCTCGCCCACCACGCCCAGGTCGTGCGTGATGAAGAGCACCGACATGCGATGCTGCTGCTGCAGCTTCGCGATGAGCTCGAGGATCTGCTTCTGGATCGTGACGTCGAGCGCCGTGGTGGGCTCGTCCGCGATGAGCAGCTTCGGCTCGCAGGCGATCGCCATCGCGATCATCACCCGCTGCTGCTGGCCGCCCGACATCTCGTGCGGATACGAATTGACGCGAAGCTGCGGGTCGGGGATGCCCACCTCGTTCAGCAGCTCGGTGGCGCGGTCGCGCGCCTGCCTCAGCCCCATGCCCATGTGCAGCCGCAGCACCTCGGCGATCTGCTCGCCGACCGTGAACACCGGGTTGAGCGACGTCATCGGCTCCTGGAAGATCACCGAGATCTCCTTGCCGCGGATGTCCTGCAGCTCGCCGAGCGAGGCCTTGAGCAGGTCGCGGCCGCCGTAGAGAGCGCGGCTTTCGGGCGCGACGATCGCGTTCTCCGGGAGCAGCCCGATGACCGACATGGCGGACACGCTCTTGCCGCTGCCCGATTCGCCCACCAGCGCCACCGTGGCGTTCGCGGGAATGTCGAAGGAGATCCCCTTCACCGCGCGGAACGGCTCCGACTTGCGGTCGATGCGGAAACGGATGTCGAGGTCGTGGATTTCGAGGAGGTTCATGATGTCGTCACTTCAGCTTCGGATCGAGCGCGTCGCGCAGCGAGTCCGTGAGCAGCGAGAACGCGGTCACCAGCACCGCCATCGATGCGCCCGCGGCGACGAGCTGCCACCACTTGCCGATCACGAGCTCGTTCTGCGCCTCGGCGAGCATCGTGCCCCACGACACCATGTCCACCGGCACGCCGAAGCCGAGGAAGGACAGGATCACCTCGGCCTTGATGAAGCCCACCGTGTGCTGCGACAGCTGCACCAGCGCCACGTGGCTCACGTTCGGCAGGATGTGGTGGAACATGCGCGACAGGTTCGAGGCGCCGATCGCCTGTGCCGCCTTCACGTACTCGCGGCTGCCGTGCTTGATGTACTCGGCGCGCATGAGCCGGTAGATGCCGGTCCAGCCGGTGAGCGACAGGATCAGCACGATCGGCACGATGCCCTTGCCGAACTTGCCCGTGGCCGCCGCCACCGCGGCGAACGACAGGATCAGCAGGATGTACGGGATCGAAGTGAAGATGTTGTAGACCCACTCGAGGAGGTCGTTGGCCCACTTGCCGAAGTAGCCGGCGATCGCGCCCAGGATGGTGCCGATCGTCGTGGCGAGCAGCGCGGCCACGAGGCCCACGAAGATCGACACCTCCGCGCCCTTCACCGCCTTCTGCAGCACGTCGCGGCCCCACTTGTCGCCGCCGAAGGGCAGCGTCTCGGCACGCTTCACCTCGGTCACGGCGATCTTCGCGGCGCGCTCCTCCCACTCCTTGTAGCGCGGGGCGAGCGGGTCGATGTCGGAGAGGTCCACGGGCGGCGCCTTGGCGGCCTCCTTCTGCGCCATGGCCTTGGCCTCGAGGTTCTCGGCGCCCGCCATGAAGGACGGGTTCGCGTACGAGACGCCCTTCTCCTTGTTCCAGTCCTTCGCGACCAGGCCGAAGTAGGACGCCGCCATCATCGCGAGGTAGACGGCCACGATCACCAGCGAGACCATCCCGACCATGTCCTGCCTCAGGCGCCGCCAGGCGAGGGTCCAGAGGCCGGGGGATTCCTGCGCCGGCCGGGGGGGTAACGGGATCCCCGCCGGCGTGGGTGACTGGATCCCGGCCTGCGCCGGGATGACCGGGGAAGAAGATCGCTTCGCGTCCTGGCTGCCGGTCATTTGAAGCTCACTCTCGGATCGACGAACTTGTACATCACGTCGACCAGCAGGTTGACGACCATCGTGAGGATCGCGAGGTACACGGTCACCGCCTTGATCACGGGGAAGTCGCTGCGGTTCACGGCGGTGATGATCTCGCGGCCGAGGCCGGGGATCGAGAAGAAGACCTCGAGGAGGAAGGAGCCCACGAACACGCCGGGCAGCGCGATGCCGATGTTGGTGAGGATCGGGATCATCGCGTTGCGCAGCACGTGCTTGAGCATCACCGTCTTCTCGGGCACGCCCTTGGCGCGCGCGGTGCGCACGTAATCCTGGTTGATCTCGTCGAGGAAGAACGAGCGGTAGAGCCGCAGCTCCGGGGCGAGCCCCACGAGCACCGCGAGCAGGATGGGCAGCGGTGCGTAGGTGCCGAGGTTCTTCCAGAAGCTCTCGGTCCAGCCCTGCACGGGGAACCACCCGAGGATGAAGCCGAACAGCCACTGGAACACGATGATGTACACCAGGAAGCTGATGGACATCGCGGTCGTGCAGATGATCATGATCATGCGGTCGGTGAAGCTGCCGCGCACGTACGCGACCATGATCGCGAACACGACGGCGAGCGCCGTCGTGAGGATCAGCACCGGCACCATGATGGTGAGCGTCGGCCCGACACGCGTGACCAGGATGCGCGAGACCTCCTCGTTCGTGGACCAGCTGCGCCCGAAGTCGAACGTGAAGACCTGCTTCACGAAGATGAGCAGCTGCGTGGTGTAGGGCTGGTCGACGCCGAGCTGGCGCCGGATGTTGGCGATCTGCTCGGGGTTGGAGATCTTGCCGGCCAGCACCTGCGCCGGATCGCCGCCCACCCAGTTGAACAGGAAGAAGATGAGCAGGATGACCCCCGCGATCGTGGGGATCATCTGCCACAGCCTTCGGATCACATACGCCGTCACTTGGGGCTCCCTTCTGGCCGAGCTACTGCTTCCCGATGGCCGCCTGCTGGGCGGGCACGTCGAGATCCAGGTACTTGAAGTTGGTATACAGGATCGGATGCTTCTTGTAGCCCTTCACCCACGGATATTGCAAGTGGTTGAAGATGCGGTGAACGCCGAGGCGCCACGGCGCATACACGAGGAGCAGCCGGTTCATCTCGCGGTAGAGGTGGTTGCGCTCGGGGCTGTCGGGCACCGCAAGCGACTTCTCGTAGAGCCGGTCGTACTCGGGCAGCTTGAAGCGCGCCTCGTTGGACTGGTTGGTGTTCGGGCCGTAGAGCAGCTGCAGGAAGTTCTGGCCGTCCGGGTAATCCGCGATCCACGCCGAGCCGCTCATCTGGAAATTGCCCACGCGCTTGTCGTTCAGCAGGTCGGCGAACTGCACCGCGAGCGTCTCGATGCGGATGCCGACGGCGGCTCCCGCCTTCACCCAAAGCTCGCCCAGGTCGCGCGCCTGCTGCCCGCCGATGTTGTACTTGTACTGGAGC
>DASTGG010000210.1:0-3329 GCA_035719385.1 Usitatibacter sp.
TCGATCCCGTCGTGACGCAGCTCGAGTCCACCGGCAAGTTCGTCGCCGTGGCCGACAGCCGTACCGAGAAGGGCATGAAGGAGATCTACGGCGGCGACTACATGGCCTCGGTCATCTACCTCAACGCCGACTACATCCAGAAATACCCGAACACGGTGCAGGCCGTGGTGAACGCCATGGTGCGCGCCGACAAGTGGATCGCGAAGGCCACGCCGCAGCAGATCGTGGACCTGATGCCGAACGAGTACAAGGCGGGCAATCCCACGCTCTACAAGGACGGGCTGCTCAAGAACATGATCGGCTACTCCGAGGACGGCACCATGTCCCTCAAGGCGGCGGAAAACGTCTACAAGGTGCTCGTGCAGTTCGAGCCCTCGGTGCAGAAGGCCGGCAGGATGGACCTCAATTCGACCTTCGACAACTCCTTCGTGAAGAAGGCGAACGCGAAATACAAGTAGCTCGGCCGCGTTCGAACGGACGCCGGAAGCGGGCGCCGTTCAATGCGACAACTCCGCGTCATCCCCGGCGGAGGCCGGGATCCAGTCAACATGACGGCCGCCCTGCAATTCGACAACGTCACCTGCACCTTCAGCGCGCGTAACGGCGAGGGGCGGTCGTACACGGCCGTGAAGGAGGTGGCGCTCTCGATCGGCGAGGGCGAGTTCGTCTCGATCGTCGGGCCCACCGGCTGCGGCAAGTCCACGCTGCTCAACGTCGCGGCCGGGCTGCTCAGGCCTTCGTCGGGCCTGGTTCGCATCTTCGGCGAGCCGTTGCAGGGCATCAACCGCCGCGCCGGCTACATGTTCCAGTCCGAGGCGCTGATGCCGTGGCGCAGCGCCCTCGCGAACGTGACGGCCGGGCTCGAGTTCCGCGGCGTGGATACGAGGGAGGCGCGGCGCCGCGGCGAGGACTGGCTCGAGCGCGTGGGCCTTTCCGGCTTCGGCGACCGTTTCCCGCACCAGCTTTCGGGCGGCATGCGCAAGCGCACCTCCCTCGCGCAGATGCTCATCCTCGATCCGCAGATCCTGCTCATGGACGAGCCGTTCTCCGCGCTCGACATCCAGACGCGGCAGCTCATGGAGAACGAGCTGCTCGAGCTCTGGAGCAGCAACCGCAAGAGCGTCGTCTTCATCACGCACGACCTCGAGGAGGCGATCTCGCTTTCGGATCGCGTGGTGGTGCTGTCCGCCGGCCCCGCGACGCATCCCATCGGCGAGTTCGCGATCGACCTGCCGCGCCCGCGCGACGTGTCGGAGATCCGCCTGTCGCCGCGGTTCATCGAGCTGCACGACCGCATCTGGCACTCGATGAAGGCCGAGGTGCTCAAGGGCTACGCGCAGACGCGCAACCGGGTGGCCTGAATGCGCCGCTACCTTCGCCTCTGGCAGGCACTGGTCCTCGTCGCGATCTTCGCGGTGTGGCAGGTGCTCACGCAGCCGGGTTTGCTGCCGCCGATCGTATGGGACAACCCCGACCGCGCCGCCTTCTTCTTCGGCGAGCCGGCGAAGATCTTCCAGGCCATGTGGGCGTGGTTCGCGGACGGCACCATCTATCGCCACCTGTGGGTGACGCTCGAGGAGACGGCGCTCGCGTTCGTGATCGGCTCGCTGCTCGGGCTCGGCGTGGGCCTGTGGCTCGGCCTCACGCCGCTCGCCTCCGCGATCCTCGATCCCTACATCACGGCGATGAACGCGATGCCGCGCGTCGTGCTCGCCCCGATCTTCATGGTGTGGTTCGGGCTCGGCATCTGGTCGAAGGTCGCCCTCGGCGTGACGCTCGTGTTCTTCATCGTCTTCTTCAACGTCTACCAGGGCGTGAAGGAGGTGAGCCCCGTGGTGCTGAACAACACGGTCATGCTCGGGGCCAATCGCCGCCAGCTGCTGCGCTACGTGTACCTGCCCTCGGCCACGTCCTGGGTGTTCTCCAGCCTGCACACGTCCGTGGGCATGGCCTTCGTGGGCGCGGTGGTCGGCGAGTACCTGGGCTCGGCGAGCGGCGTGGGCTACCTGATCCACCAGGCGGAGGGGGCGTTCGACATCAACACGGTCTTCGCCGGCATCCTCGTGCTCACCGCGTTCGCGCTCGTGCTGGATTTCGCCGTCACGCGCGCGGAACGCAGGCTGCTGGTGTGGCGCCCCACGCAAGGCGAGACCGAACAGCTTTGAGGCGGGCATGAGCGAGCGCCACGGAGAAGACTGGAAGCTGCACGGCGTGCGCGTGGTGCGCGGCACGGACCTCGATCCGAACGTGCCGCAGACGCAGGGCATGTCGCGCGCCGCGGCGATCAACCACGCCCGCGCCGGCGCGGAGAAGATCTGGGCGGGCACGGTCAACATCCTGCCCAATGCGAAGACGGGCGCCCATCACCACGGTCCCGTCGAGAGCGTGATCTACGTCGTCCGCGGCCGCGCGCGGATGCGCTGGGGCGATCGGCTCGAATACACGGCCGAGGCGGGGCCCGGCGATTTCATCTGGGTGCCGCCGTACGTGCCGCACCAGGAGATCAATGCGAGCGAATCCGACGTGCTGGAGTGCGTGCTGTTGCGCAGCGGCCAGGAGCCGGTCGTCGTGAACCTCGACATCCCGATGGCCGAAAAGCCCGAGGAAGTGCACTGGGTGGACAACATCCACCCCGCCCCGCCCGAGAAAGGCTGCTAGTCCGCCTTGCGCGGCTTGCGCCGCCGCCTCGAGGCGACGGCGTCGTAAAGCGCGTTCGGCAGCCACGGAAGCAGCCGCCCGATGATCGCCATCTGCCACGGCACGACCGCGTACGACTTGCGCGCTGCGATCACGCGCGCGAAGCGCCGCGCGGCCTCCTCGGCCGTGAGGATGAACGGCATCCGATAGGGATTGCGCGCGGTCATCGGCGTCTGGATGAAGCCGGGGCAGATCGTGGTGACCTGCACGCCGGTTCCATGCAGCTCCACCCGCAGCGCCTCGAGGTAGCGGATGGCGGCGGCCTTGGATGCGCTGTACGCCGAGGCGCCCGGCAGGCCGCGGAAGCCGGCTACGGAGGCGATGCCCACGAGGCAGCCGGCGCGCCGGTCGCGCATCGGCTTCACGAAGGGCTGGAACGTGTGCAGCAGGCCGAGCACGTTCGTCTCGATGATGTCGCGGAAGACCTTCGCATCCTCGGGCCTTTCCGTGAGCGTGCCGTACGAGATGCCGGCATTGCCGATGACGATGTCCGGCACGCCGTGGCGCACCATGAAGTCCTCGGCGGCCACGCCCACGGCGGCGAGGTCGCGCACGTCCCCGGGATACATTTCGCTCGCGCCGGGCAGCGAGCGCTGCAAGGCCTGAAGCGACGCGGCGCGGCGTGCGAACAA
>DASTGG010000211.1:0-4050 GCA_035719385.1 Usitatibacter sp.
AATTGGGCCCCGGCCTGCGCCGGGGTGACGAACAACGCCGCGACGGCGATAACGGAAGCCGTCATCCCGGCCGCCGCAACGCTCGATGCCGTCATCCCGGCCGCCGCAACGCGGCGATGGGCCGGGATCCAATCACCCCACCTGGACATTGCTCACCTCCCCGTTGTCCGCGACCCGCCACGACTGGATCGCGTTGTTGTGATAGATGGAGCGCTTGCCGCGCACCTCGCGCAGCTGGTTGATCTTCGGCTGCACGTAGCCGGTCTCGTCGATCGCGCGCGACTGCAGGATCGCGGGCGCGCCGTCCCACTCCCAGTCCACGTTGAAGCGCGTGAGGCACTTGGGCAGGACGGGACTTTCGAGGCGCGCCGTCTTCCAGTTGCGCCCGCCGTCGAACGAGACGTCCACGCGCTTGACGCGCCCGCGGCCCGACCAGGCGATGCCGGTCACGTTGTAGAAGCCCTTGTCGAGCAGCGCCTGCCCGCCGGACGGCGACGTGATGACGGACTTGCACTCCTGGATCGAGGTGTACTGGCGGTGCGTGCCGTCGGGCATGAGGTCGACGTAGTGGATCGTCTCGTCCTTCGTCGCCCACGGCTGGTCGCCAACCTCGATGCGGCGCAGCCACTTGACCCACGACACGCCCTGCACGCCGGGCACCACGAGCCGCAGCGGGTAGCCGTTCTCCGGCCGCAGCATCTCGCCGTTCATCGCCCACGCCACCATCGCGTCGTCGAGCGCGCGGTCGATCGGGATGGTGCGCGTCATGCCGGAGCCGTCGGCGCCCTCGGCGAGGATGTACTTCGCATTCCGGCGGTCGAAGCCGCAATGGTCGAGCAGCGTCGAGAGCAGCACGCCGGTGTACTCGCAGCACGAGAGCATCCCGTGCGTGTACTGCACGGTCGGCACCGCGACGTTGCCCCACTCCATGCCGGTGTTCGCACCGCACTCGATGAAGTGCATGCGCGAGACGGCCGGCAGGCGCATGAGGTCGTCCATCGTGTAGACGCGCTCCTCCTTCACCAAGCCGTTGACCATCAGCCGGTGCTTCGACGGATCGACGTCCCACCAGCCCTGGTGATGGCGCTCGAAATGCAGGCCGTTCGGCGTGATGATCCCGAAGAAGCCCTGCAGCGGCGCGAACGCGACCGAGGATTGCGCCACGCGCGTGAGGCCGGGGCTCTGGCGGCGCTGCAGGTTCGCCTCGTACTGCGACGGCGCCCCGTAGGCGCGCGCGGCCACCGGCTGGCCCAGGCCCTTGCTGTGGGCCGGCAGCTCGAGGATCGCCGGATCGCCCTGCGAGGCGCGCGCCGCGCGCGCGGTCGCGACGCCCGCGGCGGCGAGGAATGCGCCGCGCAGGAAGCCGCGCCGCCCGGCCTGCACGTCGGCGATCTGCCGCGGATCGAGGAAGTTCTCGGGGGCGCGCACGAGGCGGCCCGTGGGTCGGATGGCTCTCTTCATGCGGCCGGAGTCTATGAGGCAGATCAATATTAGTCAACTCTAATATTAACTATCCCTAATATTGACGCCGCCTAATATGCGGCCTACAGTCGGGCATGGCCCGAAAAAGGAACGCCGCCAGCGCCGACATCTTCGACCTCATCGGCCGCAGCGAGAAGATCGCCGAGGCGAGCGCCGCCATGCAGGCGATGGCGCACCCGCTGCGGCTGAAGATCCTGTGCCTCGTGGGAAACCAGGAGCTGTCCGTGCTGGAGATCGTGGAGGCCGTCGGCACCACGCAGAGCAACATCTCGCAGCACCTGGCGGTCATGCGCGACCACGGCCTGCTCGAGGCGCGCAAGGAAGCCAACAAGGTGTTCTACCGGATCCCCGACGCGCGGATCCTCAAGATGATCTCGCTGACCCGCGAGATCTTCTGCTCGGGATGACGGGGCGCCCCGGCTCGCGCCGGGGCCGAGGTCACTTCCAGCGGCCGGCGGCCGCGTCGTCGCTCTCGCGCGCGTCCACCCACCGCCCGCCCCCGGGCGTGTCTTCCTTCTTCCAGAACGGCGCGCGCGTCTTGAGGTAATCCATGATGAACTCGCACGCGGCGAACGCTTCGCCGCGATGCCCGCTCGCCACGCCGACCAGCACGATGCGCTCGCCCGGGCGCAGCGGCCCCACGCGGTGGATCACGAGGGTGGCCAGCAGGTCCCAGCGCGCGTGGGCCTGCGCGCAGATGTCCTCGAGCGCCTTCTCCGTCATGCCCGGATAGTGCTCGAGCGTCATGCCGCTGATGGCGTGGCCGTCGTTCACGTCGCGCACGAGCCCCACGAAGCTCGCGACCGCCCCCACGTCGTTGCGCCCGCGCGTGAGCGCCTCCAGCTCGCGCCCGACGTCGAAGTCCGCGGCCTGCACGCGCACGATCGCCATGGTCAGCCCCCGGTCACCGGCGGGAAGAAGGCGATCTCGTCGCCGGGCTTGATCGGCGTGGCGAGGCTCGCCATCTGCTGGTTCACCGCGACCCGCCACGGCTTGCCGGACGCGAACGCCTCGCTCCAGTGCGCCTCGCGCCTTCGCAGCTCGTCGACGAGCGTGGACACGGTCGGCGTGCCGCCGGCAGGCAGCGCCACCTGCTCGCGCGCGATGCCGAGGCTCTCGCGCAGGCTGGCGAAATAGAGGAGCGTCACCACGGATGCCTCACCGGACGAGCCGGGCGCGGTCCAGCCCGAGATGGTGCACGATGAACCGCGCCACGCTCGGCGCGTCGCCGAGGTCGAGCTGCGGCAGCGGCGTATCGAGCGGCTCGTCGGTCGCGATGGCGACGACGTTCGGATCTTCGGGATAGAGCAGCGGCGCCCGCGCCGCCTTGCGGTGCACCTCGACCTTGGGAATGGGCTGGCTCTTGTAGCCCTCGACGATCACCAGGTCGCACGGGGCGAACTGCCGCAGCTGCTCCTGCAGCGAAGGCTCGGGCGCGCCGCGCAGCTCGTGCATGAGCGCCCAGCGCGCGGGCGAGCTCACCAGCACCTCGGCGCATCCGGCGTGCCGATGGCGGTACGAATCCTTACCCGGATGGTCCACGTCGAACTCGTGGTGGGCGTGCTTGATGAGCGAGACCCGCAGCCCCTGCTTCACGAGCTCGGGAATGACCTTCTCGATGAGCGTCGTCTTGCCGCTGCCGCTGAATCCCGCGATGCCGATGACCTTCATGGCGACAATGATATCGCGCCGGCGAGCCACGGCGTGTCCTGTCGCAGGCGCCGCTCGTAGTCGTCGATTGCATCGGCGTATCTCAGCGTGAGGTCGGTCTCGTCGATGCCGGCGAGCAGGCATTCCTTGCGGAAGGGATCCACCTCGAAGCGCTCGACGCTGCCATCCGGTAAGGCGACCGTCTGCGCGGGCAGGTCGATCGTGACCTGCGCGCCGGGGCACGCCTTCAGCATCTCGCGCAGCGCCGCCACGCGATCGACCGGCAGCACGAGCGCGAGCGCGCCGTTCTTGAAGGAGTTCTCGAGGAAGATGTCGCCGAAGGAAGGCGCGATCCAGGCGCGCAGGCCGGATCCGGCGAGCGCCCAGACCGCCGCCTCGCGCGAAGAGCCGCAGCCGAAGTTCTCGGCCGCGACGAGGATCCTCGCGCCGCGATATTCGGCGCGCGCGAGCACGAAATCCGGATCGGCCTCGCGCAGGTCGTGGAAGAGGAACTTCTGGTAGCCCTCCGAGCGCGGGCGGCGCAGGAAGCGCGCGGGCACGATGCGGTCGGTGTCGACGTTCACGAGGTCGAGCGGCACCGCGACCGCGGTCAGCGTGGTGAACGGTTGCATCAGGCGGGGCTCCGCCCGGGTGCGCCGGCAGCGGCGGCCGGCGCGAGGAGCTTGCGCACGTCGGTGATCCTGCCCGTGACCGCGGCGGCCGCCGCCATCGCGGGACTCATCAGGTGCGTGCGCGCGCCCTTGCCCTGGCGGCCCTCGAAATTGCGGTTCGACGTCGAGGCGCAACGCTCGCCCGGCTCCAGACGGTCGGCGTTCATCGCCAGACACATCGAACAACCCGGCTCGCGCCACTCGAAACCAGCCGCGACGAAAACCTTGTCCAGCCCCTCGGCCTCGG
>DASTGG010000212.1:0-3243 GCA_035719385.1 Usitatibacter sp.
CGGGATCACCGACAACGCGCGCACGTACACGCTGCGCGTCCGGCGCGGCATCTACTTCTCCGACGATCCCGCGTTCGAGGGCAAGCCGCGCGAGCTCACGGCGGCCGACTACGAGTTCGCGCTGAAGAGGCTCATCGACCCGAAGGTCTCGTCGCCCAACCTGTGGCTCATCGACGGCCGCATCGCCGGCGTCTCGGAGGCCGCCGCGAAGGCGAAGAAGGACGGCCGCCTCGATTACGACGCGCGCATTCCGGGGATCGAGGTGGTGGACCGCTACACGTTGCGGCTGCACCTGGAGAAGCCCGACTACAACCTGCTCTACATCCTCGCGATGCCGAACGTGGGCGCGCAGGCGCGCGAGGTGGTCGAGCGCTACGGCGCGGACATCGGCGCCCATCCCGTGGGCACCGGCCCCTTCGTGCTCAGGGAGTGGAGGCGCTCGGCGCGCATCGTCCTCGAGCGCAACCCGCGTTTCCGCGAGGAGTACTTCGAGGCCGAGCCCGATCCCGCCGACGCGGAGGCGCAGGCGCTGTACGCGCAGGTGCGCGGCAAGCGCCTGCCGATGGTGGACCGTGTCGAGATCTCGATCCTCGAGGAGGCGCAGCCGCGCTGGCTCGCGTTCCTCAACAAGGAGCTCGACTGGCTCAACGTCCCCTCGGAGTTCATCAACATGGCGGTTCCGGGCGGCAGGCAGGCGCCGTGGCTCGAGAAGCGCGGCGTGCGCGTCATGTCGAACGTCGAGCCGGACGTGGTGTACCTGTACTTCAACATGAAGGACGCGACGTGGGGCGGCTACACGCCGGACAAGGTGGCGCTGCGGCGCGCGGTCTCGCTCGCCTACAACAACGAGGAGGAGATCCGCATCATCCGCAACGGCGGCGCGATCGAGGCGCAATCGCCGCTGCCGCCGGGCGTGCTGGGGTACGACCCGGATTTCAACCTCGGCCGCACGTACGATCCGCCGCGCGCGAAGGCGCTCCTCGACATGTACGGCTACGTGGACCGCGACGGCGACGGCTGGCGCGACATGCCCGACGGCAGCCCGCTCGTGTTCATCTACACCACGCAGCCCGCGCAGGACGACCGCCTCTACACCGAGCTGTGGAAGAAATGCCTCGAGGCGGTCGGCATCCGCGTCGAGGTGCAGGTGGCGAAGTGGCCCGAGAACCGCAAGAAGGCCAAGGCGGGCTTGCTGCAGAGCTGGCAGCTCTCGTGGGGCGCCGACTATCCGGACGGCGAGAACTTCTACCAGCTCCTCTACGGCCCGAACTGCGGCACGTCGAACGACGGCTGCTTCCAGCTCAGGGAATTCGATGCCCTGTACGACCGCGCGGCGCTCCTGCCGCCGGGCCCGGAGCGCACCGCGATCTACCAGGAGATGGCGCGGATCGTCATGGCCTACGCCCCATGGAAGATCAACGTGCACCGCAAGCGCAACCAGGTGCTGCAGCCCTGGATCCTGGGCTGGCGCAAGCATCCTTTCCTGCACGAGGGGCTGAGGTACGTCGACATCGACACCGGCCGTCGCGCGAGGGAAGTCAAGTAGAATTGACGGGTTTTGTCCGTCACGCAAGCCTTGTCCTCCCTTCGCCTCGCCGCCTTCCTCGCAGCCCTTTTCCTCGCCTTCGCCGCGCCCGGCGCGCAGGCGCAGAAGAAGGTGCTTCGGGTCGCGTTCCCCGTGGCGGAAACCGGCTTCGATCCGCAGCGCATCTCCGACCGCTATTCCGTGGGGGTGTGCGAGAACCTCTTCGAGCCGCTGCTCACCTACGACTACCTGGCCCGCCCGGTGAAGCTCGTGCCGCTCACGGCGGAGGCCGTTCCCGAGCCCGAGGACGGCGGCACGCGCTACACCTTCCGGCTGCGTCCCGGCATCTACTACGCCGACGATCCGGCCTTCAAGGGCGAGAGGCGCGAGCTCGTCGCGAAGGACATCGAGTACGCGGTGAAGCGCTTCCGCGACCCCGCCAACCGCAGTCCCTACGAGTTCCTGTTCGAGAACAAGATCGTCGGCCTCGACGAGCTCGCCGAGAGCGCGAAGAAGTCCGGGCGCTTCGATTACGACGCGAAGGTGCCCGGGCTCGAGGTGCGCGACAAGTACATCATCAGCTTCAGGCTCAAGGCGCCGGACTACAACTTCCTCTACACGCTCGCGATGCCGAACGTGGTGCCCGTGGCGCGCGAGGTGATCGAGGCGTACGGGTCGGACACGATGGGGCATCCGGTCGGCACCGGGCCCTTCGTGCTGCGCGAGTGGGTGCGCCGCGCGAAGATCGTGCTCGAGCGCAACCCCAACCATCGCGGCTACGAGCTGGACACGCGTTACGCCGATCCTGCGGACGAGTGGGACCGCCGCGTGATCGACGACCTGCACGGCAAGCGCCTGCCGCTGCTGGATCGCGTCGAGATCTATCCCATCGAGGACCAGCAGCCGCGCTTCCTCGCGTTCCTCAACCGGGAGCACGACCTCCTCGACGAGACGCCCACGCCCTTCATCAACCAGGTGCTTCCGAACGGCAAGCTCGCGCCGTCGCTGCAGAAGCAGGGCGTGCGCGTCTTCAAGGAGCTGCAGCCGGAGCTCACGTACGACGTCTTCAACATCGACGAGGTCGTCAACGGCCAGCCCAACCCGGTCGGCGGCTACGCGCCCGAGCGCGTGGCACTGCGCCGCGCGCTCGTGATGGCGCACGACCGCAACTTCGAGATCGACGTGATCCGCAAGGGGCAGGCGATCCCCGCGCAGTCGGCGATTCCGCCGGGTGTCGTGGGCTACGATCCCGACCTTCGCTCCCCGGCGCAGGATCCCGACGTGCCGCGAGCCAAGGCGCTGCTGGACATGTACGGCTACGTCGATCGCGATGGCGACGGCTGGCGCGAGCAGCCCGACGGCAAGCCGCTCGTCATCCATTTCAAGTACCAGCTGGGCGGCCAGGAGGCGCGGCAGCTGGCCGAGCTCTGGGCGAAGTCCATGGCCGACGTGGGAATCCGCATCGACGCGCAGGGCGAGCAGTTCGCCGACCTCCTCACCGACAAGCGCATGGGCAACTTCGAGATGGCGAACTCCGCCTGGATCGCGGACTATCCCGACGCCCAGAACTTCCTGCAGCTGCTCTACGGACCCAATACCAACCAGTCCAACGAGTCGCGCTTCAAGCTGCCCGAGTACGACCGGCTCTACCAGAAGTCGCTCGGCCTGCCCGACGGCCCGGAGCGCAGCGCCATCTATCGCGAGATGAACCGCCTCAT